>NZ_JBIAIL010000004.1:0-305402 GCF_042871425.1 Micromonospora sp. NPDC005806 | reverse complement strand
TGGGGGTTTTAAATCCGGGGTGGGGGGGGCCCCCCCCCACCAAACACCCCCCCCCCCCCCCCCCCCCCCCAAACCCCCCCCCCCCCCCCCCGGGGGGGGGCCCCCCCGGGGGGGGGCCCCCCGCCGTGCGTTTCCTGGCTGCAGCTCCTACCGCTTCGCCCAGTAGTCGTCGCGCGCCTTGCTCGCCGCCAGCTCCTCCGCGGTGCGGAAGCCCGGCGCCATCGACGCGTCGGTGCCGGCCATGTACTGGTGGTGGTCGATGCCCAGCAGCCGGATCCAGCTCTGCTGGCCGAACGTCAAGGCGATGCAGCAGCCGAGCTCCACGAGCTCCGGCTCGGTGAAGTGCTCACGGAGACGCTGCCACAGCTTGTCGAGGTCCTGCTCCCCCCAGGCGATCGCCTGCGCGTAGGCGAGGGCGGCCTTCTGCCGCTCGTCGTACTTGTCGGAGGACTCGAAGTTGAGCAGGTCGTCGTACTTCGCCTCCTCCAGACCGGCGGCGGCAGCCTTGGCGGAGCGCTGGTTGCCGCAGAACTCGCACTTCACGGTCCGCGAGATGTAGACCCGGCACAGGTCCTTGATCGCGTGGTCACACACGCCGCTGTGGAACAGCGCCTTCCACGAGTCGGCGAAGGCCCAGAACGCGTTCGGCGCGTGGGCGCGGACCGCTGAGCTCTCCGGACGGGGGGTGCCCTCGCGGGCACAGCGGTGCATCTCCTCCTGCATCCGCTCGTCCATCTGCGCCAAGGGCACGTAGCTGATGTACGGGTCGGCCATGGTGGTACTCCCTCTCTGGGTGGGCGGAGCTTCAGTCGGTCTGTGACTCGATGGCTGCGATCACGGCATCGGTGGTGATGGGTAGGTCACGGACGCGAACGCCGAGGGCGCCGGCGACCGCGTTGCCGATGGCCGCTGCGGTAGGGCCCTGGGCCGCCTCTCCGGCTCCCACGGACGGCAGATCGGGCCGGTCGAGCAGGTGTACGTCGACCGCCGGCGCCTCGCTGAACCGCAGGATCGGATAGGTCTCCCAGTCCACGCTGGTCACCCGTCGCCGGTCGAACCGCACCCGCTCCTTTAGCGTCCAGCTCGTGGCCTGGGTGGCGCCGCCCTGGATCTGGTTGCGGACGCCGTCCGGGTTGATGACCCGGCCGACGTCGACCGCGACAGTCAGCTTGCGGACGACGACACGCTCCTCGGCCTCGACGTCCGCCACCACCGCGCAGTAGGCGCCCCGGTCCTTGTACCGGGCGAGGCCGATGCCGCGCCCACGTCCCTCCGGAACCGGCGTGCCCCACCGGGCGGCCCTCGCAGCGGTCTCCAGGACCGCCCGCGCCCGGTCGTCCTGGAGATGGCGGAGCCGGAATCTGAGCGGGTCCTCCTCGCACGTCGCGGCGAGCTCGTCCATGAAGGACTCGATGCTGAACACGTTCATGAAGGCGCCGAGCGCACGCAGCGCGGAGGACCGGATCGGGGTCTCGACGAGACGGTGTCCGGTGATCCGGCGCGCGCCTACACCGTAGATCGGAACAGCGTTGCGGGTGGTGCCACCACCGGCGGCCAGGGGCGGGTCGTCGGCGACCGGGCTGGGCAGCGGTCGCTCCAGGTAGGCGCCGGCCAGCAGGCCGGCAGTTCCCCGGTAGCCGGGCCGGGCCGTGTGCCCCTGGCCATACACGTCGTAGGTCCACCCGGCGAGCTGCCCCGCCTCGGAGAGTTCCGCCGCCACCTCGGCCACCATGGCCGATCCAAAGGGCGACCAGCCGAGCTCGTCTTGGCGGGTCCACTGGACCAGGACGGGCACGCCCGGCACCGCGCGCGCGAGCAGGACGGCGTCGAAGGCCGCGTCGTCGGCGCCGTTGTGGCCGTAGCAGCCGGCGTTCTCGGCGTGCTCCACGGTGACCTTCTCGACGTCGAGCCCGAGCGCCTGCGCGATGGCGTCGCGGAGCTTGTGGATGCCCTGGCTGTGGCTCCACACGAAGAGCCTTCCGCCGCGGTCCCACCGCGCCACGCCACAGCTCGTGCCGATGGACGCGTGCGCCAGGAAGGGCCGGCTGTACCGTGCCGCCACCCGTCGGGTGGGTGCGGTGACGCCGATGTCCTCCGCCAGAACCGGGATGTCCTCATGCGGGCCGCGCAGCAGGAAGCCGCTCACGTCGGACTCGTCCGGCAGCGTGTCCTGCTCGTCCCACTCGGTCACGTCGCGGAGTTGCTCCGCGGCGCGCGCGACCTGGAACTCGTCTGGGCCCACCACACCGAGGAAGGACCCGTCCCGGACCACCTGCAGCTCAGCGCGCCCGGAAAGCACGTCACCCACGGCGGTGAGCCGCGCCCGCGGGGACGATGGCCGCACCACGCGGCCGAACAGCATGCCGGGCAGCCGGAGGTCACTGATGTAGCGGGGCCGGCCGGCCACCTTGTCGGGCAGGTCAATCCGCGCCGCGCTGGTGCCGACCAGCCGCATGTCGACGGTGCTCGGCACCGCGACACCGGCATCCACGTCGCGGCCGAGGTCCACCGAGCCGGCCAGCTCGGCGTACGACGTTCGCCGCTCGTCCTTCAGGCAGCCGAACGTTCCGTCCTCGACGACCACGTCCGCCGGATCGACCCCCCAGCGCCGGGCCGCCTCGGCGACGAAGCGCGCCCGCACGTGCGCCGCAACGAGCCGGACAGCCGGGGCGGCATCGAAGATCGAGGTGCTCCCCGCCGTGAGTCCCTCGTCCGGGCCGAGGCCGGTGTGCGCGGGAAGCGGGTCGATGCAGGTGAGCGGTACCCCGAGCTCCTCGGCGGCCACCTGCGCGAGGGCGGTCAGGATCCCCTGGCCGAGCTCGACCTTCCCGACCCTCAGCCCGATGCGGCCGTCCGCGGTGACGCCGATCCACCGCGACAGTCGCGGGTTGGCGGCGAGGTCCCGGGGCAGCCCGTGGTCGGTCAGCGTCATGACCCGGCTTCACCCGCCTTCACCACCGCGTCGACGATCCGGCGCTGGACCCCGCAGCGGCACAGGTTCCGATCCAGGGCCTTCGCCACCTGCTCAGCCGATGGGTGCGGGTTGTCCTCCAGCAGCGCCACGGCGCGCACTGCGATACCCGAGATGCAGAAGCCACACTGTGCGGCCTGCTCGTCCAGCAGCGCCTGCTGCACGGGGTGCAGCTGCCCGTCCGACCCGAGCCCCTCGACGGTGACGACCGATCGGCCGTCCATCGACCACAGGGGCGTGTCGCAGGACGGTACGACGTTGCCGTCGACCCGGACGAAGCAGGCGCCGCACAGGCCCAAGCCGCAGCCGAACCGGCTGCCCTTGAGGTCCAGGTGGTTGCGCAGCAGCGACAGCAACGTCGTGTCCGGATCGGCCTCGACCGTGACCGGCTCGCCGTTGACGGTGAAGCGGAACGTGCTGGTCATCGCCGCTCTCCGTCGAACACCTCGGGATGCCGCTGCAGCTCGATCCGGGTACGTCGGATGTGCCCACCCAGGTAGCGCTCCGCGTCCACGGTGTCGCGGCGCTCGATCGCGTCCAGCAGGAGCCGGTGCTCGGCGTTGACCACCCACATCCGGCCCGGTCCGCTGAGCGCCATGAACGCACGGCGGTAGTGCTGGGTGGCGTTCCACAGCCTGGTCACCATGCCGGTCAGCTGCTCGATGCCGCAACCGGTGTAGCTGAGCAGGTGGAACTCGCGGTCCAGCGCGAGGAACGACTGCACGTCGGTGTCGGCCTCGATCCGGCTCTGGATCTCCTCGAGCCGCTCCAGCTCCGCGGCCCCCAGGTGGGGGATGCTCTCGCTCAGCGCCAGAGGCTCCAGCCGCTCCCGCATCTGGTAGATCACGGCCACCTCGTGCATGGAGAGCTTGGGCACGCGCGAACCCTTGTGCGGCTCGTGCTCGGTGAGCCCCTCGGCCTCCAGCATCCGAAGGGCCTCGCGGACCGGCAGCCGGCTCGCACCGAGGCGCTCGGCCACCTCCTCCTGGCGAATCCGCTGTCCTGGGGCGATGTCTCCGTTCAGGATCGCCGTGCGCAGGAAGTCGGCAACACGGGCGCTCGCCGCCCCGGTGGCGTTCGGCTCAGCGGGAGGGGTCGGCGCGATGATGCCCTCGGTCATGCCGTCGCCTCCTGCTCGGCACGTGTCCGGTCGAAAGCCTTGCCGTTCGGATAGCAGACCAGCTCGAACTGCATCCCCCAGGGCGACAGGAAGTAGACCCAGCGGTTGCCCTCCGCCGGGCCCTTGCTCGCCGTCGGTCCGCCCAGCACCCTGACCCCATGCCGCTCCAGGTGCGCGATGGCTTCGTCGAGGTCGTCGACGTACAAGGCGACGTGGTGGCCGCCGATGTCGCTGTTGCGGGGAATCGCGTGCCGCTGGTCCGGCGAGGTGTAGGAGAAGACCTCGAACACCGCCTGCTCCCCGCAGCGGAAGAACCGGTTCTCCACCACCTCTGCGCGCGGGTGCACGTTCAGGTGCTCGGTCATCCAGTCGTCGTCAGCGCTCCGGAAGGGGCCGAGGGAGTAGAGGTACTCACAGCCGAGTACGTCGACGAGGAAGTGCGTCGCCTCCTCGAGGTCCGGCACGGTGAAGCCGACGTGGTCCAGTCGACGCAGCCCGGGCAACCCCACTTTGGATCCCTTCCTTCCACACCGCCTGAGTCTCCGATACTGAATCACGCGCTGGCCGTATGTCCAGCGTCCAGCAGGATCTGGATTTGGATCCAATGCTGTGCCAGTCTGTCGCCAGACACCGAGGAGGCGTAGATGACCGACCGCAGGAAGCTGGAGCCCGCTGCGCCGTGGGTCGAGCTCGTGGTGACCACGGAGGACTGGGACGCCGCGGAGCCCGCGTTGCTCACCACGATGCTCAGCCAGCTGGTGCTGATCCGCACGTTCGAGGAGACGGTGCTCGAGTCGGCGGGGTCAGGTCTGATCCATGGGCCCGCGCACTCGAGCATCGGTCAGGAGGCCGGAGCGGTCGGCTCCGCGCTGCCCCTCACCAGCCAGGACGCAGTGAACGGCTCCCATCGTGGTCACCACCAGTTCCTCGCGAAGGCGCTGCACCACGTCGCGCCAAAGGGGCTCGACCCCGCCAAGGAGCTGACCGAGGAGATCCGTGAGGTGCTGCTGCGCACGCTGGCCGAGATCTGCGGGCTGGACCGTGGCTTCAGCCACGGCCGCGGCGGCTCCATGCACCTGCAGTGGAAGGAAGCCGGCGCGATGGGCACGAACGCCATCGTGGGCGGCGGCGTGCCGCAGGCGGCCGGGTTCGCCTGGGCTCACCGGCAGGCCGGCACGGACGCGGTCTCGGTCACCTACTTCGGTGACGGAGCCGTCAACATCGGCTCGACGCTGGAGACCTTCAACCTGGCGGCTGCCTGGAAGCTGCCGGTTTGCTTCTTCATCGAGAACAACCAGTACGCGGTCTCCACCAGCGTGTTCGAGGCCACCGGTGAGCCCCGGCTCTCTGGTCGTGGGCCGGGGTTCAACATTGCCAGCTGGAAAGTCGACGGGATGGACCCGCTGGCCGTCTACCTGGCGATGCAGGAGGCGGTCGCGCACATGCGGGCCGGTAAGGGGCCCACGATCATCGAGGCCGACACCTACCGGTACTTCCACCAGAACGGCGGGTTTCCGGGCAGCGCCTTCGGCTACCGCAGTAAAGCGGAGGAGAAGCGCTGGCGCGACCGCGACCCGATCAAGCAGCTGTCCGCCCAGCTGCTCCGGCGCGGCATCATGACGCAACCCGAGATCGACGACATCGTGGCCCGCGCCAGGAAGGCCATGGCCGACACCACCGATGTCCTGCTCGAGCCCGTGCCCGGTGGGAAGCCGGGCCAGCGCCGGATCAAGGACAGCGAGTGGCCCGACCCGGCGTTCGTCGACGTCGGTGTGCGAGGCGACCTGAGCGAGTTCGACGAGGCTCCGCTGGCCGACGTGGATTCGTTCACCGGGGCGCTCGGCGAACAGAAGTTCATCGACGCCGTGGCCGGTGTCATGGCCCGCCGGATGGAGACCGACGCGTCCGTCGTGGTGATGGGCGAGGACGTGCACCGGCTCAACGGCGGCACCAACGGCGCCACCCGGGGGCTCAAGGAGCGGTTCCCAGACCGGGTGCTCGGTACCCCGATCAGCGAGAACGCGTTCGCGGGACTTGGCGGCGGCATCGCCCTCGACGGCCGCTACAAGCCGGTGGTGGAGTTCATGTACGCCGACTTCATGTGGGTGGCGGCCGACCAGCTGTTCAACCAGATCGGCAAGGCCCGGCACATGTTCGGAGGCACCGGCGACATGCCGTTCGTGCTGCGCAGCAAGGTCGCCATGGGCACCGGCTACGGCTCCCAGCACTCGATGGACCCGGCCGGCATCTTCGTCACCGCCCCCGGCTGGCGGATCGTGGCGCCCACGACGCCGTTCGACTACGTGGGCCTGATGAACAGTGCCCTGCGGTGCAAGGACCCGGTGGTCGTCCTCGAGCACGTCGACCTCTACGCCTCCACCGGCCTCGGCCCCGTCGACGACCTGGATTACTGCCTGCCGGTCGGCAAGGCAGCCGTCCGGCGCACTGGCTCCGACGTCACGGTCATCTCCTACCTCGCGATGGTGCGCTACGTACTCGAAGCGGTCGAGCAGGTCGACATCGACGCCGAGGTGGTGGACCTGCGCTGGCTCGACCGCGCGAGCCTCGACTGGGACACCCTGGGCCAGAGCATCAAGAAGACCAACAACGTGCTGATCGCCGAACAGGGAGCAGTCGGTACGTCGTACGGCGGCTGGCTCGCCGACGAGATCCACCGGCGGTTCTTCGACTGGCTCGACCAGCCGGTGCAACGGGTCACGGGCGGGCAGGCCTCACCGAGTATCAGCAAGGTGCTGGAACGGGCCGCGATCGCCCAGACCGATGAGGTCGTGGCGAAGCTGACCGAGATGGCGAGGTACTGAACATGGCCAGACTGTTGCGCATGCCCGGAATCGCGGCGAACGCCACCGAGGCGATCCTGCAGGACTGGACGGTGGAGGAGAGCACCGCGTTCTCGGCACGGGATTCGATCGCCACCGTGGAGACTGAGAAGGCGCTGGTCGACATCGAGGCCGATGCCGACGGGATGGTCCTCAAGCGGCTGGTCCCGCCGGGGTCGAAGGTCGACGTCGGGGCTCCCATCGCCGTGCTGGGCGACCCGGGCGAGCTGGTCGGCGACCTCGAGGCACTCCTGACGGAGCTCGGGGTCGACTCCGCGGACCCAGCCGCGCCGGTTGCTGAGACGGCGGCTCGCCTCGACCCCGAGGGCGGCACGGCGAACACCGGTGCCGGCGCCCTGCCCGAACCCGCGCTCGCGGAGCAAGTGACGACGCCCAACGGCGAGCACCGAGCCCGGATCTTCGCCAGCCCGCTCGCCCGGCGGCTCGCCCGGGAGGCGGGCCTGGCCACCGAGACGATCCACGGGACCGGCCCCGGAGGCCGCATCCTCCGACGGGACGTGGAAGCGGCCCTTGCCCAACGGATGGGTGCCCGCTTCGACGAACCGCTGCGAGCGCCGGCGGAGCAGCCTTCGACATGGCCTGCGGCGGCGGCTGCTGGCAGCTTCACGAAGATCCCGCACTCGAGGATGCGGCGCGCCATCGCGACTCGGCTCACCGAGAGCAAGCAGAGCACGCCGCACTTCTACGTCCGCGCGACCATTGACGTACGTCGGCTGGTGAAGCTCCGCGCCGAGCTCAACGACGGTGCCGACGTGAAGGTGTCGCTCAACGACCTCGTGGTCACGGCGGTCGGCCGGGCCCACGCCCTCGTGCCGGAGATGAACGTGACCTGGTCGCCGGACGCGGTCCGTCAGTATGTCGCCGTGGACGTCTCGGTCGCGGTCGCCACCGAGCGCGGCCTGCTGACCCCGGTCGTGCGAGGCGTGGAATCCATGACGGTGACGGAGGTGTCCCGCGCGACCCGCGAGCTCGCCGAGCGGGCCCGCAACGGCCGGCTCCGCCAGGAGGAGCTGGAGGGCGGAACGATCAGCGTGACGAACCTCGGGATGTTCGGTACGGAGGAGTTCGCGGCGATCATCAACCCGCCGCAGGCGGCGATTCTCGCGGTCGGCGCGGTCCGCGAGGAGCCGGTCGCCCGCCAGGGGAAGCTGCGGGTGCGGCCAGTCATGCGGGTGACGCTGTCCGTCGACCACCGACCGGTGGACGGCGTCGTGGCGGCGAGGTGGATGGAGGCGTTGGTGGGACTGCTCGAAAGGCCCCTGCGGATCCTGGCCTGAGCCGGCTAAGTCGGACCCATCACCGTGACCGGGTTGATGCCGAGCGCGGACAGGACGGCCCGAGCCGCGTTGCGCCCGGGCCGTCCGGAGACCGAGCCGCCGGGATGAGTCGTGGCGCCGGTGAGGAAGAGGCCGGGCACCGAGGTGGTGTACGTCGGCCAGCCCGGGAGGACGTCTCCGTCGGGGGTGACGAACTCGCCGCCGTGACAGGACCCGCCGACGTTGTGGCGATTGTGCCGCGCCACGTCGACGGGCGACTCCGCGCGCAGCGCCAGGATGTCGTCCGGCGCGAGCCCGTCGACTCGACGGCGCACCCGCTCCACGAGCGCGTCGGCGTACTCCTCCTTGGCCCGGGTCCAGTCCCGTCCGTCCGCGAGCGCGTACGGCGCGATGGTGAGGATCTTGAAGGTCGCCTGGCCCTCGGGCGCCCGGCTCGGGTCGACGGCGCTCTGCCCGACGAGGAGAAGCCAAGGGTCCCGGGCGTCGGCTTCACCGCGGTGGTGCGCATCGATCTGGGCCACCATTCCGTCGGTGCTGCCCAGCCCTGCCGCCGCCGAGCGAAGCGGCCCGCCCGCCGAGGCGTACTCCAGGTCCCGCCGCAGCGCTGCGTGCACCGCGAACACGCTGAGTCCGGGCCGCCACCGGTCCCGCGCGTCCGCGAGGTCCCCCGGTGTTCCGGCGCCCTCGAGCAAGTCCGCGAGGTTGGCCAGGTGGGCGCTGGAGACGATGGCCCGGCGCGCCTCGACACGCCGACCGTCGGTGGTTCGTACGGCTCGGGCCCGCCCCCGCGTCACCTCGATGCGGTCGACCCCGGCCGAGGTCACGACCGTTCCACTGTGGTCTCGAATGAGCGCCGTCAAGGCGTCGGGAAGGGCCTGGGAGCCCCCGCCCGGTGTCGCCCAACCGAAGCTCAGCCGGCCTGCCGTCAGGGACGAGGGGAGTACGCCTGTGCCGGGCCGCCGCGGGTCCTGGATCGTCGCCATCGAGAGCCAGAGCACGAACGAACGGACCGCGGGATGCGCGAACCGTCGGTGTACCACGTCCCACGCGCTCTGCCGCCGAAGGTCCCGATAGCGGGATGCCGCCTCGCCGGTTCCCAGCGGCAGCCCGGAGCTCCAGCGGCCGTGCACCGCGGCAAGCCCGGCGCCCCACTCGGTCACCATCGCGGTGAACTCGCGGGCGTCCTGCCGCGAGAACCGCGCGATCTCCGCCGCGGTTCCGTCCAGGTCGCGGTGCATCACCAGACTCGTGCCGTCGGGCTGGGGCAGCACCACCGCCGGGTCGGTGTGGAGGTACTTCAGCCCGTACGTCGCGAGCAGCCCGAGCTCGTCGTCCCGGATCATCGGATTGGACTGGATCAGCACGTGTGCGCTCGAGCAGGAGTCGTGCGCGAACCCGGGCAGGGTCAGCTCCTCGGTGCGCGTGTTCCCGCCGAGCTGGTCGGCTGCTTCGAGGACGGCGACGTCGAGGCCGGCGCGCGCGAGGTAGGCCGCGCACGCGAGCCCGTTGTGCCCTGCGCCGATGACGACGACGTCGGCGACCTCCGGTGCCACGTCCTCCGCTCCGCGGTGGCCCACCACCATGCCGACCTCCTACCTCAGCGCCGTGCAGTTGTCTTGTCACGATGCCGGACTGTGCAAGCGTTTGCAACGAAGAGGGTCCGTGAAGATGCTTGACAGCGTGTGGTCGGCTTCACAAGACTGCATCGAGACCGCAATCGATTGCGGGCACCTAGGAGGGAAGAATGGCGATTCCGTCGACCCGCCGTGTGACGGCGGTAGCGCTGAGCAGTCTCCTGGCGCTCGGGCTGGCCGCCTGTGGTGGCGGTGAAGGTGGGGCCAGCGACAAAACGGACGCACCGATCAAGATCGGTGCGTCGCTCCCGCTGACCGGTGAGTTCTCCCAGCCGGGCAAGGCCGCCAAGGAGGGCTACGAGGTCTGGCAGAAGATGATCAACGAGAGCGGCGGCCTGCACGGCCGTAAGGTGGAGTTGGTCATCAAGGACGACGCGTCCAACCAGAACACCATCGTCACGGACTACAACGCGCTGATCAGCCAGGACAAGGTCGACCTCCTGCTGGGGACGTTCTCCTCGCTGCTGAACCTCCCCGCGTCGGCCGTCGCCGAGCGTAACCAGATGCTCTACGTCGAGCCGGCCGGTGCCTCTCCGAAGATCTTCAGCCGCGGTTTCAAGTACACCTTCTTCAGCCAGCAGGCGACCGCCGACAAGCAGGGCGTGGTGTTCGCCAACTGGATCGCCGGCCTGCCCGCGGACCAGCGCCCGAAGACGGCGGCCTACCCGACCATCGACGACCCGTTCGCCGTGCCTACGGTCGAGGGCATCAAGGCGATCCTCGAAAAGGCCGGGATCCAGACCGTGTACGAGCAGACGTACGCGATCGACACCAAAAACTTCGACACCATCGTGAACGCGATGAAGGCGAAGGCACCGGACCTGGTGGTGCACGGCGCGGTCTTCGAGGACGGGGTCGGCATGACCCGCGCGATGCTCAAGGCCGACTTCAAGCCCCACTGGCTGTACCAGACGAGCACCCCCTCGAACGGTGACCAGTACGCCAACGCCGTGGGTGTCCAGAACACCGAGGGCGTCATGTACGCCGTGAGCCACGCTCCCCAGGCGAACACCCCCGGAAACAAGGAGTTCGTGGCGAAGTACAAGGAGATGTACGGCGGTCTCCCGCCGGAGGACGCCGCCGACGCCTTCGCCGCGGGCCAGGTACTCAAGGCAGCCGTCGATGCGGTCGGCAACGTCAAGGACCAGGCCGCCATGGCGGACTGGCTGCGTAAGAACAGCGTCGAGACGATCCTCGGTACGCTCAAGTGGAACGCCGACGGCAGCCCGATCGGTCAGTTCCTGATCGGCCAGTGGCAGAAGGGCAAGGTCGAGTTCGTCCTTCCCAAGGAGAGCGCGACCACCGACAACATCATCATGGGCTGGAAGCCGGGAGGCGCTGGCCAATGATCCAGCTCATCCAGAACCTGATCCTGGGCCTGCTCCTGGGCGGGGTCTACGCCCTCGTGGCAGGAGGCCTGACCCTGATCTTCGGGGTCATGCGAGTGATCAACATCGCCCACGGCGCGTTCCTGATCCTCGCAGCCTTCCTGACCTACACGTTGTGGAACGGGCTCGGTATCGACCCGCTACTTGCCAGCCTCGTCACCACGCCGGTTGTCGGTGCCATCGGGTGGGTCACCTACAAGCTGGTGGTGGCGCCCATCCGGACGGCCCCGATGGCGTCGACGGTGCTCCTCACCTTCGGCCTGGCCCTGATCATCGAAGCGGCGCTGGGCACCATCTGGGGGAACAACTCCACCGCGATTCGTCCCGGCTACGCGGACGAGTCGTTCACGGTGGCAGGGCTGTTCCTGCCCAAGGCCCAGGTGTACGGCGGACTCGTGGCGGTGCTGGTTCTGGTGACGTTGGGTCTCGTGCTGACGAAGACCTGGCTCGGACGGGCGATCCGCGCCGCGGCCATCAACCCGGCCGGCGCCGAGCTGGTCGGGATCAAGGTGGCTGCGGTGGCGGCCCTCGTCTTCGCCCTCGGGATCGCCGCGGCGGGAGCGGGTGGAGCAATCGTCGGAGTGCTCTACCCGTTCGTCGCCGGTGCCCACTACCAGTGGATCGCGCGGCTGCTGGCGATCGTCGTGCTCGGAGGCATGGGAAGTCTGAACGGAGCGATCTTGGCTGCGGTGATGTTCGGTGTGGCGGAGACACTGACCGCGGCATACGTCTCGCCCTCGTGGGCGACGGCCGTGCCCTACGCGATCGTCTTCGCCGTCCTGCTGATCCGCCCGCAAGGACTGCTCGGAACCCGGATGCGTGAGGATGCGGTGCCGGCGTGAACAAGTCTCTCAGCCTGCTGAGCCAGCCCCTCTGGGTCGGGCGCCTGCTGGTGGCGGTCGCCGCCGTCCTGCTGCTGGCGTTCCCGCTGCTCACCGATGACGCCTTCCACCAGAACATGGTGATCCTGTCCCTGGTGTTCGCGATCGGTGCGAGCGGACTGAACATCATCACAGGCTTCGCCGGCTACGTCTCTCTCGGACAAGGGGCCTTCATCGGCCTGGGCGGCTACACCATCGGCGTGCTCGCAGCCCGGTTCGAGTCGGTCTCCCCCTGGCTGTGGGTGCCGGCGGCGGGCCTCGTCGCCGCCGCCGTCGCCGTCGTGCTCGGTCTGGTCTCCCTGCGCTCGCGCGGACCGTCGTTCGTCATCATCACGGTCGCGTTCCTGTTCCTGGTCCAGGTCATCGCGATCAACTGGGTGAGCCTGACCAACGGGACGGCCGGTCTGACCCTGCCGCTCCCGTCCTGGGACCGGGCCATCATCAACTGGCCGTTCTACTACGCCCTCATCGCCATCCTGGCGCTGCAACTGCTGATGACGTGGTGGATCCGCCGGACCAAGCTCGGCATGGGGCTCATCGCGATCCGGGAGGATGAGACCAAGGCGGCGACGATCGGGATCAACCTGCCGGTCGAGAAGATGATCGCCTTCGTGGCGAGCACCGTCTTCGTCGGCATGGCCGGTGCCGTCTACGGCTACTACCTGACCTTCATCGACCCGCGTGGCATGTTCAGCATCCTGATCAGCGTGCAGCTCGTCCTGTCCCTGCTGGTCGGCGGGAAGGCGACGCTGTGGGGACCGGTGCTCGGCGCGTTCCTGATCGAGCCCCTGAACGAGATCGCCAACAACAACTTCGGTGGGGGCAACGCGAGGCTGTACCTCTTCGGCGGTCTGCTCGTGCTCGTCGTGATCTTCCTGCCCAAGGGCATCCTGCCGGCCATCGAATCGCTGCTCCAGCGTCGTCGTACCGCTGGCAAGGCCGGACTGGTGGGAGCGCGGATCGGCACCGGCGGAAGTTTCGCCTCGCTCACCGACCGGGTGCAGGTCGTGGACCGGACCGAGGCGGAGCCTCGGCCCCTCCTCGAGGTACGGGGGCTGCGGAAGCACTTCGGCGGTCTCAAAGCCGTCGACGGCTGCTCGTTCGTGGTGCCGGAGGGCACGATCACGGGCCTGATCGGGCCCAACGGGTCCGGCAAGACCACCGTCTTCAACCTCATCGACAACACGATCACGGCTGACGCCGGCGAGATCATCTTCGCCGGCGAGCACATCGAGAAGCTGCCGTCCTGGGAACGCGCGCACCGAGGACTGGGGCGCACGTTCCAGCTCACCCGGCTGTTCGGCGAGATGACGGTGCTCGAAAATGTGGTGGCCGCGCAGCGATCCTTCTCGTTCTCACAGCTGGGCCGCATCGCGGTGAGCGGCAAGGAGGCCAAGGCGGCCGAGGAGCTGCTGGAGTTCGTCGGGATGCGCGCGTTCCGTGACCAGAAGGCGCACGCCCTCTCCTACGGGCAGCAGAAGCTCGTCGAGCTCGCTCAGGTGCTCATGCTCGACCCGAAGCTCATCCTGCTCGACGAGCCGGCCGGGGGCATCAACCCGGTGCTGATCGAGCGGATGGGCGAGATGATCCGCGAGCTGAACTCCTACGGGAAGACCTTCCTGATCGTGGAGCACAACATGCCGTTCGTCCTCGACCTGTGCGACCCGATCCATGTGCTGAGCCGTGGCACGACGATGGCCAGTGGAACGCCCGCCCAGATCCAGACCGACCCAGCCGTGATCGACGCCTACCTCGGCGACGACTTCAAGCTGGCACAGGAGGTGGCGAACTGATGCTGCAGCTGAAGGGTGTGATCGCCGGCTACGGCGGCGGCGACGTCCTGCAAGGTGTCGACATCGAGGTGCAGAAGGGCGCCATCGCCTGCATCGTCGGGCCGAACGGTGCTGGGAAGTCCACCGTGCTTCGGACCGTCAGCGGACTGCTGACACCCCGCCTCGGGGAGATCACCCTCGAGGGAGAGCGGATCCATCACTGCTCTCCGTCGGCGATCCTCCAGCGGGGGATCTCCCAGGTGCCGCAGTCGAATGCCCTCTTCCCCAACCTGACCGTGAAGGAGAACGTCCTTCTCGGCGCGTACATCATCCGGCGGGACCGCTCCCTGGTCCGCAAGCGGTACGACCAGGTGTCGGAGCTTTTCCCGGTCGTGGCGGAGCGCTACAACGACAAGGCGGGCAACCTGTCGGGGGGCCAGCGGCGCATGGTGGAGTTCGCCCGATCCTTGATGCTCGATCCGGTGCTGCTGCTGCTCGACGAGCCGTCACTCGGCCTCGACCCGAAGGCGCTGCACACGTTGTATGAGTCCGTCATGGTGCTGCGGGACAGCGGCAAGACGATCCTCATCGTGGAGCAGAACGTCCGCTTCGGGATGCGTATGGCCACGCACGGAATCGTGATGGAGAGCGGTCGGGTCGTGACACAGCGACCGGCTGCCGCGATCCTTTCCGACCCCGACATCGCGCAGATGTACTTCGGAGGCACCGCGAGCCAGCACCACACGGCGCACTGAGTCGAGTAGGGGGAGAGCTACCGCAGCCACCGTACCGACTGACCGATGTCACCGCCCGGCCGGCTGGGATGCGAGTCAAGAGCGACGGTAGTAGCGCCTGGAAGACTGAGACCAGGCGCGTTCCAGTCTGTCGTGCCGCCGTAGGGGCTCGTGCGAGACGTGGTGATCGTGGCCCATGCATTCCTGGACACGCACGACGTCCCACGGCTGCTATTGCTCCCGCGCCGTGGCGCACAGGACTTGGCGTAAGCCGGACCCGCAAGGCCAACGCCCGGCAGTGGCGTATACCGCCGTCCGTTGGCCGACCACTCAACCCCCGACTCGTCCGTGCACATCCGGCCCGTTGGCCGGCGTTGAGCTCGGCCGGGCGGACCCACTAACGCAGCGTGTCCGTGGTGCCGACCCGGAGCTCGTGGGCCACCGCGCCGATCTCCACGGGCTCCGAGTCGTCGTTCGACCACACCTCGGCGACCATCCGCACCCGCTCGCTCACGCAACTCACGAGGATAAGGGGAAGGGTGTGACATTGCTCGATCGTCCACAAGAGATCGGGCCGATACCAGATCCGGGGCGGTTCAGAGTGACGCCCGATCACTATTTACCAAGCCAGACGCGAGGGGTAGCCTCCGGGGAAAACTCGGCCCGTGGGTCGACGGACGAAACGCCACTAGACAGGCGCTCAGTAAAACCAATTCAATTAAATGGAGTCGGTCCACGCTTAGAAGCCTCGGTCGAGGCCGTGCGGATTCGGAGGTGTGTGATGGGATCAGACAAGGAGGTCCCGACCCGATGGATCACTTGGCCAGCTGGCGTAGTCGCCGCACTCGCCTGGGGTGCTGGTCAGCTCACGTCCGTCGCCATTTTTGACCTCATCTTCGTCGCCGCGGCCGCTTGGTTAGGCGGTTGGTTGTTGAGCGACCTCGCGTGCCGCTATCTCACGCGGCGAGGGGAGCTTCCACGGCGGGCGGGCGAAGACGAGTGGTTAGTCGACGAGCCACAACCTCGTCCACGGTGAGGGGATCCATCCCACGGTTCGTGTCGATCCGCTTACCTGCCCTCGCCCTTGCCGGCTGAGGCGGTCGCGGCGGCGGATGCGACGTAGGGTGAGTTCGTCTTGGTTACCGATCGGCGCGGGCAGTGGCGCCAGCGGCCGGGTGTTGGCGATCCGCCGATGGGGCGGTGGGCGTTGTAGAAGTCCTCGTATTCGCGCAAGGCGCGGATCAAGTGGGAACGGGGCGACGCCCGCCCTGATCGCCACCCAGGTCCGCCGGAGCGCGAATACCAGTGCGAAGCTTGCGGCCTGGCCCTGGACCGCGACCTCAACGCCGCACGTAATCTCGCCGCACTCGCGGCGTAGATCGACACCGCCGGGAGTGGCCCGGCGGCAGAACGTGGAGCCGGCCATGAGACCCGCGCGGGCAGGTGGCTGTGGAGCGTCAACCTGGCACAGCCACCGCTGGTCAGGCCGGGACCGTCCCACCGCAAGGCGGGAGTACCGATCACACGCCCGCCAGAGAGAACTGACAGGTAACGGTTGGAGGTGATCCGACGTGCGTGAGGTACTGCCGGAGCTGCTCAAGTGGTGGCGGCGTGGCGACCCAATCGGCATGGGGACGGTCGTCGCGACCTGGCGATCGGCGCCTCGCCCTGTCGGCGCCGCGATGTTGGTCGGGCCAGGCGGCGAGGCGATCGGCAGCGTCTCCGGCGGCTGCGTCGAAAGCGCGGTGTACGAGTTGGCCAGGAAGGTCGTCGCGGACGGCCGGCCGACGCTGCAGCGCTACGGCATCAGCGACGACGATGCGTTCGGAGTGGGGCTCCCCTGCGGCGGAATGCTCGACGTCTTCGTCGAGCGTGTCGACCGCACGACCCTCCCGCAGTTGGAGGAGGTTACCGCCGATATCGCAGACGGGCGAGCGGTGGCGGTGTGCACGCTCGTAAAGCACCCGGACGCGGGCCGGGTCGGCGCGCACTTGGTGGTGCGGCCGCAGAGCGCGTCCTGGACGACCGTGGCGGGCTCGCTCGGCTCGCCGCGCTTTGACGCGGCCGTTGCCGACGACGCCCCCGGACTTCTGGCCAACGGCCGTTCCGGCATCCTCACCTACGGCCCGGACGGCGAGCGCCGAGGCGAAGGCGCCCAGGTGTTCGTCGCGTCCCATGCCCCGCGGCCTCGGATGATCGTATTCGGCGCCATCGACTTCGCGGCCGCGCTCGCGCGTTCCGGTACCTTCCTCGGATACCGCGTGACCGTCTGCGACGCCCGTCCCCTCTTCGCCACCCGGTCCCGTTTCCCCGACGCAGATGAGGTGGTCGTCGACTGGCCACACCGCTACTTACGAGCCGAGATCGATGCGGGACGGATCGACGCCCGTACGGTGCTCGCCGTGCTCACGCATGATCCCAAGTTCGATGTACCCGTGCTCGAGATCGCCCTGCGGCTGCCCGACGTCGGCTACATCGGGGCGATGGGCTCCCGCCGCACCCACCAGGACCGGCTGGAGCGCCTGCGTGCCGCGGGAGTTTCCGACGCCGAACTGGCGCGGCTGTCCTCACCCATCGGCCTGGACTTGGGGGCGCGCACGGCCGAAGAGACCGCCATCAGCATCGCCGCCGAGATCATCGCGCTACGTTGGGGCGGGCAGGGCGACCGGCTCAGCCAGACGCGGGGCGCGATCCACCACCGCGGATGAGCGTCCAGCGCTCTGCCGTATCGAACCCCGGCCACGCTCGGCCGCGCACTGACCTGGCCAACCTCGCCTGCTTCAGGTCCGGCTGCCATGTCCGGCAAGAGCCTGGTGCACTGCGCGGACCTAGCGAAGAATCATGAAGGAGTGTGTTCCCTGAGCACGGTAGCTGGGCTGGTTCTTGCCGCAGGCGCCGGCACACGGTATGGCGGGCCAAAGGCCCTGGTCCGCGCTGACGACGGCCACCTGCTGGTAGAGCACGCGGCGGCGACGCTGCGCACGGGCGGCTGCGCACCGATCGTCGTGGTGCTCGGCGCCAAGTCCGATTGGGTGCGCGGCGAGGCACGACTGGCTGACGTGTCGCTGGTCGACAACGCCGACTGGCAGAGCGGAATGGGTTCATCGCTGCGGGTCGGACTGTCGGCACTGGCCGACGCTGACGTCGACGGCGTAGCGGTCCTCCTGGTCGACACGCCCGACATCGGTCCGGAAGCGGTGCGCCGTCTTGTCGTTGCAGTCGACGGCCCCGGAGCGTTGATCACGGCGACGTACGGCGGCAGACGCGGCCATCCGGTGATCATCGGACGCGACCACTGGGCCGGGGTGGCAGCGCTCGCGACGGGCGACGTCGGCGCGCGGGCCTACCTCGCGGCGCACTCGACCAGGGTACGCGGCGTGCCGTGCGAGGACGTCGCCGACGACACCGACCTCGACGTGCCGCGCGGGAGGGTGCGCGGGTCAGGGCGGTAAGGACCGGGTGTGGTGCTGCCGAAGTCCGCGCACACGGAGGCCAAGGCCGCCCTGGCCGAGATCTGAGGTGCCGAGGACAAAACCCACGCCCAACTCGCGGCGAAGCGGTTCGCTGACCTGTACGGCACCAACTTCGCCAAGGCCACCACGAAGGTCACCGACGACCTCGACGAACTGCTGGCCTTCTACGACTTCCCGGCCGAGCACCGGGTGCACCTGCCCACTTCGACAACGCTCTATGTCGCCTGGCGGGGGCGTACCCGCAGGTCAGGACGGTAAGGAGCTGCTGGATGGCCTGGCCTTGCATGTTGGTGCGGTCCGGGTATCACGCCGGGCGTGATGGAGCAGCATGAGGGCGAGCAGCCCCGCCACCTCGGGGTGCTCGATCGCGGCCGCGAGCTGCGGGGGCCGCACGCACGGTCAGGCCGTTGATCGGGCGTTGACGAGCCACGTGGAAGACGTCCGACTGTGCCGAATTGAGGATGTAGCTCGCGCAGTGCCGGTGGAGGGGAGACAGCTATCGAGGCCCGAGCCCCGTCTTTCCATCGATCAGCTCGCGCACGACGTCGAGGTGACCCGCATGACGTGCGGTCTCCTCGATCATGTGGAGAGCGATGCGACGCAGGTCGGTGACTTCCTCCCCGAGCGGACCTGGGTGACGCCCCCGGGCAGGCGCAGACAGCGGCGTAGAGGCAAGGACGGCGTTGGATCGCTCGCACTGGGCGCGGTAGAACGCGAAGACCATGGACGGTACCGCCCCGGGCCATCCGCACAGGGTTTGTGGTGGCACCTGAGGCGAGTCGAGTCGTTTTCGGTTACTCGGTTAGCTAGCCGACTGCTGCAGAGCCGGGCACGATCTGGACGTGGTCGATCATGCCCGACGACCCGGTCGGGCGCCGGATCCGGTCAGGTCAGCAAAACGCAGGTCCTGTGCGAGGGTTCTGGCACGGTACGGGATCAGCCGCCGCGATGAGCCGACGGCGGGTGGCCGAAGCGCTCGCGGAACGCCCGGCTGAAATGGGCCGCGTTCTGGAAGCCCCACCGGCGGCCGATCTGGCCGACCGACCGTCCGGCGAACAGGGGGTTCTCAAGGTCGAGCCGACAGCGCTCGAGCCGCCGGTCCCAGATGAGCCGGGCGACGGATGCCGGCTCGCTGGTGAACAGCTTGTGCAGGTAGCGCGGCGAGATGTGATGTGCCGACGCGATCATCGACGGCGACAACGCCCGATCTGCCAGGTGCGCCTCGATGAACGCGTAGACGCGCCGGCGGTACAGCGTCGACATTGCCTCCCCGCTGGCCTGGGACGGTCCCGGCCGGCTGCCGAGCGCCGTCGCAATGAGATCGACGGCCTGCTGGGCCAGCGCCACGTGCAGCCGCGGCTCGAGATCGTTTGCGGTGCGGGCGAGTCCGGTCAGGAAGGAGGACACCAGCCCGCCGATCGGCTCGCTGTGCCGGACCGGAATCGCAGTCACCGTCTCGATCGCGCTGACCTGTGACCGCAGCATGGCCCGCGGCATCTGAATGACGAGGTGGTGAAACATACGGTCACCGGCGAATTCGACTGTATACGGACGACCCGCGTCGAATAGCGCCATGTCGCCCGGGGCGAGCACCGCCTGCCGGTCGTCCTGGATGCCGAGCGCCTCGCCGGTGAGGTGCAGCGCCATTAGCAGCTCGTCCTCCTGCGCCTCCGCGATGTGCCGAGCTCGGCGCCGTACTCCCATCGGGTTGGCGTCGATACGGGAGAACCGAACCGGACCGACGGCCACGCTCGACACCTGCCCTGCGAACGCACTGGCGGCCGTGTCCACGTCGAGCTGCACGAAGGTCCGGCAGATTACGTCGCGCCAGTACGACATCCGTTCGTTCGGGCGCACCTGATCGGTAGACAAGATCATGGCCAGCTTACCTCCGGGACGGCTGCAACGCCTCAGCACGGCCTGATTGCCTGGCAGCGTACTTCGTTGCTCCGGCAGTGCACGAGCGCTCGTCGGTCGTGGGCCGTCGCGGCTACGTTCGGCCAACCGTTCCGGCGATCGAGGAGTGTTCCATGCGGGTACTGGCGGGTGGCATGACGGCGTACGCGGCCCAGCGCTTCGCGGCGCGAACGGCGGTGACGACCGAGGCGGGCAGCCTGAGTTTCGCCGAACTCGCGGCGGCGGCCTACCGGTTCGGCTCCGGCCTGCGGTCGCTCGGCCTCCGTCCGGGCGACCGGGTTGGTGTGCTGTCGTACAACCGGGCCGAGGTCGTGCAGGCCTGGCTCGGCCTGGAGGCGGCCGGGCTGGTCAGGGTGGTGTTGCACAGCCACTTCGACATGGCCGTGCACGCCGATCTCCTCACCCACGTCGAGGCCGCCGTGGTCGTGTTCGACACCCGGTTCGCGGCGGCGATCGAGCCGTACCGCGATCGGCTCTCGCGGGTGCGGTTCGTGGCGATCGGCGACGGCCCGCCGGTATGGGCCACGCCCTTCGCTACCGTGCTGGCGGCCGGCTCGCCCGACGATCCGCAGCTGGACGTGGACGAGGAGACACCGGTCTGCATCCAACCAACCACCGGGACCACCGGTGCCCCCAAGCCGTGGACGTTTACCCACCGGTCGTGGCGCGGCTGGGTGGGCCAAAACCTGCAGCACCTGGACACCTTCGCCGACGGGATATCGGCAGTTGGACCGGACGACGTGAACCTGCACATCCACGCACTGCAATGGGCCACCGGCGCCCAGACACTGTATCCCTATCTGCTGCGGGGCGCCCGAACCGTCCTACTCGACGATCGGACGTTCGATCCTGCCCACGCCGTCGACACGCTGGTCGCCGAGCGGGTCACCGGGGTGCTCGTGCCGGCGCCGATGCTAACCCCGATGCTGGACGTCATCGAGGCCCGGGGCGGCATCGAGCACCGGCTGCGCCGCCTGGTCATCTTCTTCGCCACGCCGGAGCTGCTGGAGCGTACGACCGCTGCACTCGGACCGGTGTGGTGCCATGGGTTCGGGTCGACTGAGCAGGGCGCGGTCACCACCAGACTCCTGGCGGACGACGTCGTCGGACGACCGGACCGGCTGGCTAGCGTTGGCCGCGCGGCCAGCCCGCTCCTGGAAGTATCGATTATGGACGTTGCTGGGCAGCCCGTACCGGCAGGCGAGGTCGGCGAGATCGTCGTGCGCAGTGCGATGTCGTCCAGCCGCTACTGGAATCTTCCGGAGCGTACAGCCGAGTCGTTCCACGCCGGTGGCTGGTTCCGACCGATGGATCTGGGCTACCTGGACGCAGACGGGTTTCTTTTCTATGTAGACAGAGCCAAGGACTGCATCCAAACGGCCGCCGGCGTTGTTTATCCTCACCTCATCGAGGCGGCCGTGCTGCGCCATCCGGCCGTCGCCAACTGTGGCGTGGTCGGCCTGGGCAATGATGGCGAGCAGCGGGTCGTGGCCGCCGTGATGCTCAAGGCCGACCTCGCGCCGTCGACCCAGCTCCTCAACGAGATCGCCGCCGGGGCCCGAGCCGGGCTCCGCGAGCACGAGTGGCCGCAAGTAGTGGCAGTCGCTGAGCTGCCAACCGTGCTGGGCGGCGCGAAGGTCCGCCGCGAGGTGCTGCGCGACCAGCTGGAGCGCGCGTGATCACGGCCGGTGAGGCGGTGCGGTCTGCGCTGCTCGCGGCCGGTGATCGCCCGCTGCTACTCGACCCGAAGGGGCGCGTACGCACCGGGGCCCAGCTGGTCGAGCGGGTGGACGCCCTGGCCGGTGCCCTGCTCGATCGGGGTGCGGCCGGCGCGCGGGTCGGGCTGTGGTACCGCAACAGCCTGCCGGCCATCGAGGCGTTCCTGGCCGTCGAATGGGTCGGCGGCACCCGGGTGCCGGTGGACCCGGGTGCTCCCCCGGCCGAGGCCCGCGCGGTGTTCGCCGCAGCCGGGGTAGCACTGGTACTGGCCGACGCCGAGCACGCGGACGGCGATGACGCTGTGCACGACCACGGTCGTGCCCTGCGGGGCACGCCGGCCTGGCCTGCCCAGCCCGTGCCACCCGAACGGACACTGCTGCTCTACCCGCGGCAGGTGGTGGACGGGGCGCTGGCCGCAGTGCCAATCTCCTACGGCAGTTGGGCTGAGACCATGCGGGTGAACGTTGCCTGCTATCTGGACGGTCGGTACGGCATGCCGATGGCCGACGACGACGTGTACCTCACCGTGCAGCAGCTGATGCACGGCACCGGGCTGCTCGGCACATTTCCGTTCCTGCACCTGGGCCTGCCGCAGGTCGTGCTGGACCGGTTCGATCCGGACGCGGTGTGCGAAGCAGTGGCGCGCTTCGGCGTTACCAGCACGATGCTGGTCTCGGCCATGCTGCCACCGCTGGCCACTCGGTGGCGGGACACCCCACTGCGGCGGGTGCTCTATGGCGGGGCACCGTTGACCGGGCCCGACCTGCGGACGGCTCTGGCGGCTTTCGGACCCGTGCTGGTCCAGGTGTACGGACGGCTGGAAGGTGGCTGGCCGATTAGCGTGCTCGACACCCAGGCGCACACCCGGATTCTGGCTGGCGACGACGAGCTGCTGAGCAGCTGCGGCTTTCCACTGTCGGATGTGGAAGTTCAGCTCCGGCCGACCGGGGACGATCCCGATGTCGGCGAGCTGGCGGTGCGGACGCCGATGGCGGCAGCCGAATATCTTGACGCCGACGGCTGGTGCCCCCTGGGCGATGTGGTCCGTCGCGACCGGAACGGCTACCTGCACCATCTCGGCCGGCTCGATCAGATGATCAACAACGGTTACCACGTCTACCCGGCCGAAGTCGAGTACGCGCTGCGGCAGCTCCCCGGAGTGCTCGCGGCCCGGGTCGTCGGCGAGCGCGACCCCCGCCGGGGCCAGCGCGTCGTCGCCTACGTCGTGCCGTCCACTGCGGGCACGATGAACCCAGACGACATCCGGCAACGGCTGCGCGAGCGGCTGGCGGGGTACAAGGTGCCGGAGCGGATCGAGGTCGTGACCGACCTGTGAAATTCGTTAAGTAGCCCTCTGCTGTGGTGATAGCGCATACGGGTCGTCCTAGAGCTCGGTTGACCATCCGGAGGATCAGCGAGCGCAGTTGCCCGCGACACAGCTGCACCGCATCGGCGATGCTCTCGCTGCCAAGATCCTCGCTCGAACCGGGGCCGTGACCGGTTCCGGTCGAGCTCGGCGTTCGCCTCGTTCTGCGGTGTGGCACCGATAGATGTGTCATCCGGTGACGTCCAGCGGCACCGGCTCTCGCGAGCCGGCGATCGCCAGCGGAACTATGCCCTGCACGTCATGGCCATTACCCAGACCCAGCGGCTGAGCCCCGGCAAGGACTACTACCAGCGCAAGCGCGCAGCTGGGAGGACCCGCGTGTACTGATCTTCCAAGGACGCTCCCCGCTGTCCGCTCTCCAGCGTGGGTGGGGCCTCGCGACCGGGACGATCGCGGACCCCATCCACGTCACCAGGTCGTGGGCTTGCCCTTCTGGAACAGCCACACGTCGAAGAAGGCACTGAGATTCTGCCCGGACTCCCGCTCGGACAGGGCGATGAAATCGGCCGTTCCCGCGTGGCGGTACCGGTGGCTCGCCGCCCACTCGCGCAGGATGCGGAAGAAGGTGTCGTCGCCGACCTTGCCCCGCAACGCGTGCAGGGTCATCGCCCCCCGGTTGTACGGGATGTTGCTGAACATGTCCTCGGGGCCCGGGTCGGCGACGACGATCTGCCAGAACGACGACGATGCGGCCCGACCGTAGTTGCTGCTGCTGCTGAACGTCTGGCTGACCGACGCGCCGCCGTTGTATTCGGTGTACATCCACTGGGCGTAGGTGGCGAAGCCCTCGTTGAGCCAGATGTCCGACCAACGCTCCGGGGAGACGCTGTCGCCGTACCACTGGTGTGCCAGCTCGTGCGCCATTGTGCCAACGCCCGCCGCGCTGGAGAAGACCGGCTTGGTCTGGGTCTCCAGGGCGTAGCCCACGTTCGGGGCCCGGTCGATGATCGCACCGGTCGAGGCGAACGGGTACGGACCGAACGTCGAGGAGAAGAAGTCGATCATCTTCGGGATCTGCGCGACCGCGGCGGCGGACCCGGCGACCTGCCGTGGGTCGATCGCGACGTACACGGGGATCCCGCTCGGTGTGGTCGACTCGGTGACCACGAAGTTGCCGATGGTGATCGTCGCCAGGTAGGTGGCCATCGGCTCGGTCGAGTCCCAGGTGAAGGTGGTCCAGCCGTCCCGGGTCTCCTCGGACAGGAGTTGGCCATTGCCGACGGCGGTGAGCCCCTCCGGCACCTTCGCGGTGAACCGGAAGGTGGCCTTGTCGGTCGGGTGGTCATTGGTGGGCAGCCAGGCCGGCGTGCCCTGCGGCTCCCCGACGACGAAGGCACCGTCGTCGGTGGGTACCCAGCCCTCGATCGACCCGTCCGGGTCGGTGATCGGGCCCGGTACGCCGGCGTACCTCACCACCACGGTGAACGCCTGCCCGGTCTTGAGCTTCGGGCGCGGCGTGACGACCAGTTCCTGGCCGTCCCGGGTGAAATCGTGGGCATGCCCGTTGACCGTCAGCGACGAAATGTCCGGACCGCGGAAGTCCAGGTTGAACCGGTCGAGATCTTGCGTGGCAGTCGCGGTGATCGTGGCGGTGGCGGCCAGGAACCGGCTCGCCGGGTCGTAGGAGAAGTTGACGTCGTAGTGCTGGACGTCGTATCCGCCGTTGCCCTCGTCCGGGAAGTACGGATCGCCGAGGCTCGCCGCGCCAGCCGAGTAGCGGGGGGCTCCGGGGTTGCCAGGTGCTGCGTCGGCCGCGTCCGGTGCCACCACCGACCCGACTGCCACCAGGGCGACCGTGGCGAGCGCGGCACTGCGCAGGCGTGGGACTGTCATGTGAATCCTCCCCATTGGACTGCCACGGCAGCGCTGGCCACCAGATGTGTACGCCCTATCCACCCGCACCGGACGCGAGTGCGTCAAGGTCTGCAGGCCACCCGTCGCCTTCACCGGTCGCCCCAATGCGATCGAACTGGACAATCCGTCGGACCATCCCTCCCGAGGAGCACACCGTGACGCCGCGCTGCGTGGGCGGCCCCGACGCGGTCAGGGCGCGATGGCCACCACCGACCCGCGTGATCCACGAAGCCCAGCCCTGATGTCCTCGGTCAGGCAGGCGGCAAGGGCTTGCGCATGTGGACGGCGTGACGGCCGTTGATGTTCTCGCGTTCTGTGGCCACGTAACCCAGGCGCTCGTAGAAGGCGATATTCGAGGTCATCTTCTCATTGGTGTAAAGACGCAGCGTGGACAAGCCGAGGGCACGGGCCTGATCCTCAGCGAAGGCCAACAGGCAACGGCCCAGGCCGCGGCCCTGGGCTGCCGGGCTGACCGCCACGTTTTCGATGAGCAGGACGCCGTCCTCGGGGACGAGCACGATGAGGCCCTCGACCGGGTCGAAAACCCACACCTGGCCCGCCCCGATGAGCTCGGCATAGTCAGCCACCATCGGGAGCGGCTGCACGCCGGTCACTTCGATCCAGGGCGCGTAGGCAGCGTGAACCAGATCCTCGACGGCGGTGCGGTCGGCCACAACGGCAGGACGAATCATCAGGCCATGATCCACTGTTTCGGAGGCCGATGCACCCGCGCGTCGACCTGCGGTGAAATTCGGGAACGCGGTGGCCCAGCTGCCGGAGGGGCTCTGGCAGGTGATCGAACCGGTGGGTGCCGGTGGTAGGCGGCGCCCCGGCTCGTAGCACGCACAGTCGAGGCAGGAGCACGGGCGCCGGCCGACCGGTTGCCTGGTGAGGCAGCCGGCCGACCGGCGCGTCGGCCCGTCGCGCCGCGAGCGGTGGGAACGGGCCGACGAGGGGTCCGGGCTGCGGCGGTCAGCCGGCCACGGACTGGTTGTAGTCCTTGATCGGGCCGGCCAGCGCCTGCTGCTGCTGCTCCAGCGCCGCCCGCGGGTCGGTGCCGCTGAGCACCGCCGCCTGCATGGCCTGCTCGGCGGCCTTGCGGGCCTGCGGCATGGCACCGAGCAGGCAGCCCTGGGTGGCCTTGGTCAGCGGGGTGTTCCGCAGCTGGGTGATGGCCGTCTGGAACTGCGGCCGCTGGGCCACCCACTTCTTGTCCACGTCGGTGTCCAGCGCGCCCTTGCTGATCGGGAAGTACCCGGTCGAGGTGTGCCAGGTGGCCTGCGAGTCCTTGTCGGACAGGAACTTCACGAACTCCCACGCGGCGCGCTTGTGGGCGTCGTCCTTGCCCTTGCCGACCACCCACAGGGAGGCGCCGCCGATGATCGGGCCGCCGGTGTCGGTGGCGTTGATCTTCGGGTAGTTGCCGGTGCCGATCTCGAACTTGCCCTCGGTGCCCTTGAGGAAGCCGCCCAGCGAGCCGGTGGACTCCAGGGTCATCGCCACGGTGCCGGCGGTGAAGGCGTTGTCGGCGGTGGTGGTGTTGCTGTCCAACTTGGGTGCCAGCCCCTCGTCGACCATCTTCTTCCACCAGGTGAGCAGCTTGACGTGGTCGTCGGTGGCGAGCTGCACGGTGGTGCCCCGGCCGTTGCGGCCGTTGGCCTGGTCGCAGTACTCCTGGTTGCCGGCGGCGGTCCACTGCTCGAGGAACCAGCCGTAGAGTGCGGCGCCGAAACCGTACTGGGTGACCCGGCCGCTGGCGTCCTTGACGGTCAGCTTGCGGGCCGCCGCGGTGATCTCGTCGAGGTTCTTCGGCGGGTTCGCCGGGTCGAGGCCGGCCTTGGTGAACGCCGTCTTGTTGATGTACAGCAGCGGCATCGAGGTGTTGAACGGCATCGAGTAGAGCTTGTTGTCGACCGAGTAGTAGCCGGCGATGTTCGGCTGGATGTCCGAGGTGTCGGTCTTGTCGACGTCCACGAACGACTGCACCGGCACGATCGACTTCGAGTCGATCATGAAGCGGGTGCCGATGTCGTAGACCTGGACCACGTCGGGAGCCTGCCCGCTGTTCAGCGCGGCCTTGTATGCCGACAGCGTGTCGTCGTACGTGTTCTTGAACTGGAGGTTGACCTTGACCCGGCCCTTGTTCTTCGCGTTGAACTGGTCGGTGAGCTGCTGGAGCGCCTCGCCGTTCTTGCCGCTCATCGCGTGCCAGAAGTCGATCGACACCTCGCCCTTGCCGTCCAGTGCGCTGGCTGCCGGCGCGCCTGCGCCGCCGCCCGCGTCGCTGGTGTTCGCCGTGGCCGAACCGCAGGCCGCGGCGGTGGCCGTGAGGGCGGCGAGCGAGAGCCCGACCGCCACCCGGCGCAGAGTGGTACGCACTGCTTCCTCCTACTACTTACTTGGGTGAGGTGATTACTTGACCGCGCCGGCCGTGAAGCCCCGGACGAGCCAGCGCTGGCCGAAGACGACCAGCAGCAGCGTGGGCACCAGCGTGATGCTGATGCCGGCCAGGAGCACGGCGGGACTGCCGCCCTCGTTGTCCTTGAGGGCGAACACCGCGGTCTGCAGGGTGTTCAGGGAGTTGTTGCTGGACGAGATGATCAAGGGCCAGAAGTACATGTTCCAGCCCTGCAGGAACGACCAGACGGCGATGCCGATCAGCGCCGGCCGGCTGGCCGGCAGCAGGATGGTGAGGAGGAACCGCAGGTGGCCGCAGCCGTCGATGACGGCGGCCTCCCGCAGTTCCCGGGGGAACTGCCGGAACGCCTGGCGCAGCATGAACACGCCGAAGCCGCTGGCCAGGAAGGGCAGGATCAGGCTGAACCGGTTGTCGTTGATACCGAGCGACCGGATGAACAGCGCGTTCGGCACCACGATCGACTCGTACGGCACCATGATCGTGGCCAGGAACAGCCAGAAGATCGGCCGGCGCAGCGGGCCGCGCAGGAACACCAGGGCGTACGCGGCCAGGCACGAGGTGACCAGGTGCGCGAGCATGATGCTCAGCCCCACGAAGAGTGAGTTCACGAAGGCGGGGGCGAGCGGCACCACGGGCTGCCGCCAGGCGGCCCGGTAGTTCTCCAGCGTCCAGTGCCCGCTGAAGAGCTGCGGTGGCTGGTGCAGCAGCGCGCTCGACGGCAGGAACCCGCCGACCACGGTGAGCAGCACGGGGAAGAGCAGCACCACCGCTGCGATGCCGAGCCACAGGTAGGTCAGCACGGTCGGTACCGGACCCGGACGGTTCACGCTTCTGCTCACCGGTAGTGCACCCGCCTCTCCAGGACGCCGAACTGCACCACGGCGATCAGCACACCGATCACCAGCAGCACCAGCCCCTGGGCGCTGGCCAGTCCGAAGTTGCTGTTGTTGTTGTGGAAGGCGTTGTCGAAGATCGAATAGACCAGCGTGCGGGTGTGCCCGTTCGGGCCGCCGTCGGTCATGATCTGCACCTGGCCGAGCGCCTGGAGCGCGGCCAGCGTGGTGGTGACCACGGCGAAGAACAGGCTCGGCGAGACCATCGGCAGCACGATGCTGACGAACTGACGGGGGCCGGTCGCTCCGTCCATCCGGGCCGCCTCCAGCACCTCCTCGTCGACGGCGGCCAGGCCGGCGGCCAGCACCAGCAGGTTGAACCCGGAGACCATCCAGACGGTCACCGCGACGACGGTGGCCATTGCCCAGCCCGGCTCGGTGGTCCAGTTCGGTGCGGGAACGCCGATCAGTCCGAGCACCCAGTTCACCGGGGACACGCCGGGGTTCAGCATGATCAGCCAGACCACGCTGGCCGCCGAGACCGAGTAGGCGAACGGCAGGGCGAAGGCGGTCCGGAAGATCCGCATGCCGGGCAGCCGCTGGGTCATCGGCGCGGCGAGCCCGAGCGGCAGCAGCACCCCGGGCACGACGACCAGGACGGTGAAGACGAGGGTCTGCCACAGCAGGGTGCCGAAGGCCGGTGTGAGCAGCTCGTGGAAGTGCTGCAGTCCGACCGACCTGGTCGGATTGCCGAGGATGTCGTTACCCCGGGTGGACAGGTACACCGCCTGGAACAGCGGGAAGATCACGAAGACGCCGAGGCCGGCCAGGCCAGGAAGGGCGAAGAGCAAGCCGAGTGCCGTCTCCCTGGCCCGCGCCGACATGGCGCCGCGGCGGGGCCGGCCGGGCGGCCGGCGGGTGGGCCCGACGGCCGATGGCCCCGCCGCGAGCAGAGTCGGAGCTGTCACGTCGGCGAGCCTGCACAGCCCATGCGTCCGAGCGGGGTGATCTTGTGGGCGATCAGGTGGCCGATGGCTGTCGCGGCAGTGACATTGCACTACGCACCGTCAGCTTGACGCATGGTTCGAGCTCGAGCGGCCGGTTGACCAGGGAGGTCAGCTTCTTCGACGCTAGGGCTCAGTAGCTGTCCGTGAGCAGCGTGGCGACATGCGCGATGCGATCGGGCACCTGCCGCTGGCCAGGCCACCGACGAACTGGCCGCCCAGTTGCCACCGCGACGTCAGGCCGACGTCCGACGGGGGATGCTTTTCCGGCCGAATCTGGCCAGATGTTCGACACGGTCGACGCGACGTTGGCCACGGTCGCGGGAAGTCCCTGGGTGCTGCTCGTCGTGGCGGTTGTGGCAGCGGCAGATGCACTCGTCCCGCTGGCACCGAGCGAGAGCACCCTGATCGCGGTCGCCGTGGCGTCAGCCGCCAGCGGACGGCCGCCGTTGGTCTTCGTCGTGATCGCTGCAGCGCTCGGTGCGTACGGTGGAGATCGGCTGGCGTACGGCGTGGGCCGCCGGTTTGGGCCGGCCATGACCGCCCGGCTGCAGCGGCGTCGGCGAACCCGCGCCATGGCGGAGCTGGCACATCGCGTGATGCATCGGCGCGGTCGCACGCTGATCGTTCTCGGACGCTACCTGCCGGGCGGGCGCTCGGCGACGGCGATCACCGCCGGCCTGGTCGGCTACCCGTTGAGCCAGTTCCAGCGGTTCACCGCGTTGGCGGTCACCATCTGGGCCGTCTGGGCGGCGCTACTCGGCTACGGCAGCCGCGCACTCTTCGACAACCACCCCACCGTGGGGCTCGCCCTCGCCTACACCGTCGCGGCTGCGGTGGCCGTGGTCGCCGGGCTGGCCCGCCGCCTGGGTGCCGGCAGACCTACGAGCACCACCCCGGCGGTGGCGAAGCGGAGTCGCACACCCACCCGACCCGAAGTGTCCAGGACGCCAGGCGTGACGCGCGTCGGTGACCAGGGCGGCAAACCGGTCGAGCAGTAAGCCGAGGCCGCCGGCGACCGACAGGGTAAGTCCGTCGGCATTGCTCGCCATCAATTCAGAGCTTGAACTAACCACCATCGAAAGTTAGGCTCCGCGAGCGGAGCCGGTACCACCCCTCCACTCGCAATCGCGGACGGCACCGATGTCGGCGCCTGTCGTGAGGACCCTTCCGTTTGAATCTGGAGGCGCCGTGAGGCGATCAGTTACTGCGGCACTCGCCGTCGCATCGGCAACGGTCACCGTGCTAGCAGCCACACCGGCGTCGCCGGCGACGGCCGCCCGTGGCAATGTCGTGACCGGGACCTACTCGACCGGCGCCGAGCACCGGTGGCAGTCCTTGCCCACCGTCCACATGGGCAACGACAAGGGAGCATCCGCCGACGCAACCGTCGTCATCGACCCCGGCCAGACGCGTCAACGCTACAGCGGCGTCGGGTTCTCCCTGGACGAGACGAGCGTCTCCAACCTCTGGAAGCTCGACCCGGCGAAGCGGGAGGAGGCCATCCGGCTGCTCGTCGACCCGAAGACCGGGGCGGGCCTCGACCGGTTCCGCGTGACGATCGGCAGCCCCGACGTCATCGAGCACCTGCCGTTCTGGTCGGAGGACGACCTGCCCAGCGGCGTCAGCGATGACTTCGACCTGACGCGTTTTTCGATCCAGCGCGACATCGACCTGCACATCATCGACACGATCAAGCTGATCCAGCACTACAACCCGCACGCCACGTTCTTCGCCTCCGCTTGGAGCGCGCCGGCCTGGATGAAGACGAACAACCGGTTCATCGGCGAGGTCGCGCTCCGGCCGGGCAGCACGACCAGCTACTACCAGGTCGGCAAGCTGCGCGATGACTGCATCGATGTTTTCGCCCGCTACTACGTCAAGTTCGTCCAGGCGTACGCGGAGCACGGCATCACGATCGGTGGCCTGACGCTGCTGAACGAGCCCGGCATGGACGTCGTCTACCCGGCCATGGACATCAGCGTGGAGCAGCAGCAGAAGCTGGCCATTGCGATCAAGCGCGAGTTCGCCGCGGCCAACCTCGACACCCAGCTCTACGTGCACGACTTCAACTTCTGGGACTGGCGCGACCCGAGCAGCACCGAGACGAAGAACTACTACCGCATCTTCGAGGACGCACCGGACGGCTCCGTAACCGGGGCGCAAGTCCGCGCGGCAGCCGACGCCATCGCCTTTCACCCGTACTGGGGCGACCCGACCGTCATGCGCGACGCATACGAGCAGTACGGCAAGCCCATCGAGATGACCGAGACGGGCAGCGTCTCCCCGGACACCCTCCTGAGCTACTTCCGGCTGGACGCCAGCTCGTACGTCATGTGGGCCCAGACCACCGACCAGGACGGCGGGACGCTGCACTGGACACCCGCGCGCGACAACAACATCGACTGGGCGGAAGTCGGCCGGACCACGAAATGGCCCAACCGTCTGGTCACCGTCAACACCACCACCGGTGACTTCACGGTCCGGGACGAGCTCTACCAGCTGGGACAGTTCGCGCGATACCTCGGCCCCGACGACGTGCGTGTGCAGTCGAGCGGCGAGGCGAACGGCATCAGTAACGTCGTCTACCGGGACAAGGCCCACAACTTCGTCGCGGTACTCCGGAACAGCAACGACGCTGACAGCAAGGTACGCATCGTGCTCGCCGGTCAGTCTTTCCTCGAGACGGTGCCGGCACACTCGTTCGCCACGTTCCGGTGGAAGGGCAAGCTGCCGCCGACGAAGGGCAATCACGCGCCGGTGCTGGACAGCGTCGCCGATGTGGTCGCCGACCAGTACAGCACGGTGCAGGTGCAGCTGACGGCGACCGACGTCGACGGCGACCCGCTCGCCTTCTACGCGACCGACCTGCCGGACGGCGTCAGCATCGACGGCACCACCGGGCTCGTGAGGATCCACCCCACCGTGGCCGGCGAGCAGGACCTGACCTTCGTGGTCACCGACGGCCGGGCAGGCGACAAGGTGAGGATCCACCTGACCGTGCGGCCGCACGGCGCGCCCATCGGCGCAAAGGTCGAGGCCGAGTCGTACGTGGAGCAACACGGCTGGGACGAGGGAGGCTGCTGCTTCGTCGAGAGCAACCCGGCCGCCAGCGGCGGCAAGAACATCGGCTGGACGGCCGCCGGAAACTGGCTCACGTACCGCATCGAGGTCGCCCAGGCCGGAACGTACGGCCTTGAGCTGCGGGTCGCCAACGGCACGGGTGCCGCCGCGGCGAACGCGCTGACATTCCGCGACGCGAGCGGGCAGGTGCTCGCGACCGTGTCCGTGCCGGACACCGGCGGCTGGGGTAGCTACCAGTCGGTGCAGGTGCCGGTCGCCCTGGCAGCGGGCGATCAGCTGGTCACGGTGTACTGCGAGACGGGCGGGTTCAATCTCGACTACTTCCGGCTCACACCGTAGGTCAACCGCCGTGCGTTCACGCGGCCAGGTCGAGTCCTCTGCACTCTCGACCTGGCCGCTGCTATTCATTCTCCGTGGCGGCGGGTGCGCTGCAGCGACCCGCGGGTCGTTTCGCTGTCGAGTCCTGCGGTACGGCGGAGCTGCGCGGTGGTTAGGCTGCAAGGATGCATGGGGCGGTGTCCTGGAGCGACCTCGATGGCTGACGCCGAGAATGTTCGTCAACTCGCGCTGGCGCTGCTCCACGTGGTCGAGATCGACAGTGACGGCTTCGACTTCCGGGTCGCCGGCAAGGGATTCGTCTGGTCCTACCCAGAGCGTAGACCTGGTAAGCCCCGCGTCATCCGGACCGACATCGCGGTGCTGTACGTCGGCGACGAAGCGGAGAAGCAGGCGTTACTCCTCGGCGAGCCCGGAGTCTTCTTCACCACGCCCGCATATGACGGGTTGCCCCTGGTCATGCTGCGGCTGGCGCAGGTAAGCGTCGATCGCCTGGCGGAGCTCGTCACCGACGCGTGGCGCATGCGTGCCCCGGACTCGCTCGGCGGTGACCTCGATGAGGGCGCCGACTCGTCCAGCCCAGATCTGAGCAGCGCCGACCAGTAGGTCGACATAGCGCTCCTCCGTTGCCGCAGGCGGAGCCTTCGGTATCCGGCCCGATCGCGGTCTGCCCCAGCCGCAACAGGCCCACGTGTCCCGCACCCTCCTCGGCATGGGTGTCCGCGGCGTTGTTCCCGCTCACTGACGCCGCCGGAGGTCAGCACAGCTGGCTCGGATCCGGCCAGAGTGGACAGGTTCCCTTGGATGCCGGTCGTCTCCCGTTCCATGAACGTTCAGCCAGCTGTCCCTGCCCGCGTTGGGTGCCGTCCCTAGGTTGCTTAAAGCTACGAAAGAAGGGGCTCATGGACGCACTCCTCGCAATCCGGGCTCGCGGAATCACCAAGTGCTTCGGAGATGTCGTCGCACTCGACGGCATCGATCTGGATGTGGCGCAGGGGCAGATCCACGGCTTGGTCGGGCCGAACGGCGCCGGCAAGACGACATTGCTCGGCCTCCTGCTGGGCCTGGCCGTCGCCGACAGCGGCCGCCTCGAGATCCTGGGTACGCCGGTCGGACGGGCGCTCGCCGCCCCCGACGGTGTCGCCGGCTTCGTGGACGGGCCCGGCCTCTATCCCTCGCTCACCGCCAGGCAGAACCTCGCCGCGCTGGCCGCTCTCCGCGGCCGCGACGTGCGGACGACGGGGATCGATGACGTGCTCGACCAGGTCGGGCTGACCGATGTCGCCAACGACCGGGCAAGCGGCTTCTCCCTCGGCATGCGTCAGCGGCTCGGGCTCGCCGCCGCCCTGCTCACCAAGCCCCGGCTGCTCGTGCTCGACGAACCCTCCAACGGCCTCGACCCGGCTGGCAAGAAGCACGTGCACGGCGTCCTCACCCGGCTCGCGGCGGACGGCACCAGCGTCGTGCTCTCGAGCCACCGCATGGACGACCTGGAGGCACTGTGCTCCGAGGTCACCATCATCGCCACCGGACGGGTCGTCTTCTCCGGCCCGCTGAGCAAGCTCGCCGCCGAGAACCGTGAACTCGACTACCGGCTGCTCACCTCCGACCCGCAGGCCGCCCGCCGGCTGGCTGTCGACACGGCCGGGATCCACGTCGTCGACGACGCCGGGACCCGGCACGACGGCGAGGTGCTCGTCGTGCGCGCGCTGGTGCCCGCCCTCGACGAACTGGTGGTGCGGCTCGTGCACGCGGGCATCGCGGTGCGCGAGCTCGCTCCCGTGGTGTCGCCGCTCGAGGCCGCGTTCCTCGCCCTCACCGAGCAGCAGGAGGCCCGCCGATGACCGCGACCATCGCCGACGTCCACGCTGTGAGTGCCCGCCGGGTCCCGGTGGCGCGCGGCTACCGCTTCGAGCTGGTCAAGCTGATCTCGCAATGGCGGATCCGCTTGCTGGTCCTCGCCTGCTGGATCGCGCCGGCGCTCTTCGTCGCCGCGGTGAGCCAGCAGAGCTCGCTGCCCGTCGACACCCTCTTCGGTCGCTGGATGCACGCGACGGGGTGGGCCGGTCCGCTGGTGGTGCTCGGCTTCGCGGGCACCTGGGGGCTCCCGCTGCTGACCTCGGTGGTCGCCGGCGACGTGTTCGCCTCCGAGGACCGGCTCGGCACCTGGCGCCACCTGCTCGTGGCGGTTCGGTCGCCTCGACGGATCTTCGCGGCGAAGGCACTGGCCAGCCTCACCGTCATCCTGCTGCTCGTGGCCGGGCTGGCTGGTTCCAGCGCGGCCGGCGGGGTCGTGGCGGTCGGCAACCAGCCGCTGGTCGGCCTCGACGGCCACCTGCTGACCCCGGGGGACGCCGCCGGGAAGGTGCTGCTCGCCTGGGTCTGCGTACTCGCCCCGACCCTGGCCCTCGCCGCGATCGGACTACTCGGGTCCGTCGCGCTGGGGCGGTCCCCGATGGGACTGCTGCTGCCCGCGCTGGTCGCGCTCGCGATGCAGCTCGCCCAGATGCTGCCGCTCCCCGTCGCCGTACGCCTCGCCCTGCCCGGCTACGCCTTCATCGCCTGGAACGGTCTGTTCACCAGCCCGGCACAGCTCGGCCCGCTCCTGATCGGCATCGTAGTCAGCCTGGTGTGGGCCGGGACCGCGACAGCGCTGGCTTACCTGCTCTTCCTGCGCCGCGACTTCACCAACCTGACCCACGACGGCTCGGGGCACCGCGCGGTCACCGCCGGAGTCCTGCCGCTCGTCGGGCTGGTCGCCGTGACGGTCGCGGTCGTCGCCGCGGCAACCCCGGCCACGGGCTCCGGGATCGAGCAGGACAAGGTGCAGGGTTCGGTCGCCACGGCATTCGCCCACCTCTACCGCATGCAGACCAGGCAGCTCAACCGCCCCGACGTCACCGAGGTGCAGCTGAAGGCCACGGCGACGTGCAACAAGGGCGGCGGCAAGCTCGCCGCACAGGGGCCGGGCAACGACTGGCGTTGCGTCGTCTCCTGGCATCTCCCCGACGTCGAGGCCGCCGGGACGGCCATCTACCAGCTCGACGTCACCGCAGACGGGCGGTTCGTGGCCGATGGCGACGGACCGAAGGAAGTCAACGGCTACTTCCTGGTGCGGACCCCGACCGGGGACGCACCGAACCCGCTCTGGCAGTTCGACGGCAACGTCGAACTGCTCCCCACCACGAAGGGATAACTCAATGCAGGTAACACGCCGCCGTCGGCGTGTCGAGAAGGACCATTTCGGCCTTCTCGGTCGACGCATCGGCCGCCGGATCCCCCTCGTGACGGCAGGCACCACCGCTGTCGTCGTCGCCGCCGGCACCGGCATCGGTTTCGCCCAGACGCACCAGTTCGGCACCGACCAGGTCGGCCAGACCACCGACAAGGGCCTGGTCGTGTCCGGCGACCAGTACATCAACCCGATCGGCGGCCGCCTCGTCATCAACAACGGCAAGATCATGTCGTCCTCGGTCAGCCCGGACGGCACCCACCTCGCGGCCTCGGTCACCGACGGTGGGATGGCGCTCGCCATCGTGGACCTGAAGAACTACAAGGTGCAGCAGCTCGTCGGCAACAACGCGGCGGCGAATCCGCGCATCAGCGGCAACGACGTGGGACAGGAAGGCCCCACGTACTCGCCCGACGGTTCGCAGCTGTGGTTGGGCCAGGCCGACGGCTACCGCAAGTTCACCGTGAACCCGGACGGCAGCCTCGCCAACCCGACGTTCATCCGGATCGCGCAGGACGGGCCCAAGCGCGCGCTGGTGGGTGAGGCGGTGTTCTCGCCCGACGGCTCCACCGTGTACTCCGCCGTCAACGGCCAGAACCGGGTGGTCGCCATCAACGCGGCGACCGGGGCCATCGAGCAGAGCTGGGCCGTGGGCAACGCCCCGCGTGACATGGTCAAGGTCGGGACAAGCTCTACGTCAGCAACGAGGGCGGGCGGAAGGCGTTGCCCGGCGAGCCCACGATCAACTCGTACAACACCCAGGTGCTGGCCGACCAGGTGACCGCTGCCACCCTCAGCGGCACGGTCAGCGTCATCGACCTGGCCGACCCGGCCGCCGCCCCCGCGAGCATCGACGTCGGTCTGCACCCGACCGCCCTGTACGCCAAGAACGGGGCGCTGTTCGTCACCAACACCGCCACCAACGACGTGTCGGTCATCGACACCGCGAGCGACAAGGTCGTCCAGACCATCGCCACCCAGCCGTGGCCGGAGGCGACAGTGGGCTACGAGCCCAATGCCGTGACGCTCACGGACGACGGCCACCTGCTGGTGACGCTCGGCCGCGCCAACGCGGTCGCCGTCTACCGGTACACGACCCCGCTGGAGCCGGTCAGCTACGTCGGCCTGCTCCCGACGGACTACTTCCCGGCGGAGATCACCACCGTCGGTAACGACGTGCTGGTCTCCAACACCCGCGGTATCGACGCCCGCCGTCCCAACAACCCCGCCGGGCACGGCACCCACGACACGACGTCGAGCCTGACGCGGTTCACGCTGCCGAGCGACGACGTCATCAGGTCCGAGACCGGCAAGGTGTTCAGCCAGAACGGCTGGCACGGCGGCTCGGTCACGCTGACCGAGGGCAAGGGCGACGCGAAGCCGATGCCGGTCCCGCTGAAGCTCGGCGACCCCTCGACGATCAAGCACGTCTTCCTGATCGTCAAGGAGAACCGGACCTACGATCAGGTCTTCGGTGACGACCCGCGTGGCAACGGCGATCCGTCGCTGGCGCAGTTCGGCGAGAACGTGACGCCGAACCAGCACGCGATGGCTCGGCAGTTCGGGCTGTACGACAACACGTACGACATCGGCACGAACTCGGCCGAGGGCCACAACTGGCTGATGCAGGCCGACAACCCGGAGTACACCGAGTCCACGGCGGGTGAGTACGTCCGCAGCTACGACACGGAGGACGACGCTCTCGGCCACCAGACCACCGGCTTCATCTGGACCGGTGCGCAGGCGGCCGGGAAGACCGTGCGGAACTTCGGCGAGTTCCACCAGTTCCTGACCAAGCCGGCCGGCGCGAGCTGGCAGAACCTGTACTGCGACACCAAGAACATGGCGACCGGGCAGGACACCGCCTACAACCTGGTCTCGTCCTCGCCGATTCCGTCGCTCAACAGCGTGTCGGTGAAGGGCTTCCCGAAGTACGACCTTGGCGTCCCGGACATCTACCGGTACGAGATCTGGAAGCGTGACTTCGAGAAGAACGGGCCCGCGAACCTGAACATGTTCTGGCTCTCCAGCGACCACACCGGTGGTCCGCCGAACGCGGCCGCTCAGGTCGCGGACAACGACCTCGCGGTGGGCAAGATCGTCGACAAGATCTCGCACAGCCCGTACTGGAAGGAGTCGGCGATCTTCGTGGTCGAGGACGACTCCCAGGCTGGTCTCGACCACGTCGACGGCCACCGTGCCCCGATCCAGATCATCAGCCCCTGGGCCCGGCACGGCGTCGTCGACAGCCGCTACTACTCGCAGATCACGATGATCCGGACCATCGAGCAGATCCTCGGGATCAAGCCGATGAACCAGAAGGACAGCGCGGCCAGCCCGATGCGTGGGGCGTTCACCCAGAACGCGGACTTCACTCCGTTCACCGCGCTGCCCAACCGGACCTCGCTGACCGCGGGTCTGGCGACCCCGCCTGCCTGCGGCGTGGACACGCCGGCGCCGCAGAACCCCCTCGCCGCGGCCGCGCCGTCGGCGACGGTGCCGGCGGACAAGCAGCAGGTGGCGGCGAAGTGGGACGAGTGGAAGTCGCACCAGCGGCTGACCGGGCCCGACGCCAAGCCGGACTTCGCGAACCCCGCGCAGATGAACCACTTCACCTGGTACCAGGCGCACGACTGGAAGAAGCCGTACCCCGGCGAGGACAAGATCTTCGCGCCGGCGGACGTGCCGGGCGCCTACATCCCGTCGTCGGAGTCCGACGGCTGACGTAGGCTGATCGCGTCAAGGGGCCCCTGGCCGGCGTCACCGCTGGCCAGTGGCCTCTTCTGTCCCGCAGGAGTTTTTCGCGGCTCATCTCGCCGCTTCCGGCCGGAATCCGAGCTGCCGTCCGTGAGGCGCGAGGGCGGCCATGGTCGGTCAGTTCGCGCAATGTGACGGCTAGCGCGGCTACGGTGGCATGCGTGACAGGGGCGGTGTGGGTGTGGTCCAGATGACCTGGTGCGGGCACAGCACCGTATGGATCGAGGACTCGGGGACCCGCCTGCTGACCGATCCGCTGCTGCGGGACCGGCTCGCCCATCTGCGCCGTCGTCGTGGGCCTATCCCGCACCTGCCGTCCGCGCCGGACGCCGTACTTGTGTCGCACCTGCACGCCGACCACCTGGACTTCGCATCGCTGCGCCGGCTGCCCGAGCACACCGCGCTGGTGGTTCCGGCGGGCGCCGCACGGCTGGTCCGGCGGGCGCTCGGGGCGGCGGCCGCCGGGCGCTGCACGGAACTTGCGATCGGCGACCGGATCACGGTCGGTGGCCTCGCCGTTGCCGCCGTCCCCGCCGCTCACCACGCCGGTCGGGGTCTGTGGTCCCGGCACCGCGCTCCCGCCCTCGGTTACCTGATCGAAGGCCGCGCGCGAACCTGGTTCGCCGGGGACACCGGTCTGTTCGACGAGATGGCCGATCTGAGGCCGCTCGATCTCGCGCTGATCCCGGTAGGTGGGTGGGGACCGACCCTCGGCCCCGGCCACCTCGACCCCACGGGGGCAGCCGAAGCGGTACGGCGCGCGGCGGCGACGTGGGCCGTACCCATCCACTTCGGCACCTTCTGGCCGGTCGGTTGCGACCGGATCCGGCCGGACCGGTTCTTCCGACCGGGCGACGACTTCGCTCGGCAGGTGGAGACGGTCTCGCCGGGCACCCGGGTGCGCGTGCTGCAGCCGGGGGAGTCGTTCACGGTGCGCCGGCCGTGACGGCGACGCTCGGCGCGCTGGGCTCGCTGATCCTGGTGGTGCTGTTCGGCTCGGTGGTCCCGGTGGTACCGACCGGCGCGGCGGTCAGCGGCGCCGCGGCGCTCGCCGCCCACCAGCATCCGGTCACCGTGGTCCTGGTCGTGATCGCCGGCGCCATCGGCGCGTACGTCGGCGACCTCGCGACGTACGGCATGCTCGGCTGGGGTGGTGAGCGGGTCGTCCGGCGACTACCCGGCCTGCGCGGACGGCAGCGGGTCGGCCTGGTCTCGGGCCGCGTTCGCGAGGGGCATGTCTCGACGCTTCTGGTGTCCCGGCTCATCCCGGGCGGCCGGGTCCCGGTGCTGCTGGCCGCAGCCGTGGCAGGGCTGGCCTGGCGGCGCTTCGCGGTCGCCAACGCGCCGGCCAGCCTGCTGTGGTCGGTGCTCTACGCCTCGATCGGGGTCCTCGGGCGGGCGGTCTTTCCGGAGCCGTGGCAGAGCGTTGTCGCCGCGGTCCTGCTCGTCGTGCTGGTCACCCAGGGACTGAGTTGGCTGAGCCGGCGCCGGCGGCTGCCGGATGATCCGCCGGCGAGCCCGTAGTCCGGCCGGATGCCTACGCGACCGGCCTGTGGTGTCGGTCGTGGTCCGGCTCGTTGTCCGCCCGACCGTCCGGCGTGCCGGCGTGGTCGTCGGCCCGCCGTAGCCCCAGCCGCCGCATCCAGCTGAGCAACTGACGGTGTACGTCGTCCGGGCCGACCAGTTCGCCCTCCTGCGGCCAGCCGGAAGGATGGATGAGCAGGGCCTCCGTCTGCCAGCCGCCGAGCCCGCCGTGGCAGCCCACCAACTCCTCGAAGGCCGCGACCTCCTCGAGGCCCGGGTCCACCGCGCTGATCACCACGAGGTCGCCGACGTGGTCCATCGCCTGGTGGCGCAGCAGGTCCTGGCGCGCCCGGGAGCCGTACGGCGCCAGCGGATCGTCGCCGTCGACGTGGCCGTCCCGCAGCCGGTGGCAGCCAAGGGCCCCGATCGCCAGCGGCCCCGCGGCGGAGTCGACCACGACCAGCCCGATGCCGGGGTGCGCGACCAAGCCGTCGATCAGTCCAGGGACGACGGCGTCGACCCGCTCGCGGGTCAGCCGTCCCGGTTGACGGGGCAGGTAGATCATCGCCAGGTTGCCCGACGCCACCACCACGGTCTCCGGATCGTCATGGGTGGCCGCTTCCTCCCGGTCGGCCGGCCCCAGGCTGACCTCGCCCCCGTCCACGTGCGAGCGCAGGGCCAACCGAGCGGCCGCGCCGGTCGCCCCCCGGCGGCCACCGACCTCGGTGAGCAACGTGTTCACCCGGCCCCACTCCTCGACGGGATCGGCGGCCTCGGCCGTCGTCGCGGCTGCGGCGATGGGCGCCGGCCGGCCGTCGGGCGCGATCTCCCGAACCGGGTGCGCGGTCAGCCGGGCGATCACCTGCGCCAGCGACTCGCCGTACCGCTGGCGGAACGTGGCGCCCTGACTCTGCCCGTGGTCGCTCAACACCACGATGTGATACCGCCGCGTCGCCTCGGCCGCCAGGCGTTGCAGGATGCCGAGCGTCTGGTCAAGCGCCTCGAGGACCGCCATCGCCTGCGGGCGGGCCGGTCCGGCATGGTGAGCCACCTCGTCGTAGTCCAGGAAGTCGCAGAAGACGACCGGCGCCCCGCCGGCCAGCTGCTCGGCGATGAGCGACACGTTCAGGTCGCTGAGCAGGCTTGCCATCGGCCGCAGCGCCAGGTACGAGCCCCGGCGCCGACCCCGGGGCTGGATGTCGCGCAGCCGCTGCCGCCGCGCCTCGTACAGCTCGCGAAGCACCTGCCCGGCACCGCGTACCACGGCGCGTGCGAAACCGTACGGGCTGGCCATGAACACCGCGTAACCCCGGGTGGACCGTCCGGGCAGCCCCGCACGGCTCACCGTGAGCAGGCTGGTGGGGGCGTCGCCGGAGAAGGCGGTGCTGATGCTGACGCCGCCGTCCCGCAGCAGACCCTGCCCGGTGGACAGGCGCTGCTCGATCTCGGCGGCGTCGCGGGGCCGGCTGGTCACCACCAGGCGGCCGGTGGAGCGAGCCCCGTTGTCGCTCACTGTCGACTTCTCGTACCAGCGATAGGCCGGCACTCGCAGAATGTCGCCGTACAGCAGGCCCGCCTGCGCCGCGGGCGTGGTCGCCGGAAGGCCGGTGTGCCAGCGGGTCATCCGGTGGCTGCCCGAGCGCAGCCACCGGCCGATCGTGGGCAGGTTGCCGGCGCGGATGGCCCACCAGACCAGCGGCGCGGCCACCCCGTCGAGCTGGACGACGAGCAGGCCGTCGGCTGCCTGCCCGGCGGGGGCCTCCACCGTGGCGCCGCCGCGCCGCCATTGTGGTCGCCACCCGGGGCGCCGCTCCCGCCGGCGCCGCACCCGGGTCATCACCCACAGCATCTCGCTCACGAACGCGTCGTCCGTTCCGGCGTCCGCGAGCCAGTTCACGACCGCCGCGAGCGCCACGGCGAGCCAGGCGGCGGCGAAGGCATCGGCGAACCCCGCCACGTCCGCTTCCGGATCCAGACGTAACGCGACGTACATGACGACGGCCTGCACGGATACGCCGATGATGAGAGCGCCGAGCCCGCCGAGCGTGGTGGCCAGGGCGAACAGCAGCGGCCGCAGCACCGCGCCGATCGCGGCGATCAGCCCGACCAGCCACAGGGTCGCGACCAAGCCGCTCGCGGTGACCCCCGGCAGCAGCCACAGCGTCGTGCTGAGCACCACGAACGAGGTGACCATACTGCGCAGCAGGGCACGCACCCGAGCGACCGTCGGCCGGTAGTCGCGCAGCACCCCCAGGCCGACGCGCACCGGCTGGGGCAGCGTCCGGTACTCCCCGGCATCCGCGTCCGGCTCCACTCGACTCACAATGCCACACCGACTTGCCAAGATCGCCATGCCGGAGAGCCGGCGTGTCCGCAGGCCGGAGCGGACAGACAACGGCCGGCATCGGGCCGACCGCGGATGGTTGGTCAACGGACCATGCGCCAACGTTGGCCCCGGCCACCTCGGCTCTAGACTCAAGCCGGAGGGATGCGTGTGAATCTGGGCGCTGTCTTGGTCACCGGCCTGTTCGCCGGGGGCATCTCCTGCGCCGCCGTGCAGGGAGGTCTGCTCGCCGGCCTGATCACCCGCCAACGCGCGTCGAGCACAGCGGACGCCGGGTCAACGGCGACGACCCGCGCTGCGCGACTCCCGGCTGGCGGAGGGACAGCGGGCATCGGGAGCCAGCCGGCTGGCGAGACTGGTCGCCAGCAGGGGCGGGCCCGCACCGTCGCAGAACCCCTGCCGAAGCGCGTGCTCGGCGGGTTGCGGGCGGCGCGGGCGCAGGCCGGCGACCACCTCGCTCCGGTCGCCGGGTTCCTGGGCGGCAAGCTGTTCTCCCACAGCCTGCTGGGCGCCCTGCTCGGCGCCCTCGGCACCGCGGTGCAGCTCACGCCCACCGTGCGGGTGTGGACACAGCTGGCCGCCGGCGCGTTGATCATCGCGTTCGGGCTGGCGCAGCTCGGCGTCGGACCGTTCAAACGCCTCACCGTCGAACCCCCGGCGGCGTGGTCGCGGTTCGTGCGTGGCCGGGCCCGCTCCCAATCCGCCTTCGCCCCCGCCCTGTTGGGCTTCTTCACCGTCGTGATCCCGTGCGGGATCACCCTCTCCGTCGAAGCCCTCGCCCTCACTGCGGGTTCGGCGTTGGCCGGCGCCGCAACCATGTCGGTGTTCGTCATCGGCACCGCTCCGCTGTTCATGATGCTCGGGTACGCCGCCCGCCAAGCGGCGACCGCCTGGCAGGGTCGCCTTGCCATCGGCGCCGGCCTGATGGTGCTCGGCGTCGGCCTGTACACGTTCAATGCCGCGCTCAATCTGGCCGACTCACCGCTCGCCGCGAAGAACCTCTCGGGCACGCTGGGGTTCAGGGGCGGTCCCGCCGTAGGCGACCGGTCTGCGGTCCACCGGAACACAACTGGCCGGCAGGAGGTCATCGTCACTGCCCGCAGCGACTCCTACGAGCCGGGCAACATCGCCGTCAAGGCCGGTATCCCGACCAGCTTGGTGGTGCGCTCACAGGAGAACGAGGGCTGCACCCGCGTCTTCGTCATTCCCACCTTGAACAAGCAGTGGACCCTGCCCGAAGACGGAGACGTCCGCATCGACCTGGGCGTACTGCAGCCCGGCGAGCTGGCCTACACCTGCGCCATGGGCATGTACGGCGGAAAGCTGACCATCACCAACCAGCAGTGAGGAGGGCCTCCCGGATGGCTCGCAGCACCGTCACCTACACCTTGACCGTGCAGGGCATGCACTGCGCCTCCTGCGGCATGTTGATCGACGAGACCGTCGAGAAGGTCGACGGCGTCGTGTCATCGACGACCAGCGTGCGCACCGGCATGGCGAAGGTAGCTGTGGACCCGGGCCGCTGCAGCCCTGCCGACGTGGTCGCCGCGATCGGCGACGCCGGCTACACCGCCCGCCTGGAGCGACCATGACCCCGGCGCAGCTGCGGGCATATGTCGCCGTGGTCCGACTGGGATCCGTCAAGCAGGCCGCCGCGCACCTCTCGGTCTCCGAGTCGGCCGTTTCGCTGCACATCGGACAACTACGCAAGGAGTTCGGGGACAAATTGTTCTCCCGGACGGTGGCCGGGCTCGCGTTCACTCCCGGTGGGCTGCGGCTGGCCAGTCGCGCCGCCGAGTTGCTCGGCCTGCAGGACCGCACGGTACTCGAGGTGAGCGCCGCGGGACGCGGTCGCCGACTGCTGCGGGTCGCCGCCTCCAGCCTGTTCGCTGAGCTCGCCGCGCCGGGCCTGATCGAGCTGTTCGCGAAGCGCGCCTCCGACCTCGACGTGGAGCTGAGCGTGCGCGATCCAGGCTCCTTCGAGACGTTGCTGCTGACCCGGGCCGCGGACATCGCCATTGGGCCGCAGCCGTCGGTTGTCAACCCGGCGATCACCTGCCGGCCGGCGATGAACTACCGGCTCGTGATCGTGGTCGGCCCGGACCATCCGCTGGCCGGCGTGCCGGCGTCGGCGGCGCAGTTGCGCTCCCAGACATGGCTGCTGGGCCCTTCGGCGAGCACGGACCTCGGTGCGGTCCAGGCGATGCTGCGCCGGCTGGCCGTGCCCGACGACCGGCAGCAGATCTTCCAGAGCCACGCGGCCGCGCTAGGGGAGGCGAAACGGGGCAAGGGCGTCGCGCCGGCGCTGTCGTTCACCGTCGCGCCGGACGTCCGGACGGGCCAGCTCCTGCTGGTGGCCGGGCCGCATACCACGCTCGAGACCGTCTGGCATTCGCTGGTGCTCGCCGCGGGCACTCCGTCGGCGGCGGCCGAGCTGTCCCGGTTCGCGTCGACGCCGCGGGCGATTCAGGCGATGATGCGCGGCGCGGGCGTCCGGGTCGGCCACTTCAGGCCGTCGGTGCACGTGACGCTCTGGAGCTGACCGGCAACGTCCATCAGGTCCCGGAACGTTCCGGCCGGCAACAGCCGGTCGCAGTAGGGCAACGCGGCGGCCATGCCCGCCACTCGAGGGACGAAGCCGGGGGCGCCGGCCCGCGGATTCAACCAGACGATCCGGTACGCGCGGCGGCGCAGCCGGGCCATCGTGTCGGCGAGCTCGCCGGGCGGGTCGCTGTCCCAGCCGTCCGACCCGATGACCACGACCGCCCCGCGGACGGCGTCACCGTGGTGGGAGGCGAGGAGGGCGCGGAGGTTCGTGGCGATCCGGGTGCCGCCGAACCGGTCGGTCACGGCCGCGCTGGCCTGCGCGACCGCCGCGGCCGCGGAGGTGTGTCGCAGCGCGACCGTGAGCCGGGTCAGCGTCGTGGCGAACGCGAACACCTCCGCGTCGGCGACCACCGCGAACGCTCGCATCAGGTGCAGGTACGCGGTCGCCTGCGCCCGCATCGACTCACTGACGTCGCAGAGCAGCACGACCCGGCGTGGTCGCCGCACCGGCCGCTCGCGGACGACCTCGACGGGTTCCCAGGCGGTGCGGCGGGCCCGGGCGATCGTCGGCCGCAGCGCCACCCGCCGTCCGGTCGGGCTGGCGGCGTGCCGCCTGGTGCGCCGGGTCGGCCAGGCGGCGACGGCCTCGCGCAGGGCTTCGCCGAGCAGTGCGACCTGCCCGCCGTCGAGCTCGTCGAACGGCCGGTCGGCGAGCCCGGCGAGGGCGGCGGGGCGCCGCTCGGGCAGCCGCGTCACCGCTTCGGAGTCCTCCGTCTCGGCGACGGCCGGTGGCAGCGTCGCCCACGGCAGCCCACCGCCCGAGGTCGCGTTGTCGGTGTCCGCGGGCACGGGGACGTGCACGTCGTCCCGGCGGCCCGATGGGGCCGCGGATCGGGTCGGTGGTAGCGGCGGCGCGTCGGTGAAGACAGCCGCGAAAACGCGGTCGAACGCGGCAAGGTGGGCGTGCTGCCGGATCAGGCTGACTCGGGCGGTCCAGTAGAGCGTGGACAGCGAGACGGGTGGGCTGGCAGCGAGCGCCCGGACGAAGTCGCCGACGTCGGTGAGCCCGGCTGGGACGCCAGCGTGCCGCAGGCGGTCGGCGAAAGCCACGGCGACCGCGGCCCGGTCGATCCCGCGAAGTACGCCCGAACTCACCCGCGCCCGACCAGCCAGGCGATCACCGCGCCGACCACGACGAGGCCGACGAGTACCGGCACCAGCCGCTTGGTGATCGAGCTACCGGCGATGCTGAGCAGGTCGAGCGCCTCAGCCTCGGCGGGGGCGGCGGTGGTCGGTGTTTCCACGGGCGTCGGCTCGACGGCGGTGATGCTGGGCGTGGTGGCGACGGGCGCGGCGGCTACGACCGTGGCGGGCTCAGGCTCGGGGCGGGCGGCGGGCGCGGCCGGGGTGTCCGCAGGCTCGCCGCCCGGCACCGCCCGGCTCGTCTCCTCGCTCGCCAGCTTGGCCTCGAGGTTGGCGACGAACTGAGCGAGCAGCTTGCTCGACACCTCCTTGATCATGCCGCTACCGAACTGGGCGAGCCTGCCCGAGATTCTCAGGTCGGTGTCGACGCTGACCAGGGTCCGGTCGCCGTCCGGGCGCAGCTGGGCGGAGACCAGTGCGGCGGCGTTGCCCGCCGACCGGGCGTCGCGGCCCTTCGCGTCGATCACACCGCGGTACTGCGCGTCGTCCTTCTCGACGAATCGCGCGGTGCCCGCGAACTCGGAGATGACCGGCCCGACCTTCACCTTCACCTTGCCCTGGTAGACGTCGCCGTCGACGCCGGTGAGCTGGGCGCCCGGCAGGCATGGCGCGATCCCTTCGAGGTCGGTGAGGACCGCCCAGGCCTGCTCGACCGGGGTGTTGACCGCGAACTCGTTGGTGATCTTCATGGTTGATTCTCCTGATACGTGACGAGCGCGGCGGCGACGGCGGCACGGTCGTCGGGGGTCTTGGCGATGGTGCCGATGGTGCGACCCACGTCGTGGGCGGCGAGGTCGGTGGCGCCCAGCACGGACAGCGCGGCAACCCAGTCGATGGTCTCGGCCATGCCGGGTGCCTTGTCCAGCTCCAGGCCGCGCACGCCGCCGATGAAATCCGTCGCCGTGCGGATCAGCGGCTCGGCCGCACCCGGCACGGCCCGGCGGACGATCTCGGCCGCCCGGCCCGGGTCTGGGAAGTCGATCCAGTGGTACAGGCAGCGCCGGCGCAGCGCGTCGTGCAGCTCTCGGCTGCGGTTGGAGGTGAGCACGACGACCGGCGGCGTGGTCGCGGTGAACGTGCCCAGTTCGGGGATCGTGATGCCGGCCTCGCCGAGGAACTCGAACAGCAGCGCCTCGAACTCGTCGTCGGCGCGGTCGATCTCGTCGATCAACAGCACCGGCGGCACCGGCCCCTGGTGGCGTACGGCCCGCAGGATCGGCCGTTCCTGAAGGAACTCGGCAGTGAACAGGTCGGCGTCGGTGAGTTTCGCGTGCTGCGCCTCGGCGAGGCGGATCGCGAGCAGCTGGCGCTGGTAGTTCCACTCGTAGAGCGCCTCGCCGGGGGTCAGGCCCTCGTAGCACTGCAGCCTGATCAGCGTGGTGTCCAGCGCCCGGGCCAGAGCCTTGGCCGCCGCGGTCTTGCCGACCCCGGGCTCGCCCTCCAGCAGCAGCGGTTTGCCCAGCTTGAGGGCCAGGAACAGGGCCATCGCCATGCCGTCGTCGGCCAGATAGTCGACGGCGTCGAGGCGGCGCTGAACGGCCAGGTGATCCTTCACCGCGCATCGCCCGCCAGCAGCCGTTCGTAGTCCGCGCGGGTGTCCACGTCGATCGGCACCGGCCCGTCGGCGGGCACCTCGGCCACCGGGTAGCGGCCGGAGTGCAGCAGCTTCCAGACGGCCTTGTCGCCGTGCAGGCCGCGCAGCTCGGGAAAGACCGCACGGCCGAATCGGAACGGATGCCCCAGCCCGTCGGAGTACCGGCATACGCCGAGCGCGGGGGCCACCGCGGCGACCCGCCGCACGTCGGCGGCGCGCACACCGGGCTGATCGCCGAGGAGCAGGACGAGCGCGTCGGCGCGCGGATCCACCACGTCCACCGCCGAGCTGATCGACGACCCGCAACCGGTGCTGAAGGCCGAATTCTCGACGACCTCGACCCCGGTCAGGTCCACCCGCTCGCGCACCAGGTTTGCCGCACCGCCCAGCGTCACGAGCAGCTGATCGAAGCCGCAGGAGCGGGCCAGCTCCAGAGTCGCGTCGAGCAGTGTCCGCCCACGGTACGGCAGCAACTGTTTGGCCCCGCCGAGGCGCACGGACGCCCCTGCGGCGAGCACCAGGCCGGTCACGAACACGGCTACACCGCGGTGAAGCGGGCGCGGCAGGCGGGGCAGCAGAACCAGAAGTCCTGCCCGTCGACCCGCGCGTGCGGCGTCTCCGGCCCGACGAGCACGGTCATCCCACACACCGGGTCGACGGCCTGCTGCGGCTGGGACACCGGCGCGTCGGAGGACGCAGCCACGCCGTCCTCCCGCGCACCGGCGGCCGGGGTCAACCCGTCCACCCGGATCGCCCGGACCACCTCACACATGATCGACAGGGCGATCTCCTGCGGCGAACGCGCCCCGATGTCCACCCCGGCCGGCGAGTGGATTCGCGCCCGTTCGGCGTCGGTCAGCTCCAACTGGTCGAGCAGGACCGCGCCGCGCTTGCGGCTGGCGACCAGCGCGATGAAGCCCACGCCGGCGTCCAGCGCCGCCCGGATCGCGTCCTGCTCGCCCTTGCCGAGCCCGGCCACCACGACCGCGGTCGCGCCCGCATAGTCGCCGGCGGCGGCGACCTCGAAATCGAGGAACTCCGCCAGCGTCGCCACCGCAGCGCTGATCGGCGTGCTGCCCGCCAGCCCCAGCACGGGCGCGGGCAGCACCGGCCGCAGGAAGATCTCGATTGCGCCACCGGAGTGGCACGGGTTGACCACCACCCGCGCCCCCGGGGTCTCCGGGAACGTGGCCGTGCCGTCCGGCAGCACCCGCAGCAGCAGTGTGGCGCCGTCCTGCAGGGCACCGAGCGCCGCCGCCCGCACCGAACTCTCGGCGCACGCCCCACCGACAAAGCCTTCGATCGAGCCATCCGAGAGGACCACCGCGGCATCGCCCGGTAGCGCCGACGTCGGCTCCTGCGCGCGGACCACAGTGGCGTGCACGAACGGCTCACCCGAGACGGTCAGCTCGCGGACGCGGTGTGCGATCGTCGACATCGGCGTAGCCCTCACACCGGCGGCCGCGCTTGACCGCGCATCGCGTCCCAGACCCGCGACGGCGTCAACGGCATGTCGGCATGCCGTACGCCGAAGGGTTTGAGGGCGTCCACGACCGCGTTGACGATCGCCGGCGGCGACCCGACCGTGGCCGATTCACCCACGCCCTTCGCGCCGATCGGGTGGTGCGGCGACGGGGTGACGGTGAAGCCGGTCTCCCAGTCCGGTACCTCGAGCGCCGTCGGGATCAGGTAGTCCATCAGCGACGCGCCGAGGCAGTTGCCGTCCTCGTCGAACGCGATCATCTCCATCAGCGCCATGCCGACCCCGTCGGTCAACCCGCCGTGCACCTGCCCCTCGATGATCATCGGGTTGATCCGGGTGCCGCAGTCGTCAACCGCGATGAACCGCCGCACCTTCACCTGTGCGGTGCCGGGATCGACATCCACCACACAGATGTACGCGCCGTGCGGGTAGGTCAGGTTCGACGGGTTGTAGCAGATCTGTGCCTCGAGGCCGCCCTCGACGCCCTCGGGCAGCTCACCGGCACCGTGCGCGCGCATGGCGATGTCCTGGATCGTGACGGACTTGCCCGGGTCGCCCGTGACGTGGAATGCGCCCTTCTCCCACTCCAGGTCGGCAACCGACACCTCGAGCATGCCCGAGGCGATGATCCGCGCCTTGTCGCGGACCTTGCGGGCGACCAGGGCGGCCGCCGCGCCCGACACGGGCGTCGAGCGGCTGCCGTACGTGCCGAGGCCGAACGGGGTGTTGTCGGTGTCGCCGTGCACCACGTCGATGTCCGCCGGCGGGATCCCGATCTCTTCGGCGACGATCTGCGCGAACGTCGTCTCGTGCCCCTGGCCCTGGGACTGCACGCTGAGCCGGACCACGGCCTTGCCGGTCGGGTGCACCCGCAGCTCGCAGCCGTCGTTCATGCCCAGTCCGAGGATGTCCATGTCCTTGCGGGGCCCGGCGCCGACGGCCTCGGTGAAGAACGAGATGCCGATGCCCATCAGTTCGCCTCGGGCCCGCTTCTCCTCCTGCTCGCGACGCAACTCGGCATAGCCCGCGATGTCCATCGCCTGCCGCATGGTGGGCTCGTAGTTCCCCGAGTCGTACACCCAGCCGGTCTTTGTCGTGTAGGGGAACTGCTCCGGCCTGATGAAGTTCTTCAACCGCAGCTCGGCCGGGTCCATGCCCAACTCGTCGGCGAGGCAGTCGACGATCCGCTCCACCAGGTAGACCGCCTCGGTGATCCGGAACGAGCAGGCGTACGCGACGCCGCCGGGTGCCTTGTTGGTGTAGACCGCGGTCATCTTGCAGTAGGCGGCCTCGATGTCGTAGCTGCCGGTGAACACTCCGAAGAAGCCAGCCGGATACTTCACGGGCGCGGCGGTGCCGTTGAATGCGCCGTGGTCGGCGAGCACGTTGGTACGGATGGCCAGGATCCGGCCGTCCCGGGTCGCCGCGATCTCGCCGCGCATGATGTAGTCGCGGGCGAAGCCGGTGCTGACGAGGTTCTCCGAGCGGTCCTCCATCCACTTCACCGGCTTACCCGTGACGATCGACGCGACGATCGCGCAGACGTACCCCGGGTAGATCGGCACCTTGTTGCCGAACCCGCCGCCGATGTCCGGGGAGATCACCTGGATCTTGTGCTCGGGGATGCCCGCCACGATGGCGTAGAGGGTGCGGTGCGCGTGCGGCGCCTGGGTGGTGGACCACAGCCGCAGCCTGCCTTCGACCGCGTCGAAGTCGGCGACCGCCCCGCACGTCTCCATCGGTGCCGGGTGCACCCGGGGATAGACGATGTCCTGACTGACCACCACGTCGGCGCGCCCGAACACGGCTGCGGTGGCCGCCTCGTCGCCGGTCTCCCAGTCGAAGCAGTGGTTGTTCGCCTTGCCCTCGAGGTCGTCGCGGATGAGCGGGGCGTCCGGCTCCAGTGCGCGGCGGGCGTCGATGACCGGCTCGAGGATGTCGTACTCCACGTCGATCAGCTCGAGCGCATCCCGCGCCGCGTACCGGTTCTCGGCTACGACGAACGCCACCTCCTGGCCCTGGAAGCGCACCTTGTCGGTGGCCAGCACGGCCTGCACGTCATTGGAGAGGGTCGGCATCCAGGCCAGGTTCTGCTGGGCCAACATCGCCCCGGTCACCACCGCCTTGACCCCTGGTGACGCCTCCGCGGCGCTCGTGTCGATGCTGACGATCCGGGCATGGGCGACCGGTGCCCGGAGAATGGCGAGGTGCAGCATGCCGGGCAGTTGGACGTCGTCGACGTACCGGCCGCGGCCGCGGACGAACCGCGGGTCCTCCTTACGCAGCATCCGGCCGTGCCCGATCGGCTTCTGGTCGTTGTCGTGGAAGGTGTCCACGCGCTCGTGCACGGTCGTCATGCGACGCTCCCGACGCTCTGGCCGGCGTCCGCGATCTCGCCGGCTTCGCTGGACTGGGCCTGCTCGGGGACCCGGGCTGCGGCGGCGGCCTCGTGCACGGCGGCCCAGCGGACCGAGCGCACGATGGTGGCGTAGCCCGTGCAGCGGCAGATCTGGCCGGAGATCGCCTCGCGGATCTCCGCCTCGGTCGGATCCGGGTTCCGGTCGAGCAGCGCCCGGGTGGTCATCATCATCCCAGGGGTGCAGAAGCCGCACTGCAGGCCGTGGCACTGGATGAAGCCCTGCTGGATCGGGTCGAGCTCGGCGCCGTTGGCCAGGCCCTCGACCGTGCGCACCTCGTGGCCGCCGGCCATGGCGGCAAGTACCGTGCACGACTTCACCGGCTCGCCGTCCAGCCAGACCACGCAGGTGCCGCAGTTGCTGGTGTCGCAGCCCCAGTGCGTGCCGGTCAGGCCGAGCACGTCCCGCAGGAAGTGCACCAGCAGCAGCCGGCCCTCGATCTCCCGGGTGACCTCGACGTCGTTGACGGTCATGGTGACCTGCATGCTCAACTCCTCGCCCGCTCTACGGCCCGGCGCAGGGCCCGTTTGGTCAGCTCGGCGGCCAGATGCCGCTTGTACTCCGCGCTGCCGCGCTGGTCGGTGACCGGCTCGCAGCTGCGCGCCGCGATCGCCCCGGCCTGCTCGAAGAGGCTCTCCGTGGGCTCCTGGCCGCGCAGCGCCGCGGAGATCTCCGGGATACCCGCGGTGTTCGGCCCGACCGCGGCGAGCCCGACCCGGGCGTCCGCGATCGCGCCGCCGTCGAGCCAGACCGCCGCGCCCGCCGAGACCACGGCCCAGTCGCCGGCCCGGCGCTCGACCTTCTCGTACGCGCTGCCGCCCCCCGGCCGCACCGGCAGCCGGATCTCGACCAGCATCTCCGCGTCGCCGACCGCCGTCTCGTACGGCCCGACGTGGAACTCCTCCATCGACACGACCCGCTCGGCACCGCCCGGCCCACGGATCACACAGCTCGCATCCAGGGTCGTGCAGACCGCGGACAGATCCTCGGACGGATCCGCCTGACAGAGCGAGCCGCCCAACGTGCCCCGGTTGCGTACGACCGGATCGGCGATCACCCGCTCGGCGTCGGCGAAGATCGGAAACGCCGCGGCCAACTGAGCGGACTCAAGCAGCTCACGGTGCCGGGTGAGCGCGCCGATGCGCATCTCGTCGCGGCCCGGCCGGATGTAGCCCAGTTCCGCGTGCAGATCGTTGATGTCGATCAAGTAGTCGAAGTTGGCCAGGCGCAGCTTCATCATCGGCAGCAGGCTGTGCCCGCCAGCGACCAGGCGCGCCGTGCTGCCCAGCCGTTCCAGCAGACCGATGGCCTGGTCCACAGTGGTGGCTCGCTCGTACTCGAACGGTGCCGGAACCTGCATGTCGCACCTCCGTAGTCCGGCAAAATCTCACCCCGGCGCCTACCGAAGTCAACGCCGACCTAAGCAATCACTTAGGTCGGCGTTGACCGGGCGGCCGCGGCTCACGGATCGTGCTGACATGCGGGACATCGTCGACGGGCTGACGGCCTGGCGTGCCGCCGGCGTCGCGTTCGCCGTGGCGACCGTCGTACGGACCTGGCGGTCGGCCCCCCGGCAGCCGGGCGCGGCCATGGCGGTCTCCGCCGACGGCGAGGTCCTGGGCAGCATCTCGGGCGGCTGCGTCGAGGGTGCCGTCTACGAGCTCTGCCTGTTGTCGGCCGAGACCGGCAAGGCGGTGACCCAGACCTACGGTGTCACCGACGACGACGCGTTCGAGGTGGGCCTGACCTGCGGTGGCACGATCGAGGTCCTGGTCCAGCCGGACGTCGCGTTGACCGAGCTCGACGAGGTGCTCGCCGCGATCAGAGGAGGCCAGCCGGTCGCCACCGCATCGGTCGAGGACGCGCAGCTGGTGGTCTGGCCCGGCCGGGTCGCGGGCAGCCTCGGCAACCCCGACCTGGACCGCGCGGCAGCGCAGCAGGCGGCCGGCATGCTCGCGACCGGCAGCACCGGCACCATCCACCTGGGTGCGCACGGGGAGCAGCGACGCGACGAGGTGTCCGTCTTCGTCCAGTCGTACGTGCCCCCGCCCCGGATGATCGTTTTCGGAGCGATCGACCACGCCGCCGCGGTGGCCCGGATCGGCCGGTTCCTCGGCTACCACGTCACGGTCTGCGACGCCCGCCCGGTGTTCACCACCCGCAAGCGCTTCCCGGACGCCGACGACCTCGTCGTCCAGTGGCCGCACAAGTACCTCGAGTCGACGGCCGTCGACGAACGCACAGTGCTGTGCGTGCTGACCCACGATCCGAAGTTCGACGTGCCGTTGCTCGAGGTCGCCTTGCGCACCCCGGCCCGCTACATCGGCGCGATGGGCAGCCGCCGCACCCACGAGGACCGGCTGCGCCGGCTGCGCGAGGCGGGTGTGGACGAGGCCGCCCTGGCCCGGCTCTCCTCCCCGATCGGGCTGGACCTCGGCGCGCGAACGCCGGAGGAGACCGCCGTGGCGATCGCCGCCGAGATCATCGCCCAGGCCTGGGGTGGCTCGGGTCGCCGCCTCACCGGCCTTGAGACCCCGATCCACCACCCTTGACCTGATCCGGCTCGGGTTCGACTCGGGCGCGCACCAGCCCACCACCTCCGACGGACGTCGAGCTCCGGGATCACCGCGAACGGGCGGTAGCGGTCGACGCGGTGGTGGCCAACGCCCCGAACCCGATCGCTATCCACACGACGTTGAGCGCGGCGGACGGCCACGCGCCGTGCACGGTCGACGAGACCGCCAGGCCGCCGCCTCCGGCGATGTTGAGCCACTGGAAGGTCCGGCCGTCACCGGCGAGCCGCCCCGTTGACGTCAGGGCGTACGCGGCGAGCAGGACCGCGGCGCCCAGCCAGCCGACCGCCTCCACCACGGTCACGATCAGCGACATGATCAGGCGCCGAGGACGGCGTACGCGCGGACCGGGAACGTGCCCATGCCGGCGACCGGAGCGGGCGCGGCGTGGAACCGGAAACCGGTCACCGGCAACGCCTCGAGGTTGGTGAGGTGTTCGACGAGCGTGACACCCGCGGCGAGCAGCCCGGTGTGGGCCGGCCGGGCACCGTCGGTGGTGTCGTCGACGTTGATCGAGTCGATCCCGACCAGTACTGCGCCGGCCGCGACGAGGTGGTCCACTGCGGCCCTGGTGAGGTACGGGTGACCACCCGACCCGTAGGTGGCGGTGCCGAAGTGCCGGTCCCAGCCCGTGTGTACGAGCACCGCCCGCCCCGCCACGTCGTACGGCGCGAGCAGCTCCGGCCCGATGGCCGGTCCAGGGTGATCGGTGAGCCGCACCACGACACCGGGCAGGTCGGCGAAGCGTTCGGCCGGGATGCCGGCGAGGTCGTAGCCGTCGGCGAACCGATGGTATGGCGTGTCGAGGTACGTGCCGGTGTTGGCCACCATCGTGATCCGGTCGATCTGGAAGGTGGTACCGGGCGCGTAGCTCTGCCGGGACGCGTCGCGGGACACCTGGGCGGTGATCTGCGGTCCGGGAAGGCCAGGATAGGTGATCATGCCGGCGTGGATGCGGTGGGAAAGCTCGACGAGGCCGGGGGCGGCCGGGGGTGGGGCCACGGCCCGCCGCCCCTTGTGCGGCTCGGCGAGCAGCCGCAGCCCGGAGATCGCCACGTCGGCGACCATCAGCAGCCCGAGCTCGCGGACGAACGCGGCTCCCACCTCGGCCGGCCCGACGTGCTCGTCGTCGACGTCGAGCCGGAACCCGTGGGCGGTCAATCCGCCACCGTTGGTGAAGGTGATTTCCGCGTCGAACTCCGCCCGCCACTGCTGTGCCACGTCCCGCCCCCGTCGTATGTTCTCGCTGCTCACAACCGCCAAGGATGGGATTCCGCCGGCGCGGTGACAAGCGAGAGTTGCTGGGCCGGGCATTAAGGAGAACTGCATGGAGATCGACCCGCGCAGGTTGCGCGTGCTGTGGGCGGTGGCCCGGCGTGGCGGCGTCGCCGCCGCGGCGCCGTTGCTGCATCTGACGCCGTCGGCGGTCTCCCAGCAGATCGCCCAACTGGAACGGGAGGTGGGTGTCGCCGTCCTCGACCGGGGCCCGCGCGGGGTGACGCTCACCGAGGCTGGACGCCACCTCGCCGCGACCGGTGAGCGGATCGAGGCGGAACTGACCGAGGCGCGGCGGGCGATCTCCGCGTTGACCGGCCGGGTCGCCGGGCCGGTCACCATCGCCGCGTTTCCGACGGCAATCGCCCACCTCGTCGTTCCGGCGGTGCGCGCCCTCGCCGCCGAGCACCCGGCCATCGACCCACGCGTCCTGGAACTCGAGGGCGAATCGGCGCTGCGGGAGCTCACCACCGGCACGGTCGACGTGTTGATCGACGACTCGGAGCCGGGCACCCTGCCGCAACCGGCCGGCACGGAATCCGTGGCGTTGCTCTCCGACCCGTACCGGGTGGTAGTGCCAACGGCGTGGCAACGGACCCCGCGTGGGCTCGCGGACCTCGCGCAGGACCCGTGGATCGTCGGTCCGCCCGGCTCGGCGGTCCGGCGCGCCCTCGACCGCCTCGCCGACGAGCACGGCTTCCGGCCGTTGGCCGCCCACGAGTGCCTCGAGTTTCCGGCGGTGCTGGCGCTGGTCGCGGCGGGCCTCGGGGCGGCGCTCGTACCGGCGCTCGCGCTCGCCGGCGGCCTGCCTCCCGGTGCCGCGGCCACCGGCCTGTCCGCGCTTGGCGGCCGATACCTCTCGGCGATGCACCGCGCCTACCGGACCGGAGCCTCGCCGGCCGTCGCGGTCACCGTGACCGCGCTCATGGCCGCCGGGCGGGCGGTGACCCCGGTCGTGAATGGGGGAGTGGCGACGCCATAGCGGCACAACGCGGCAACGGTCAGCTCGTCGGGCGGGGATTGGCTCAACGGGGTGACCCGGGATTGGATCTCGCCGGTGGGCCAAGCGATCCGTAGCGTCGGTTTCGAACAGGATCAACAAGCTGTCGAGGTGAGCCGACCATGTCCTATGCACCGCCCCGGTATTTCGGCGAGACGGGTGCGCTGAGCGCCACCTTCCGGCGCGCCGAAGCGCCGCCTGACCTGGCGATCGGGGCCAGGACGAGGGTTAGTCACCTGGCGACCGGAGCGACCACCGACGGTGGGTTCGGTCTCTACCGGTGGGACATGGCCGCGGTCGCGCCCACCGCTGCCACCCCCTCCGGGCACTACCACCGCACCTTCTCCGAGTCGTTCTACATCCTCGAAGGCACCGTCGCGCTCTACAACGGACACACGTGGACCGACGCCACGTCCGGCGACTTCCTGCACGTGCCATCCGGCGGTATCCACGCCTTCGCCAACAACTCCGGCGGGGCCGCCTCGATGCTGGTCCTGTTCACGCCCGGCGCGCCACGCGAGGCGTACTTCGAGGAGCTCGCTGACATCGTCGCGACCGGCCGCGAGCTCACCGAGCAGGAGTGGATCGAGCTGTACGCCCGCCACGACCAATACCCGGCCGGCACCCTTGGCTGACCTCCTGGTCGCCTGCTCCTGCTCCGAGTTGCAGGGCGTGATCGTCGTGTCGTTGTCCAGCACCAGGCCGAGAGTCGGCTGACCGGCTGTGGCTTGGCGGCGCTTCATCGGCTGCCGACGGGGGCGGCCGCACGCGGCGGGGGACTCGCGGTCGGGAGGCGGCTTCGGATCAGGATTGCGAGGCGGTTGGCGACCACGGTGGTCAGGGTGAGCAGCATGATGGAGTCGGCGAACGCGTTGACGCTGATGCGGTTGCCGACCAGGAACGCGCCGAGGTCGCGGGTGAACCAGTGCTGGCAGCCGTAGATGAACGCCTGCCGGGATGCAGCGATCGCGATCCACACGGCCACGTACGCCAGTCCGGCATCGGTCCATGCCCGGCCGGTCGCGTCCACCGTGACGCGCATGAACGAGGATGCCAGGACGCCGAGCAGAGCGCCGGCCGCGACGGTCGCCAATTCGAGGAGCAACCCGTTTCCGGTCAGGTCCCATCCCGGCATGACGAACGGAACGACGACCGCGGAGAGCAACAGCGGTCGCAGCAGGGCCAGCAGGCTCACCCGACGGTGACCCCAGTCCCGGGCCAGCAGGACGGCAACGATGGCGAGGTTGGCGAGGGTGAGTGCGGTTGACATGGGCCTGAAGGTAGGCGGTGCACCGGGTGGAGATCCTCCACCCACTGGACGGATCCTTGGTTGTAGGCCACGATGAGCCGGCTAGTCGATCATGGTGGGCCGCAATGATCACGATGCCCCTGAAGCAAGGCCAGCTGAGGGCCGCTATGGCCGCCGGGCTCGCCTTCATCCTGTGGGGCGAGATCGCCCATTCGGGGATCCTCGGCCTGCACGGCATCCAGTTGGCGACCGCGATCGCGCTGGCCGCCGCCGCAACGGGCTGGATCGGCTGGGCCGTCACCGGCCCGCGTGGCACCTCCGTGCCACTGACCGTGTTTGTCTGCTGGACCGGCGTGGCAGGCAGCGCGCTACTGTTCGTGCATCCAGCACCGGCCGTCTGCTGGTTCACGTTGTGGGCCTGCGTGGACGCGGGTGCCGCGCAACCCGCCCGGATCGGCCTGCCGTTGGCGGGGGTGTGCTGCGGCATCCTGCTTGCCGGATACCTCCTGCACCGGGGCGACCTGCTGGCCACGCTCGCCGCCGTCGCCTTTGTCGCCTACATCGTGGGCCGTAATCGGAGAGACCACGCGCGCGCCGCGATGCTCGCGGAACGCGGCCGCATCGCAGCCGAACTGCATGACATCCTCGGCCATTCACTGACCGCCCTGTCGCTGCACGTGCAAGCCGCATCGGCCGCGCTCGAGACCATCGGTGACCGGGACCACGCGCTCCTTCAGCTGGCCAAGGCGGCGCGGCTGGCCCGCAGCGGGCAGGAGGAAACCGTCGCCGCGGTGCGTACTCTTCGCGACGGCGCTGTCGGCGTCCACGAGCTGTTCAAGAACCTCATCGACTCCTCCGGCCTGACCGCGGACCTCGCCGTGCACGGCAAGCCACGGCCGCTGTCGCCCACCACGGGAATGGCGGTCTACCGCCTGCTCCAAGAAGCACTCACCAACGCCGGAAAGCACGCCCCCGGAACCGATGCCGCAGTGACCCTCTCCTACGAGGCGGACACCCTCACCGTCACCGTCCACAACAAGACCGTCACGGGCACTGACCCGGTCAGCGGCGGGCACGGTCTGCGCGCCATGCGAGAACGGATCACACAGGTCGGCGGCACCCTGACCACCGGCGCCGTCGGTGGCCACTGGCACGTTGAGGCCCGGGTACCGGCGTGAACGTCGTACGGGTGGTGGTGGCCGAGGACCAGGCCGCCGTACGGGAAGGACTCGTCGCGCTCCTCGACCTGCTCCCGGACATCGACGTGGTGGCTGAGGCCATCGACGGGCCCACCGCGCTTGCGGCCGTGGCCTGCCATCAGCCCGACGTCGTCCTCCTCGACCTGCGCATGCCAGGCATGGACGGCATCGCCACCACCGCTCGGCTCACCGCCGACCACCCCGCCACCGCAGTCGTGATCCTCACCAGCTACGCCGACGACGCTTCCGTCCTTGGCGCTCTCGCCGCGGGCGCCCGCGGCTACCTCACCAAGAACGCCGGACGAGCAGAGATCAGCCAAGCCATCGCCGCCGCCGCGACCGGCCTAGCGCCGCTCGACCCCGCCGTGCAGGCTCGGCTCGTCTCCGCCGCCCGGGTCGGGTACGTCCCCACCGACCTGCCCGACGGCCTCACCACCCGCGAGGCTGAAGTCCTCGCACTGATCGCCGCAGGCCTCACCAACCCGGCGATCGCTACCCGTCTGCACATCGAACCCAGCACCGTGAAGTCCCACATCAACCGGATCTTCACCAAGACCGGCATCGCTGACCGCGCAGCCGCCACCACGTACGCCCGCCACCACGGCATAGCCCCGTAAGCGGTAGGCGGGTGTCCGTCACGCCAGTGCCGTACCCGCGACCAGCAACATCAGCGCGCAATTGACGATCTCCACGACGCCCGTCCGTTTGGGCGTCCATCCGCGTCCGGGCAACAGCGCTGCCCGGGCCAGCAGCCAGGCGAACAGGGCGGCAGGCATGAGCCCGAACCAGGCGGCGACCGCGAGCGCCAGGACGTGGTAGCCGACGGACAAGCGGAGATACGTGGGGTTGCCGCGCTCGCGGATGATCGTCTTGACGTAGCAGACCGTACCCACGAAGTACGCCACGCACAGCACGAACATCCCGAACACCGCAGCCGGTGGGACGTCGGCGACGGCCGCGACGACGAACACCATCAGACAGCTCTGCAGCACCGACGCCAGGTCGTTGACGAACGCTCGTTCCTGGCGTCGGGCGGCGTACCAGGTGTTGACGGCGAACAGCGCGGCGTAGCCGGGCGCGTAGACGAGTACGCCGGGCCGCGCGACCACGACGAGCAGCGCCAGCGGCGCGGCCACGGCGGCGTACAGCACCAACTGCGTGCGGTACCGCTGCACGCGGCGGGACTTGACCGCCTGGAAGGCGTAGTAGGACAGCAGGTACCCGGCGATCCAGGCGCCCAGCAGCGGGGCGTCGGGCCACCGGTAGCCGGCCGCGACCAGCCCGGCGAGGTAGGGCACCACGAGCATCGCCCACGCGCCGTGCTGCGGCGGGATGAAGCGTCGCCGGCGCGCCGCGTTACCAGGCTTGCGGCGGCCAGCCTTACCGGGCCGGCGGCGCTGGGCGTCGCCGGGGCGTACCGGAACGTCGACGTGACCCATGGCGGGTCCCTCCTTGACGAGGTCGGCTACGGGGTGACCTGTACCGCGCCGCGGGCGCCGCGGTCGGCGTCGGCCAGCGCGTGGGTGAGGAACGGGTAGGTGCCCGGCTGGGTGAAGACGGTCTCGACGAACCCGCCGCCGGCGGGGGCAAGGTCGAGCACCTGGGCGCCGCCCGGGTCGGTCGGGCGCAGCCGGTAGGCACCTTCGGCGTAGACGGTGTCGAACTGCGCGCCGACGACGTGGAAGGCGGTAGCGCGATTCGGGCCGGCGTCCAGTAGCCAGATCCGGACCCGCTGCCCGGTCCGTGCGGTCAGCGGGCGGAAGGCGTACTGCGAGACGTAGCCGTTGAAGACCACCGCGTCGGCCCGGTCGGCCTGCATCCGCGCCAGGTCAGCCGGCTGGCCGTTGGCGCCGAGATAGAGCTCGGACTGCACGAGGACGTACTCGCGGTCGACCGGGGCGAGGTCGGGTGGGTCGATGATGATCGCGCCGTACATGCCGTTGCCGACGTGATACAGCATCGGCATCGCCGAGCAGTGGTACATCCAGATGCCCGCCTTCGTCGCGGTGAACCGGTACACGGTCTGTCCGCCCGGCTCGATGATGCGCATCGCGATCTCCGGGGCGAGCGCCTCGGCGTGGAAGTCGATCCCGTGCTCCGCGGTGGTGTCGTTCACGAGCGTGACTTCGAAGGCGTCGCCGATCCGTCCGCGCAGCACCGGCCCGGGGGTGGTGCCGTCGAACGTCCACAGCTTCTGCGTCACCCCGGCAGCGACCGCCCGCTCGACCTCCCGGGCGTGCAGGGTGATGCGGTGCACGCGGTCGGTCGGGGCCGGTGCGAGGCGGGCGTCGTGCGCGGTGAAGCCGGCGCCAGGGTCGGCCATCGCGTCGACGCGGGGCGGGTCGCCCGACGGCTGCGCGGTCCCGGGCATCGGTCCCATCGGGTCGCTTCCGCTGGTCGTGCCGGACACGGTGATGGTCAGGCTCATGCCGGACTGCCGGTGGCCGGGCTGAGTGCACCAGCCCTGGACGGTGCCGCCGATGATGCCGGCGTCGAGGCGAGCGGTGGCGTTCGGAGCCAGCATGGCGGTCCGGGCCCCGGTGGCGAGTACGAGGTCGTGCCGGCGGGTGTCGGTGTTCGTGAAGGCGATGACCAGCCGGTCACCGGGCGGCACGGTGATGTGGTCGGGGTGGTAGCGCATCCCGCCGGCGGTGACGGCGACCGTGGTGGTGTGCCCGGTGGCCGGCACGTTCGCCCCGGCGGCGACCGTTCCACGGCTCCCGTCCGTGGCGCGCTGGCCGATGACGCCGACCAGGACGGCGAGCAGCACCAGCGCCACGCCCGCGGCGATCCCGCCGAGCGGCCGACCGGTCGGCGTACCTGCAGGGGGCGGTGGCGCCGGCGACCGCTCGGTGACGGGAGTGGACGGTGTGGACACGGGTCACCTCGTTCGGGACAGCAGGACGCGCAGTGCCGGCACCAGGAACTGGACCAGCGCGACAAGGATCAGCAGGGAGGTGGTGATGTGCACGTACGGCCCCACCGGCAACAGGTAGACGGCCAGGGCCAGATTGGCCATGGTCACCCGCTGCGGCCAGTGCGTGTCGAGCCGGGCGGCGCGTTCGCGTACCGCCGTCGGCCCACCGCCGAGCGCCATCGGCAGCAGGTAGGACAGCGCGCCGACGAGCACCTGCGCGGTGAACCCGACGCCCAGTGGCGCCAGGATTCCGCCGAACCCGTCGGCGGCGGCCGCGGCGTCGGGCGCGCGCAGCAGCGTGATCGCGTCCCACGCCAGAGCGACCAGCAGCCAGCCCACACCGGCGGCGATGGACCAGGTGGCGAAGGAGGCCGGCGGGCGCTGCCCGGCGGTCGCGACGGCGGGCGCCGCCACCCGCAGAACGGCGGCGGCGAACAGTGCCAGGCCGGCCACCGCGAGCACCGGCCACCACGCCAGCGCGCCGACCGCGAGGCAGACCAGTCCGGCAGCGGATACGGGCAGGGCGTTGGCGGCAGCCCGGCCGGCGGCCGGATCCATCCGGGTACGCAGCACCGTCGGCCACAGCGTCAGCAGGGTACCCAGGACGGTGAGGGTGACCCAGCCGAGCAGGTTGACGTGCGCGTGGAACAGCAGCAGCCGGGGCCGCTGCTGCTCGTCGAGCAGCAGCATCCACGCCCCGGCCGGGATTCCGGCGAGCAGGGCGACCGCTGCGGCGAGGTAGTAGTGCACGGTGACTGCGAAGCGGGCAGGCAGCGCCCGACGTAGCCGCGACGTCAGCACGTACAGATGAGCGCCGATGGCAGCGAACGCCGCGGCGGCGCCGACGACGCCCCACCACGGACGGTCCGCCGTGCCGCCGGCGAGCACAGCCAGGATCCCGACGTTGAGCACCGCCAGTCGAAGCGCCTCGCCCCGTCGGGTCGGCGGTGGTGGGTTGCGGAGAACCGCTGCGGCGAAGTGCGCGCTCCACACCACGATGGCGTTGGTGACCGCGCCGAGCAGGAGCATGTGGAGCAGCAGCCAGCGCCCCTGCGCGAGGAACGGGTGCACGGTGCTGACCGCCACGATGCCGGCCAGGTAGGCGACGGGTACGAGCCCGGCCCGGCGGTGCCAGCCGGCCCGCCCCACCGGTGCGCGTCCGTTCGTGGTGTTCGTCGGCGCCTGCACCCTGCTCATCGGACGACCGCTGCGGCGCGGGGGAGCGGGGTCGCGGTGCGGCGGGCCCGTGCGGTAGTGGGGGCCACCGCCCGCACCAGCGCGACGAGGGTGCCGACGAACCCGAGCACCATCACCGGTCCGTGCGCATCGCCGGTCCGGCCGGTGGGGTCCGGTGGCGGCAGCTCCAACCGGACCGGCGCGGCGTAGAGCCCGCCGAGCAGGGCCAGCCCATCGGCGGCGAGCCGCGGCAGCCGCAGTCGGATCGGGATCCTACGTCGATCGGTCACGGCTCCGGCCGTTCCTCGGGCGGGGTGGGATTGCCGGCCCGGACCCGGACCACGCAGGCACCCGGTGCGCCGAACGGCTGCAGGTCGGTGTCGGCGACCGAGGCACCGAGCGCGCCGAGCGCGCCGCCGATGACGCCGAGGTGGACGCCGCACACGACATCCGGGCTGGTTTCCGCGAGCGCCAGGAACGGGCATGAGCGCAGATGCAGCACGGCCGAGTCGGAGTTGTCCCGATGCGCCACCGCAGGGGTGAAGCCGAGGCCGTCCAGCACCTGGATCAGGCCGTCGAGGGGCGCGGTGCGGGCCAGCGGCGCGGCGAGGGCGCGTCCCCAGTCGCGGCCGGCGCGTACGCCGGCCGCGTGCGGGTCGGCCTCCGCGCGCGCCAGGTGCCCGATCAGCGCGCCGGCCAGGCCCTGGTACGCCCGGACTGCCCCGCTCTCGCTCTCCGGCTCGCCCTCGGCATCGGGCGTCGCGTGGTAGCGCCAGGCGGGTCGGCCGGGTGATCCGTCGGACTGGCGGCGGCGCACCAGCAGTCCGGACTCAACGAGCTGGTCCAGGTGTGCGCGCACGGTGCTCGGATGCAGCCCGGTCTGCTCCGCCACCTCGGCGGCGGTCAGCCCGGACTCCGACCGGCGGACCAGGTGCAGCATCCGCACTCGGCTGGCCGCCGCCAGGGCCCGATGGCGGGAAGTGTCGGGTGGGCCACTGGCGGGACCCCGCCGCAGAGTACTCACGGTAGACAAGGTTATAACGCTATTCGCCATCAAAACTAGGAGGCTCTCCCATGTCACACCCGACCGTTGACCTTGCGGAGCGCGACCGGGCCGCCGCAGCGGCCGTACGGCGGCACCACGCCCAGCTCGCCGAGGAGCTCGATCAGCGCACCGAGTCCCTGCTGGGCCTGGTCGAGGGCCAGTATCTGCTCAAGGCGGAGCAGGCCCGCCAGGACCTTCTGGCCTATCTGCGGCGGGACCTTGTGCCTCACGCGCTCGCCGAGGAGCACACGCTCTACCCGACCGCCGCCGCGCAGCCGGGCGGTGCGCCGCTGGTCGAGGGGATGCTCGGCGAGCACCAGGTGATCACCGCGCTCGTCGGCGAGGTGGCCGAAGCCGGCTCGCTGACCCGGGCAGCCGGCGCCGCACGGGCCATCGCGGCGCTGTTCGCCACGCACCTGGCCAAGGAGAACGACCTGGTCCTGCCAATGCTGGTCGGCGCCGCGGACGTGTCGCTGGCGGACCTGCTGTCCGGCATGCACGACCTGCTCGGCGACGGCACGCGCGAACCGCACGGAGCCGCCGAAGGGGACGCCAACGTCGCGCGACCGGAGAGTGCGGCCGGGGGCTGCGGCTGCGGTGGCTGCGGCTGCGGCGGCGACCGCGCCGCCGGACCCGCGCCTGCCCCGATGCTCACCGTCGACAGCCGCCTCGACGTACGAGCGGTCCCGCACAGCGAGCGGTCGTAGCGAATCGCCGTGCCCGACTGAGTGGCCGCGGCCACCGGTGACGCGGGTCCCGGACAGACAGGTCGAAGGTCCCTGTCCAGTTGATCCATCTGCCGAGAAACCTGGATACGCCCCTGCGGTGGCGATGGTGATCACCGCACCGAGCGATACCAGTGGAGGCAGTGATGAGGATCGGGGACTCGCCGGCCGCATCGCCGCACGCCCGACCGGTCAACCCGACCGGCGGGCGTCCGGCACTGATGCTGACCTTGGCCACCGTCGGCTTCGCCGTCAACTTCTGGGCCTGGGCGCTGCTGAGCCCGCTGGCCCCGAAGTTCAAGGAAGCCCTCCACCTGACCTCCTTCCAGCAGGCGCTGCTGGTGGCGGTGCCGGTGGTGGTCGGGTCGCTGGGGCGCATCCCGGTTGGCGCGCTGACCGACCGGTACGGCGGGCGGGTCATGTTCCCACTGGTGTCGCTGGCCACCATCGTGCCGGTGCTCTACCTGGGGCTGGCCGGGCACGCTTCGCTGGCCGGCCTGCTCGTCGGGGGGTTCTTCCTCGGCATCGGCGGTACGGCTTTCGCGATCGGCGTACCGTTCGTCAACGCCTGGTTCCCGCCCGCGCGCCGTGGGCTGGCGATCGGCGTATTCGGTGCGGGCATGGGTGGTACGGCGATCAGCGCGCTGACCACGGTCAACCTGGTCAAGGCGGGTGGGACCGCCACCCCGTTCGTGGCAACCGCCGTCGTGCTCGCCGGATACGCGGCAGTGGCGGCGCTGCTGCTGCGGGACGCGCCGGCGCGGGCGGTCCCGGTCGAGCCGCTGTCGCAGCGGCTGGCGGCCACGATGCGGCTGCGGGTGACCTGGCAGGCCTCGGCACTGTACGCGGTCGCGTTCGGCGGTTACGTGGCGTTCTCGGTCTACCTGCCGGCATATCTGAAGACCGCGTACGGGCTGGCGCAGGCCGACGCCGCCAACCGGATGGCCGGGTTCGTGCTCCTCGCGGTGCTGATGCGCCCGGTCGGCGGCTGGTTGTCCGACCGGTTCGCGCCGACCCGGGTGCTCGCCGGTTCGCTGCTGGTCGTGGCCGTCGGTGCCGCGGTGCAGGCGTTCACGCCCACCCTGGCGCCCCTCGGGACGGCCGCGTTCCTGTCCATGGCCGCCGCCCTCGGCGCCGGCAGCGGCGCGACGTTCGCCCTGGTGGCTGTCCTCGCCCCGGCGAACAAGGTGGGCTCGGTCACCGGGATCGTGGGTGCCGCGGGCGGGCTGGGCGGGTTCGTGCCACCGCTGCTGATGGGCCTCCTCTATGGCCGCTACGGCACCTACGCCCTGGGCCTGGCGTTGCTGGCCCTCGTCGCGTTGGCCGCGCTGCTGCTCGACACCACCGCCGTTGCCCGGACGGCGCGCCGCGCCGCCGCATCGCACCTGATGGAGGGATCGAAAGCGCATGTGTGAGTACTGCGGCTGCCAGGCCGTGACCGCGATCGATGAGCTGACCCGCGAGCACGACCTGGTGGTGAACCTGATCGGGGACGTGCGAGCAGCGCACGGGGCCGACGTGGCCCGCATGGCTGAGCTTGCCCGGCGGATGGCCGCCGTGCTCGGGCCGCACACCGAGGTCGAGGAGCACGGCCTGTTCCCCGTCCTCGCGGGGGAGTTCCCCGAGCACGTCGTCGCACTGGAAGGCGAGCACCGGCGGATCGAGGCGGTCCTGGGTGAGGCCGCGGACGGCGTACCCGCCGACCCGACCTGGCCGCAGCGGCTGCTCGACACGCTCGGCCTGCTGCGCGACCACATCCTCAAAGAGCAGGACGGGGTGTTCCCGGCGGCCCTGGCCACGCTGGGCGCCGACGACTGGAACGCCGTCGACGCGGTCCGGTCCCGGGTGGGCACCCTCCTGCCCGCCTCCCACTGACGAAGCGACCACGAGGTCTCCGGTGGGTTCGTCCTGGTCGATGAACCCCATACCGGAGACCTCGCCGGCTTTTCGGGACTTAGGTCCCGGCCGGCTCGGGACCGGCGGCACCTGGCAAGCCGCCCGCTCTCGCGGAGCCTGGAATACGCCACGCGGTGCGCCCCGTCGGCGTTCCGCACAGGCTGCCGACCTCACCACCAAAGGAGTCCGCCGTGTCACCACGCCCGCCCCAGGATGCCGCGACCGACTCGGTCCCCGGCGTGGCGCCGCTGCTGGCCGCTCGTCGCTTCCTGACCAGGGAAACGGTCGGCGACGGTGGGCGGACCCTGCACCAGGTCGACCGGAACACCTGGGACTCGTTCTACCGGGACCGGTGGCGCTACGACCGGGTGGTCCGGTCGACGCACGGCGTCAACTGCACCGGCTCGTGCTCGTGGAACGTGTTCGTCAAGGACGACCTCATCACGTGGGAGCACCAGGCCACGGACTACCCGACGACCGGTCCGGACGCGCCGGACTACGAGCCCCGCGGCTGCCCGCGCGGCGCGTCGTTCTCCTGGTACGAGTACTCGCCGTCCCGGGTGCGGCACCCGTACCTGCGCGGGGTGCTGGCCGAGATGTTCCGGGAGGCGCTGCAGCGCCTCGGCGACCCGGTCTTCGCCTGGGCCGACATCGTCGAGAACCCGCTGAAGGCGCGCGCCTACAAGAGCCAGCGGGGCCGTGGTGGCTTCGTGCGCGCCTCGTGGGACGAGGCGATCACCATGATGGCCGCCGCCCACGTCTACACGACGAAGTCGTACGGCCCCGACCGCGTCGTGGGGTTCTCGCCCATCCCGGCGATGTCGATGGCGTCCTTCGCCGCCGGCACCCGCTACCACGCGTTGCTGGGCGGCACGCTGCTGAGCTTCTACGACTGGTACGCCGACCTGCCGGTCGCCTCCCCCCAGATCTGGGGCGACCAGACCGACGTTCCCGAGGCGGGCGACTGGTGGAACTCCACCTACCTGATGATGTGGGGCTCCAACATTCCGGTGACCCGGACCCCGGACGCGCACTTCCTGGCGGAGGCCCGCTACCGCGGCACCAAGGTCGTCGCGGTCAGCCCTGACTACGCCGACAACGTCAAGTTCGCCGACGACTGGCTGGCACCGCACCCCGGCACCGACGGCGCTCTCGCGATGGCCATGGGCCACGTCATCCTCACCGAGTTCTTCCGCGACCGCCAGGTGCCGTACTTCACGGACTACGTCCGCCGGTACACGGACCTGCCGTTCCTGGTCACGCTCCGGCAGCGCGACAACGGCGCCTGGACGCCGGACCGGTTCCTCGCCGCAGCCGACCTGGGCGACGAGGACCCGGCCGCGGCGCACCGGACCGTGCTCGTCGACGAGCGTACGGGCGAGCTGGTCGTGCCGAACGGCTCGCTGGGGTTCCGCTACGGCGAGCAGGACGCCGGCCGGTGGAACCTGGACCTCGGCGAGGTCGTACCCGCGGTGGGTCTGCTCGAGCTCACCGACGACGCCGTGGAGGTCGACCTGGCCCGGTTCGACGTCGGTGACACCGAGGGCGGCGCCACGATGCTTCGCGGCGTCCCGGTCAAGCGCGTGGGCGACCACCTCGTCACGTCCGTGTTCGACCTGCTGATGGCGCAGTACGGCGTGCGCCGCGGCGACCTGCCGGGCAGCTGGCCGACCGGATACGACGACGCGGACGAGCCGAACACGCCCGCCTGGCAGGAGCGCATCACCGGTGTTCCCGCCGCGCTCGCCGCACGGATCGGCCGTGAGTTCGCCCGCAACGCCGAACGCAGCCGGGGCCGCTCCCTGATCGTCCTCGGCGCCGGCGCCAACCAGTGGTTCCACTCCGACATGACGTACCGGGCCTTCATCGCGCTCGTCACCCTGACCGGCTGCCAGGGCGTCAACGGCGGCGGTTGGGCGCACTACGTCGGCCAGGAGAAGGCCCGGCCGCTGACCGGCCAGCAGCACATGTCGTTCGCCTTCGACTGGCACCGGCCGATGCGCCACCAGGCCGCCACCCCGTTCTGGTACCTGCACACCGACCAGTGGCGCTACGAGCGGGTGCCCGCCGACGAACTGTCCTCCCCGCTGGGCGCCGGCCGGTTCGCCGGGATGGCGTTCGCGGACACGGTCGCGGCCGCCCAGCGGATGGGCTGGAGCCCCGGCCACCCGGCGTTCAACCGCAACCCCCTCGATCTCACCGACGAGGCGGCCGCAGCGGGCCGCTCGGCCCAGGAGCACATCGTGGCCGAGCTGACGGCCGGCCGACTCAAGAGTGCGGCGGAGGACCCCGACGACCCCGCGAACTTCCCCCGTTGCCTCACCCTGTGGCGGGCCAACCTGCTCGGCTCCTCCGGCAAGGGCAACGAGTACTTCATGCGGCACCTGCTCGGCGTGGACTCCCTCGCCAGCGCCGAGGAGTGCGACCCCGACCACCGGCCGCGCGACGTGGTCTGGCGCGACGAAGCGCCGACCGGGAAGCTGGACCTGCTCACGGCGATCGACTTCCGGATGACCAACACCGGGCTGCACGCCGATCTGGTCCTGCCGGCCGCCACCTGGTACGAGAAGCACGACATCTCGACCACCGACATGCACCGGTTCGTGCACGCGTTCAGTCCGGCCGTCGAGCCGCCGGCGGACGCGCACACCGACTACGACACCTTCCTCGCCCTCGCCGACCGGTTCAGCGAACTCGCCGCCACCCACCTCGGCGTTCGCCGGGACGTCCTGGCGGCGCCGCTGCAGCACGACACGCCCGACGAACTCGCGATGCCCGGTGGCCGGGTGCGGGACTGGAAGGCGGGGGAGTGTGAGCCGGTACCCGGCGCCACGATGCCGAAGCTCATCGAGATCGAACGCGACTACACGCTGATCGGCGCCAAGATGCGCGCGGTGGGCCCGCTGCTCGACACCCTCGGCACGACCACCAAGGCGCTGACCGTCGACGTCACCCCGGAGATCGAGTACCTCGGCCACGAGAACGGAGTGGTGCCCGACGGCCCGTTCGCCGGACGCCCGTCGCTGGCGACCGCCGACCGGATGTGCGAGGCGATCCTGGCGCTGTCCGGCACCACCAACGGGCGGGTGGCCGCCGCCGGCTTCGCGGCCTTGGAGAAGCGCACCGGGCAGCGGTTCTCCGACCTGATCGAGGGCCACGAGACCGACCACATCTCCTACCCAGACACCCAGGCTGCCCCCCAGCCTGTGTTCACCAGCCCCGAGTGGTCCGGGTCGGAGAAGGGCGGCCGGCGCTACTCGCCGTTCACCCTCAACGTCGAACGGTCCAAGCCGTGGCACACCCTCACCGGGCGGCAGCACTTCTTCGTCGAGCACGACTGGATCGCCGAACTCGGTGAGCAGTTGCCGGCCTTCCGGCCGCCGCTGAACATGGCGCGCCACTTCGGCAAGCCCGGCGAGCTCGTCGACGGCGGCGTGACGGTCCGGTTCCTGACCCCGCACGCCAAGTGGTCGATCCACTCGATGTACCACGACAACGAGCTGATGCTCGCGCTGTCCCGGGGTGGACCGGTGATCTGGATGAGCGTCGAGGACGCCGCGAAGATCGGGGTGAAGGACAACGAGTGGGTCGAGGCGCACAACCGCAACGGCCTCGTCGTCGCCCGTGCGGTGGTGAGTCACCGGATGCCCGAGGGCACGGTGTTCCAGTACCACTCGCCCGAGCGCACGGTGAACGTGCCGAAGGCCGAGAAGAACGGCCGCCGCGGCGGCTACCACAACTCGATGGTCCGGCTGCTGGTCAAGCCCACCCACCTCGCCGGTGGCCACGCCCAGCTGACCTACGCCTTCAACTACTACGGCCCGATCGGCAGCCAGCGCGACGAGATCACGGTGATCCGCCGCCGCGCCCAGGAAGTGGAGTACTGATGAGGATCCGCGCGCAGGTCGCCATGGTGATGAACCTCGACAAGTGCATCGGCTGCCACACCTGCTCGGTGACGTGCAAGCAGACCTGGACCAACCGCGAAGGCACCGAGTACGTCTGGTTCAACAACGTCGAGACCAAGCCGGGCATCGGCTACCCCAAGCACTACGAGGACCAGGAGCGCTGGAAGGGTGGCTGGGTCCTCGACGGCAAGGGCCGGCTGACGCTGCGTTCCGGCGGACGGGTCAAGCGGCTGACGCGGCTGTTCGCCAACCCGGATCTGCCGTCGATCGACGACTACTACGAACCGGCGACGTTCGACAAGGACATCCTGGTCAGCGCGCCCGGTGGCCTCAAGGACACCCCGGTCAAGCGGCCGTACTCGGCACTGACCGGGCAGCCGATGGCCGTGGAGTGGGGCGCGAACTGGGAGGACAGTCTCGGCGGCGCCCACGAGCGCGCGGACCAGGATCCGAACATCACCCGAATGTCCGCCGACGCCGCGGCGAAGGTCAAGTTCGAGTTCGAGAAGACCTTCATGTTCCACCTGCCGCGCATCTGCGAACACTGCCTCAACCCGGCCTGCGTCTCGGCCTGCCCCTCCGGAGCGATGTACAAGCGCGAGGAGGACGGCATCGTCCTGGTCGACCAGGACAAGTGCCGGGGCTGGCGGATGTGCGTCTCGGCGTGCCCGTACAAGAAGGTGTACGTCAACCACGCCACCGGCAAGGCCGAGAAGTGCACCCTGTGCTTCCCGCGTATCGAAGCCGGGCAGCCGACCATCTGCTCCGAGACGTGCGTGGGGCGGCTGCGCTACCTCGGCATCGTCTTCTACGACGAGGAGGCCGTCCTCGCTGCCGCGTCCGTACCGGACGAGCGCGACCTGCTCGACGCCCAGCGCGACGTCTTCCTGAACCCGCACGACCCCGCGGTGCAGCAGGCGGCTCGCGGCGCCGGGATGCCGCAGGAGTGGATCGAGGCCGCGCGGCGCTCACCGGTGTGGCGGTTGATCAGCGAGTACCGCATCGCGCTGCCCCTGCACCCGGAGTACCGCACGCTGCCGATGGTCTGGTACGTCCCCCCGCTGTCGCCGGTGCTCGACGCGACCGGCGCGGCCGGCCGCGACGACACCGACGCCGACGACGTCTTCCACACCATCCAGGACCTGCGCATCCCGGTGGAATACCTCGCCGAGTTGTTCACCGCGGGCGACGCCGACGCCGCCGCCGGCGTCCTGATGAAGCTGGCCACCATGCGCTCCTACATGCGGGCCCGCACCCTGGACGGCACGGTCGCCGAGGAGCTTCTGGACAGCATCGGGATGACCGCCGACCAGGTCGAGTCCATGTACCGGCTGCTGGCGATCGCCAAGTACGACGAGCGGTACGTCATCCCGACCGCGTACCGCAAGGACGCCGCCGCCCTCGAGGCGCAGGCCGCCACACCGGCCGGGTGCTCGCTCGACTGCGAGGGCGGCCCAGGCATGGGCGGCGAGGTGCCGGCCGCGGCGACCGTGGAGCGCTTCCACCTCGTCGGCGGCGAAGACGACGTGCACGCCGGTCGGCGAGGCCTCGTGTCCCGCCGCCGCGACGGACGGTCGGGCCTGTCCATCAACCCGCTCGGAGGTCGGTCGTGACCGCGCCAACAATCGACGTCCCGGTGACCGCCGCCGACCGGACCCGGCTGTTCGAGCTGGCGTCGGTGTTGCTCACGTATCCCGACGCAGAACTGCTCGGCGGCGGCGACGAGCTGGCCGCCGCCGCCGCCCGGATCGAGCACCAGCAGCTCCGCGGTCAGGTCGCGGAGTTCCTCACCTGGCTGCGGATCACCGCGCCGATCGACGTGCAGCGGCACTACGTGCAGACGTTCGACCTGCGCCGCCGGTCCGGCCTGTACCTGACGTACTACCTGCACGGCGACACCCGCAAGCGGGGAATGGCGCTGCTGATCCTCAAGCAGCGCTACCGCGCCCACGGCCTGCGGCTGGCCGGCGGTGAGCTGCCCGACCTGCTGCCGATCGTGCTCGAGTTCGCCGCGACGGTCGGCCCCGGCGAGGGGGAAGCCCCGTTGCGCCAGCACCGCAGCGGTATCGAACTGCTCCGCGCCGCGCTGGCCGACCTCGGCACGCCCTACCACCTGCTCCTCGACGCGATCACCTTCGTCCTTCCCGAGCTGACCGACGCCGACCGGGAGGCCATCGCCGAACTCACCTTCGACGGCCCGCCCGTCGAGTCCGTCGGCCTGGAATCCCTCGGCGTCGGCCCGGACGAGCTCGACGGCGTCGGCCTCGCCCCGTACCCCACCTGCGCTTCATCGGAGGCCTCGCGATGAACACCGCCATCTGGATCGTGCTGCCGTACCTGTGCCTGGCGGTGTTCGTCGCCGGCCACGCGTGGCGGTGGCGGCACGACCAGTTCGGGTGGACCACCCACACCAGCCAGCTGCTGGAAAACCGGCTCCTGCGTCTGGGCTCGCCGCTGTTCCACCTCGGCGCGTTCGGGGTCATCGGCGGGCACGCCATGGGCCTCCTGGTGCCGGCCTCGGTGACCGAGGCCGTCGGGATCTCCGAGCACCTCTACCACCAGACCGCCGTCTGGGGCGGAACGGTCACCGGGGGCATGCTGGTCGCCGGGCTGGGCCTGCTCATCGCCCGCCGCTTCGTCAACGGCCGGATCCGGCGCGTGACCACCCCGATGGACAAGCTGCTCTATGCCGCCATGGCGGTCATGGTCGCGCTCGGCATGACCGCGACGGTCGCCACCAACCTGCTCGGCGACGAGTACGACTACCGGGAGACCATCGCCGTCTGGTTCCGCAGCGTGTTCTGGTTCGCCCCGAAGAGCGAACTGATGGTCGGGGCGCCACTGGTCTACCAGCTACACGCCGTCGGCGGCTTCCTGTTCCTGGCACTGTGGCCGTTCACCCGGCTCGTCCACGTCTGGTCGGCGCCGCTGGCCTACCTGTGGCGCCCGTACGTCGTCTACCGCGCGCGCCGTGGGCCCGTGCCGCCCGCGGCTCCCTCGCCGGCCGCCGTTCGTGACGCGACCGCGCGTCGGCGCATTCCGTCGGCGCGGTGATTGCCGGAGGAGCACCCGTGGGTACCGATCCTGCCGGCCGTTGCCAGGTTGCCGGGGGTCGCCGTGGCTAGGGTGTGGGGGTCGACGAAGCCGTGGACACCGCCGGAGGAGACATGACCGATTACCTGCCCAGCATCTACGTGAAGTTCCTGGAACGCTTTCCGGAGGTTGCCGAGGCGCAGGGAACTCTTGCCCGCTCCGTGCGGGAGCGCAGTCCGTTCGACCCCCGGACGGATCGGTTGATCAAACTCGCCATGGCGATCGGAGCCGAGGCGGAGGGAGCGGTGCGCTCCAACATGCGCAAGGCCATCGAGCACGGAGCGACCATCGACGAGGTGCGCTCCGTCGCCCTCGCTGCCATCACCACGTGCGGTTTCCCCACGGCCATCGCCGCCCTCGGCTGGATCGAGGAGGTTGCCGAGGCCGAAGCCGCTCTCAACGGCGGCCGAGCCGAGCGGTAGCTCCAGAGACCGACGACGACGTGCGTCGAGTCGCCGGTGCTCTCCGGCGCCGGCGCGTCCGTGGGCAGGCCCGGGTCGCTTTCACGCCCAAGGTGGAAGGTATCGGCCCACGTATTCGCGAGCACGGGGGAGCGGGTCATGCCAATACTTGTTCGGCATGCGGTGGTAGTGCTTCTCGCAGAACTCAGCGAGACTGCCTATGATCTTGACGCGCTCTAACGGGTGGCCTTCGAAGTCTGTGTTGACCGCCAGCAAGTGCGGCTCGGGATTCCACCCCGAGTGGTCGAACGCCCAGCCATCCCAGATCGCGTAGGTGTGGAAGACCTGCCGGGCGCCCGCGAAGCGCACCGCCGCTATCTCGATCGGCCGCTCTGGGTAGGAATCTCGGCAAACCCAGGCGAGGACGTGACACGCTCCCGCAGCGAAGAAGGCCTGGTCCGTCCGTTCCCATGCGACGCGCTGGTCTGATCGCTCGATCGCCGTCCGACGAAACGCCCCCGCTGCCTTGGCTGCCACAACCAGGACGCTAATGGATGGCCCGACGCATCCGCGCGCCCGGGACCGTGACACGGCCGGGTGGTACCCGTCCGCGTCGGTGTCTGGCCTGGAGGCCAGACTCTGGGACATGGAGTTCTTCTGCTACCACCGTGACCGGTCCAGCTCCCTGGCGCTGCGCGCCGAGCTGCTGGAACAGCATTGGTCCTACATGGACCGATATGCAGGAGAAATGATTGCTCGCGGCCCGACCCTTGCCGGCGACGGCGACACGCCCACCGGCAGCATCCACCTCGTCGACCTGCCCGATCCCGCCGCCGCGCGTGCGTTCGCCTTCGACGAGCCCAACTATCAGGCCGGCGTGTACCGGGACGTGCTGGTGCGCCGGTGGCGCAACGCGCTGGGCCGCACCATGTGGGACTTCCCCGGAGGCCGCACCGGTGGTAACCGATACCTGGTGCTCGGCCTCGGCGCGGGGCAGGCCGCCGATCTCGCGGTGCCGCCCGACCGAAACGAACTGATCGCGTACGGGCCGCTGCTGTCCGACGACGGCACCACCTGGCACGGCAGTGCTTGTCCGGGCGCCGGATCCGGACAAGGCACGCGCCGTGCTGACCCCGGGCCGGTACGCCGACATCGAGGTGCACAACTGGCAGTTTGGCGGGCGGCCGTCATGACCCGACGCTGGCTGAAGGCAGCCGAAGAGACGCCTACGAGCCGGACCGCGTGATGGGTGGAGGCGAGTCGTCCGCAAGCCGGACACGCTGTCGCCAGCGATAGTGGCGCCACGCAGCGACTGCGACGGCCACGGCCACAAGCAGCGCGGCGGCGCCCTTCCAGGCACGCTCGAACCACGATCGGTTGTCGCCGAACACCGCGTCACCGGCCGTCATCAGCCATAGCGCCACCCACGTCCACTGCCAGCCGCGTGGACGCAAGAATTCGTCCGGCGGGCTGGACAGCCCGACACGTACCGCGGCTGCGGCTCCGCCGACGGCGACCAGCGGCAATCCGATGCGCGACATGGCCTCCCACAGCGACACGAACCGATCATGGCATCCCAATTGCCTGAACGACCAGAGCCGTTTCCCGCCTAACCCTGGTTGAGCTTCGGGTGGATGCACAGCACTCGCCGCCGAGAACCGAGCGGGCCAGGGCCGGGTTCCGGCGGGTACGTCGGGGCGTTGTGAGATCCATCGCCTGTGGGAAGGCCCGGGTGAGCCTGAGGCGTTGTGCGGCACATGCCGGAGACGGATGTGGTGGTTATCGGGGCCGGACAGGCGGGCCTGTCCAGCGCGTACCACCTGCGCTCATCCGGTCTCGATTTCGCCGTCCTGGACGCCAACCCGGCACCCGGCGGGGCCTGGCAGCACCGGTGGCCGACGCTGCGCATGGCGACCGTGCACGGGATCTTCGACCTGCCCGGCATGCGCTTCACGCCTCCGCCGCCGGACGAACCGGCCGCCGACGCGGTACCGGCCTATTTCGCCGCCTTTGAGAGGGAATTCGGCATCGACGTGCAGCGGCCAGTCGCCGTCACGGCAGTCCGGAACGCCCGCGACGGACGACTCCTCGTCGAATCGGACAACAGCACCTGGACCACCCGGGCACTGATCAACGCCACCGGAACGTGGACCAGGCCGTTCGTGCCGTACTACCCGGGACAGAAGAGCTTCCGCGGGCGGCAGCTACACACCGCCCATTACCGGGGGCCGGCGGAATTCGCCGGGAAGCGGGTGGTTGTCGTCGGGGGCGGAGCGTCGGCCGTGCAACTCCTGGTCGAGATCGCCGACGTCGCGGCGACGACGACCTGGGTCACCCGCCGGCCGCCGGTGTTCCGGGACGGGCCGTTCACGCCGGACGACGGACGCGAGGTGGTCGCCAAGGTGGAGGCACGGGTACGGGCCGGCCTGCCCCCGGGAAGCATCGCCAGCGCGACCGAGCTGGCGTGGACACCGCAGCTGCTCGAAGCCCGGGACCGCGGTCTCCTGCTACGCCGGCCGATGTTCGACCGGATCGTCCCTGACGGCGTCCAGTGGCGCGACGGTGCGGCAGAGGACGTGGACGTCATCTTCTGGTGCACCGGCTTCCGGTCGGCGCTCGACCACCTCGCCCCGCTGCGGCTGCGCGGGCCCCGTGGCGGCATCGTCGTGGACGGCACGCGGGTGGTCGGCGACCCCCGGATCCACCTGGTCGGCTACGGGCCGTCCGCGAGCACGGTCGGCGCGAACCGCGCCGGGCGGGCAGCGGTCCGCGAGCTGCGCGCTCTTCTGGCGGCGCCCGTCCCGGCCTGACCGCACGGCGACGTGCAGACCGGTTCGGCGGTCGATCTGAGGGCGTCACGGTGAGATGCGGACCTCGACCGAGCTGATGAACCACCGGAAGTCGGACGTGCTGTGGATGGACACGTCGTTCGTGCCGCTCGCGTCGAACGAACGCGTCCCGGCGCACACGATCACGGACTGACCTGCGGGCACCGGGCCTGCGCTGAACAACTGCGCGAAGTAGTGGGCGCCGCGGGTCAGCTTCACCTGCAGGAAGTTCTCGTCGTCGTCGGTCTTCTCCTCGAACGCCGACATCTCGGCGTACGAGGGCTCGGACACGTTGGGGTGCAGGACGTCGAGCATCAGGAAGTTTCGCTGGCCGGTGGTGGAGTTCGACCATCCCCATTCGTCGGTCGTGTCGAGGCGGTGTGTCGCCTGGACGCATTGCGCGTCGATGAGGACCTCGACGAGGCCGGTCGTCGGCGGCACGAAGGCGAACGCCACCGCGCTGAAGCCGTCTCCGGAGGCGTAGTCCCAGTCGCCGGCGTCACCGTCGTCCATGGTGATGGAGATGCCCACGTCTCCGACGGACGGGTTCAGCGTATGCAGGCGATCAACGACGAAGTTGTCGTTGTGCACCGGGACGAAACCGAAGTTGAACCCGAAGAACGGCGGCCGGAAGACCGCCCACCGGTGCGGGTCCGGGCTGTCGTCCGGCTCGAAGACTCCCCAGGGCAGGGCGCGATCATGGAAGGGAGACAGGCTCAGCCACTTGTCGAGGTTGTTCGAGAGGTGGAATCCGGGGCTGATGTTGTCGTCGGTCGTGAAGACGTCGGCGATGGCTTGGTGGTAGTCCGTCGCTATCGCGACGATCGCCTCACGCCGGACGTCTCGACTTCGCAGGAAGGCGTCGGCCTTCCGCTTCCGGGCTTTGTTCAGCTTGTCGTAGCGTGCGGTCAACCCGTGGGGCGGCTGAAGCAGGTCACGGACGGTCATCCGCTCCTGCTGCATCAGTTCCCTCAGGTCCGCCCAGTTGTCGTCTCCTAGCAGGCGCCGCAGTCGGCGGCTCGCGTCGGCCGACAGCTTCGCGGCTTTGCTGCTGCGCTTCTTGGTGATCGTCCGGAGTCGTTGCTCTCGCTCCTCCGCTGCCGCCTCCGCCGATCGCTGGGCGGTCACGGGGAACTGGCGAAAATTCCGAGTCGCCTTGTAGGTGCTGACCACGGGAACCACCCCATTAGAGCCTCCCTCCATGCTGCTGCACGTCGCTCTGGTTGGCCATACGGGTTGTGCCATGCTGGCAACGCCACATCAACCAGCAAATGGTGCCAACCAGCCTCTCCCGGTCGTCGCGCCCGGCGAGCCGGTCCGCCCCCCGACCGGCAGGCGCCGACGGGACCTCAGGTTCGATCTGCGACGATCACCCGGCTGTGGCCCAGCGACCTGGAGTGGCGGATCGGTGTGGCCAGCGCCCGCGCCGTGTCGAGCAGGTCTTCGTCCCGGGTAACGGCGTATCCGTGTCGGGCGAGCAGGGCGGCCATGGCGGCGGGTGTCCAGGTCGAGCGCCACGGCTCGTTCGCCCAGACGCTCGACCGGCCGGTGGACGCCATCATCAGCCGGGCCAGAACGCGGCCCAGCTTCGCGGATGTCGCGGGCATCTGGAAGTTGACGATGAGGCGGCTGTTCGGCGCGGAGCAGGCGGCGAGCGCGGTGACGGTGGCGGCCACCTCCGCTCTGGTCAGGTACGGCACGACGCCCTCCCAGATCCAGGTCGTGGCAACGTCGGCGCGGTGTCCGGAGGCCGCCAGCGCCTCGGCCAGCCGGTCGCGGCCGAAGTCCACCGGAACGAACCTGGGTGGGGCGCCGGACAGGCCCGCGGCCCGCTCGCGCTTGTCCTGCTGGGTGGCCGGCTGGTCGACCTCGAAGACCGTCACACCGGCGAGTTCTGGCATCCGCCAGGCGCGGCCGTCCAGCCCGGCGCCGAGAATCACCAGCTGGGGGTTGGGGTGGGCGCGTACCGCGTCGTCGATGGTGACGGTACGGGGAACGATCAGCTCGGCGCTGGCGCGTACCGTCTCGTAGTCGATTCGCTGCTGCCACTGTCGGGGTGCAGTCCCGTCGCGTACCCACTGGACGGCCTCCCGCTCGTCGGGACGTAGCAGGGGGATGGCTGTCGGGTCCGCGAATCGGCGGGGAGCGATCAACCCGTCCGCGGCGGCGCGACCCTGGCAAACCAGTACCGCGGTGCGACTCGCCTGCGGAGTTCTCGACATCGCTTCTCTCTTTCCGCTGTGACGTCGCTGGGCCGGGAACCGGGTCGGGGGCCGGCACGTCGTAGGACGCATGACAGGTAGCAGCGCCCACGTACCCGATCGTACGGCCGCCGCCGGCAGCCCCCGGGCCATCAAGCCGGCCCGGGCCATGGGACTGGCCTTGGTCGCCAGCCTGGCCCTGGTCACCGGTTGCACGGCGGACCCGGTTCCCGCGCCACCACGCGATCGGGGAGTGCCGGCCGGCGGGTTCCGGCTCGTCGCATTCGACTCCTGCGCGGCGGCGCTGCAGCAGCTCAAGACGGCGGCCAAGGCGTACGTCGGGCCCTGGGGCTTCGGCCCGATGGGGGACATGCGTGCCTTCGGCGGCGCGGAACAGGCCGGGGCGCCCGCCGCAGCGAAGCGGGCGGACGCGGCGCCCGGGGCCAGCGCGGCTACCGCCCCCGGCTACTCGGGCACCAACACGCACGAGGTCGGGGTCGACGAACCGGACCTGGTCAAGACCGACGGCAAGCGGATCGTCACCGTCAACCATGGCAAGCTGTACGTGATCGACCCGGCCAGCCGCCGGCTGACCGGGGAACTGGCACTGGTACCCGGTGGGTTCGGTGGGGCTGAGGAAAGCCTGCTGCTGCACGGTGACCGGGCGCTGGTGCTGCTCCGGGAGGGGTGGCCCGCGATCGCGAAACCCGCCGTCCCCAAGGGAGGCGAGCGACCGGCGCCGGCAGCCGGTCCGGTGCCCGACGACATCGTCGGCCCTCGGCTGATCATGGTCGACCTCTCCGGCGCGCCGAAGGTCGTCGGCGAATACCGGGTCGACGGCAGTCTGGTGGACGCCCGCCAGGTGGGCACGAGCGTCCGCGTGGTGGTCCGCTCCGCGCCCCGGCTGAACTTCCCGTATCGGGAACGGGCCACCGACGAGCAGCGCACCGCCGCCAACCGCGAGATCATCGACGATGCGACCGCCGACGACTGGCTGCCCCGGTACGAGATCACGCTCGGCGGGCGAACCAGCACCGGACGAGTGGGCTGCGACCGGGTGAGCCGGCCGGCCAGCTACTCCGGCACGTCGCTGGTGACCGTGCTCAGCTTCGACCTGGGTGCGGCCACCCTCGGCGCCGGCGATCCGGTCACCGTGATCGCCGACGGCGACACCGTCTACAGCAACGGACCCCGGTTGTACGTCGCCAACGACCAGCGTTGGCGGGTGCTGCCGGCGCTGACCGCACGGAACCTCGCACCCGATCCGAAGGACGAGACCACCGAGATCTACCAGTTCGACACCTCGGGCGCGGGTGCCCCGCGCTACGTCGCCGCCGCGTCCGTGTCGGGCTGGCTGATCAACCAGTACGCCCTGTCGGAGTGGGACGGGCACCTGCGTGTGGCCACCACCAGCGGCCGTACCTGGGGCAACAAGCCCGACTCGACCTCCAGCGTGTACGTCCTGCGCGCCGACGGCGCAGCGCTGACCCAGGTCGGCAGGGTCACCGGACTGGGCAAGGGGGAACGGATCCACGCCGTACGGTTCGTCGGCGGCACCGGGTACGTGGTCACCTTCCGGCAGACCGACCCGCTCTACACCGTTGACCTGCGTGATCCGACGGCGCCGAAGGTGAGTGGCGAACTGAAGATCAACGGGTATTCGGCGTACCTGCACCCGGCCGGCGAGGGCAGGCTGCTCGGCGTCGGCCAGGAGGCGTCCGACCGGGGCCGTGTCCAGGGCACCCAGCTCTCGCTCTTCGACGTCTCCGATCCGGCCGAGCCGACCCGGATCGCCCGGTACCACATCAGGCAGGGGCAATCCGAGGCGGAGTTCGACCCGCATGCGTTCCTCTACTGGCCAGCCGAACGCCTGGTCGTGGTCCCGCTGACCGTCCCGGGCCCGGCCGCCGAGCGCGGCCCCGGTGCGGTGACCGGGCCCAGTGTCAAAGGCGGGCCGGGCCTGCTGAGCAACGTGGCGCTGGCACTGCGGGTCGACGACGGCGGGTTCACCGAGGTCGGTACGGTCGACCACACGTTGGGCACGAGGCGCTCCGGGGAACTGGCGCCGATCCGCCGGTCACTGGTGGTCGACGGAGTGCTGTGGACCGTCTCCGACGCTGGCCTCAAGGCGACCAGCCTCTCCACCATGCAGACCCTCGGCTGGTTGCGTACGGCGTGATCCACCACGCGGCCCTGCGCCCGACTCCAGTGCGCCTGGTAATTTCACCAGCGATCGCTATTGAAATTCTGGGGACGAGGACCCAAGATGGCGATTGAAGGCGACGACCACTGGGGAGGAAAGCTGACGTGACCATCGCACTCGACCCACGTCACGTCGACCGACAGCCGGCCCGCGATCTGGTCGCCGCCGAAGAGGCCGCCGCCCGGTTTCTGACCGCGCTCGGCATCGACCTGGACTCCGAGAGCCTGCGCGACACGCCGGGCCGGATGGCCAGGGCGTACGTCGAACTGCTCACGGCCCGTCCGTTCGACCTGACCACCTTCCCCAACGACGAGGGCTACGACGAACTGGTGCTGGCCCGGTCCATCCCGATCCGGTCGGTGTGCGAACACCACCTGTTGCCGTTCGTCGGTGTCGCGCATGTCGGCTACCTGCCCGGTGACCGGATCCTCGGACTGTCCAAGCTCGCCCGCGTCGTGGAGCACTTCGCCCACCGTCCCCAGGTGCAGGAGCGGTTGACCAAACAGGTGGCGGACTGGCTCGCCCTCGAACTCGCCCCCAAGGGCGTCGGTGTCGTCATCGAGGCGGAGCATCTCTGCATGTCGTTGCGAGGCGTGCGGGCCGCCGGTGCCACCACCGTAACGTCCACACTGCTCGGGACCCTGCGAGACGACGCCCGCTCCAGGGCCGAGTTCTTCTCTCTCGCCGGAGCCCACTGACCCGAATAGGAGAGCGCGATGGGAAGCCGCCCCACGTTCCTCATCGTCGGAGCCGGTCTCGCCGGCGCCAAGGCCGCCCAGACCCTGCGCGAGGAGGGCTTCGACGGCCGGGTGGTACTGCTCGGCGAGGAACCCGAACGGCCCTACGAGCGGCCACCGCTGTCCAAGGGCCTGCTGCTGGGGACCACGCCACGGCGCGACGTGTACGTGCACGACGCCGACTGGTACGAGGCGAAAGACGTCGAGCTGCGTACCGCGACCCGGGTCACCGGCATCGACCGCGACGCCCGCCAGGTCGTACTGGCCGACGGCGAACGGCTCGGATACGACGAACTCCTCCTGACCACCGGCTCGACGCCCCGCCGCCTGGACGTTCCCGGCTCCGGCCTCGATGGCGTGTGGTATCTGCGCACCGCGGCGGACTCCGATCGGATCGCCGAAGCCCTCACCGACCGGGCCCACCTCGTCGTGATCGGCGCCGGGTGGATCGGTCTGGAGATCGCCGCCGCCGCCCGCCAGCACGGCGCCGCCGTGACCGTGGTGGAGACCGCCGATCTGCCGTTGCAGCGGGTCCTCGGCGACGAGGTCGCCCGGGTCTTCGCCGACCTGCACCGCCAGCATGGCGTCACCTTCCACTTCGGCGTCGGGGTCCGGCAACTGCAGGGCACCGGGCGGGTGTCCTCGGTGCTGCTGACCGACGGCACCCAACTGGCCGCCGACACCGTCGTCGTCGGCGTGGGCGTGCAGCCCAACGTGCAGTTGGCCGAGGCGGCGGGCCTGAAGGTGGAGAACGGCATCGTCACCGACGCCCGGCTGCTCAGCTCCGACCCGCACATCTACGCCGCCGGTGACGTGGCCAACGCCTACCACCCGCTGCTGGACCGGCACATCCGGGTGGAGCACTGGGCGAACGCGCTCAACGGCGGCCCCGCCGCGGCGCGGTCCATGCTGGGTCAGCAGGTCGAGTACGCCCGGCTGCCGTACTTCTTCTCCGACCAGTACGACCTGGGGATGGAGTATTCGGGATGGGTCGCCCCGGGTGGCTACGACCAGGTGGTGTTCCGCGGCGATCCGGCCGTCGTCGACGATGGCGCGCCGGAGTTCATGGCGTTCTGGATCAAGGACGGCCGGGTGCTGGCCGGGATGAACGCCAACGTGTGGGACGTGACCGACCAGATCCAGGCGCTGGTGCGGGCCGGCCACGGCGGCCGGGCCGTCGACCTGGCCAGGCTTTCCGACCCGCGGGTGCCGCTGGGCGATCTGCTGAGCTGAGCACAGCGTGGGCGCGGCGGCGAGTTGAGTCAGGCCGGACGGATCTGTACGCAGCAGGCGCCGGGACTGGGGACCAGCCGTGCGCGGAGGTCCGTCCGGCCGAGCCCGTCGAGCAGGCCGGCGAGGAAGGCCTGGTTCAGGCCGCACACCAGCTCGGTCTGCTGGGCGGCGAGTTCGTGGAAGGGACAGTTCCGCAGCCGGATCAGCTCTGCGTCGTCGGCCGGCTCGAAGCCGAGCTCGGCCAGGACGGCCGCGACCGGCCCGCCACCGCCGACCTGACGACCGATGGCCACACCGCGCTGCTCCGCCAGCCGAAGGGCCGCCGACCGGGCATCGGTAGGTTCCTCGGCGACGGCCTGGGCGAGGATCTCGCCGATCAGGTCGTAGCGCCGCTCCGGGATGGTCAGTGTGATGCAGCCGTGCGCCGCCTCGTACACCTTTGGCGTCCTGCCCCGGCCACGCGGCTGGTCGGTCGGCGCCTGGTACCGGGCTTGCAGCAGACCAGCGCCAACCAGCTTGTCGAGGTGGAACGCCGCCAGGTTGCGCGAGATGTGCTGCGCCTCGGCGGCCTCGTCCCGCGTCACCGGGTGGTCCTGGCTGCGGACGTAGTCGTACAACGCCCGTCGTACCTGGTCGACCAGGGCGGTCACCGCCTGCCAGGGGGCCGTCGCCATGCCGAAAAGTTTATCACCAGCAGATTTTGTAGAAATTGTCTGCGCGGGCGCCGGCAGGGTTGCGACGCAGCTGCACCGGTCTGCTCCGCGCCGACCACGACGGTCCGTGCGCTCGCCGCCTCCGTCGCTAGGCGGCTTCCCCCGGGGAGTCGCCTCTCCAGCCGAGGTAGTCGTTCCAGACGGCGAGGGAATGGTCTGGCGGGAGGCGCTTCATCCAACACAGCAGAGGGTTGAGGTCGTCGTCGGTGTTGGACCAACTCGGGCGCAGTTCGCTGTAGGGGTCGCGGAGCACCCGGCCGAGTTCGCGCAGCGCTGCCTTGGCGCAGTCTTCGCGCCACTCGTCCTCGGCGCATTCCCACGGCCGGTACGGTTCCGCCAGATCGCTCGCGATGGACAGAAAGCACACCGCGTTGTAGTGCGCCAGCCAACCGATTCGGGAGCCGGGTTGGCCGGCGCCGAGTCGGCGGCGCGGGAAGGTCGGGGCGGGTATCCCATTCGCTGGCCCGTGCCCGGGGTGTTGGCGCTGCCACGGCTGGTACCACTTGACCTGCTCGGGATGCAGCAACCAGGCCGCCCCGTGCCATCGCCGTCCGATGATCAACAGGGTGAGCTGGTTGAACAGGGCCTTGGTCCGGCGCCGCGGGTTCCGACTCATGATTGACCACCGGCGGGCGCGTGTTGGATCGCCATGTTCCGGCGGATCGTCGACGAGTTGCCTCATTGTGATCACCAACTGGGCGACCTTCGCGGCGACGAGGAACTCGGTCCGCTTGGGCCGCAGGCTGGTCAGCGGTGCCCGGGGGTGCGAGGGCAGGAACCAACCAAGCCAGTACCGACGCTCGCCGGCGTTGAGCCGAGCCGGCTGCCAGCCGCGCAACCACAGGCCGACGATTCGGCGCCACCGTAGGCGTCGCTCCATGTCGCGCAACACAGCCTCAGGGTCGGCGACGGAGCTGCCGTGGCCCATGCGAACGCCGGCGTGGGATGCGGCCATCAACCGGTATATGGTCTCGATGTTCTCCGGCCAGACGTCCAGACACCCGGCATACAGCCGCACTGCGGCTGGGTAGTCGTCGAAGAGCTCCATGATGGGTGCCAGGGCGAGGCGGGGCAGCACGTTGCTCGGCTCGGCAACTGACGCCTTCCGGAATGACTCGGCAGCCTGCACCAGTTTGGCTTTGCCGGCTCGGTGTGCGTGGTGCGCACCATCGGCGTCTTTGTCGGCCATCAACACTCGCGCCTCGCCGAACAGGGCGAGTCCCTCGTCGCGGAGGGCCATTCCCCGCCGGTAGTCGCGGTAACCGCCTTCCGAGTTCCACCGCTCCCACCGTGGGATCCACTTCGCGACGCGCTTCTGGCTGCGGATCTGCTGGATGATGAAGCAGCCAATTTCGGCGACGAGATCGTCCGCAGTGGACGGGACCGATGTTGCTCCGATGACCTCGCGACGCGGGTCGGCGACGATTCGTACGCCCACGTCCCCGTCCGTCTCGTCCCGAATCAGGTAAACCTGGTAGCAGGGGCGCTTGGCGAAGGCAAGTGACATCAGCGCGGACACCCAGTGCGCCTGGGCATCCGGCGCCACAGTGGGCAGCACAGGGGCGGCGCTTTCCATGGTGCCGGGTGCCAGCGGCCACTGCGAATCGGAGGCAAGGAAAGCGGTCAACGCGGTCAACAGCTTGCGATCCCCCGGACGGGACGGCGGTGGCGCGGTCGCGTGGTTTCTGTCGGCCGCCATCGCGACACCGTTGATGATCGGATTGAGCACGACGGGCGTGCTTTTGCGGTATCGGGCCCAGAAATAGAGCTTGGAAATCGCCTGACTGGCAACGATCGCCAGCATTATGAGCAAGACCGTCTGTGCCGGCACGGCGCCTCCGTTTGATCGGACGACAACACGCTAGGACGCTGACCGGAGCGCGTACGATCCACGAATCGGGCCGCCGTTGTCCTTGGGCGGCTGTCTCGGTGAGACTCGCGGTCACGAGATGGTGCGCCACATGGCGAACATCGGCTACGACGTTTGGTCATGCCCTGGACAAGGGCGATGTTGGCGCGGTGGAGTAGCTCCGGCTCAGGCGGACGAGGGCCGAGCCTCCGGGGGCGCGAGCGAGAGCCAGAAGAAGCCGTGACCGGCCACGCCGAGGTCGTATTCGCCGGACTCCTGCACCTTGGGGAACTCGGCGCCGCCCATGAGCTCCCGGGGCCGGCGGCCGGCGTGCGAGGAGAGGGTCAGCGTCGTCGTCTGCGGGTACCGAGAGAAGTTGAACAGGCACAGCACCTCGTCGTCGCGCTCGCCGCGGAGGAACGCGAGAACCGCCGGGTTGGTCGACCGGACGATGCGGCAGCCCGGGCGGGAGAACGCCGTCCAGGCGTGGCGCGTCTCGAGCAGCTTCTCGACCACGTGCACCAGGGAGGACCGGGCACGGAGCTGATTCTCCACGTTGACCGCCATGTAGCCGTAGATCGACTCGTGGATCAGCGGCGCCGGCAGGTTCTCCGGCTGTGCCACGGAGAAGCCACCGTTGCGGTCCGGCGCCCACTGCATCGGCGTGTTGACCGCCCGGTTGCCCGGCAGCGACAGGTTCTCGCCCATTCCGATCTCGTCGCCGTAGTACATGACCGGAACGCCGGGCATGGACAGCAACAACGCGAAGGCGAGTTCGAGCTGCCCCCGATCGTCGTTGAGCAGGCTGGCCGTACGCCGGCGGATGCCGGTCGCGCCCCGCATGCGGGCCAGCGGCGCGTACGTGTGCAGCAGTTCCTGGCGTTCCCGCTCGTGCAGCAGACCCAGCGACATCTCGTCACCGTTGCGCAGGAACACCGCCCAGTGGCGGTCACCAGGCTGGTCACGCATTTGCGACAGCACCTGCGACACCGGCCGGTGCGTCTCACGGCGCATGGCGAGCAGCAGACTTGGCATCAGCGAGGCGTACATCACCAGATGGCACTCGGGATGCTCCGCGGTGCCGAAGTAGGAGCTGGCACCTTCCGGCCAGTCCTCACTCCACGCGATGAAGATCCGGTTCGGATACGTCAAGTCCAGCCAGGACCGCAGCTCCCGCAGGTAGCTGTGCGTCTCGTCGAGTCCCTTGCTCGACGTGCCGGTGCGCTCGAACAGGTAGGGAACCGTGAGCAGGCGCAGGCCGTCGACCCCCTGCCGGAGCCAGAAGTCCATCACCTCACGCATCGCCGCCCGCACCTCGGGCGCGTCGTAGTTCAGGTCCGGCTCGTGCCGGCGGTAGCGGTGCAGGTAGTACTGTCGCCGCTTACCGTCGTACGCCCAACCCGCACCGCGGCTGCTCAGCGGATCGTCGGCCTCGGCGTACCCGTCGCCCGTGTCACTCCACACGTAGAAGTTCCCGTACGGCCCGTCCGGGTCGCTCCGGGAGGCCTGGAACCACGGATGCTCGTCGCTGGTGTGGTTGAGCACCAGATCCAGCACCACCCGCAGGCCCTGCCGGTGGGCGAGAGTGAGCAGCTCCAGCAGGTGGGACGGCTGCCCGACGCCCGCGTCGATGGCCTCGAAGTCGGACGCCGCCTGACCGTCAGCCAGCGACGGCGACGCCATTATCGGGTTCAGCAGCAGGCAGTCCACCCCCAGCCGACGCAGGTAGTCCAGCTTCTCGGTGATGCCGCGCAGGTCGCCGTGGCCGTCGCCGTCCGAGTCGTAGAAGAACGGCACGTTCACCTCGTAGAACGTGCTGCCGGCTGCCCAGTTCGGGTCGCCGGGCGGCTCCGGGGCCGGTTCGTCCTCGACCTCGGTGCGGACGACGCGGAGCCGACCCGACAAGGCCTGGCGAGCTCGGGCGGCCACGCGTTCCGCCGGGTCCCGCTCCAAGGTTTCGAGCGTCTCGAACGCGGCCACCAGCTGCTCGCGGGTCCGTTGGTTGCCGTGCGCCCAGTTGCTCAGCTCGTCCACGGCGAGCGCCCGTGCCGAGGCGAGCCCACTGCGGGTGAGCGCGAGTAGGTCGCCCGGAATCAACTCGGGCCGCCGGGGCGCATTGCTGAGGATCAGGTCCCCGACGCCGGCGGCCCGCATCTGCGGGGTCTGCCGGCGTTCCCGGTCGACCATCCGGACAGCGGCGTACTCGAACGCCTCCCGGACGCTGATGATCCCGTTGCCGTCGCGGTCGGCGGCGCCGGTCCGCAGCCCTTCGAGGAACGGGCCGGAGAACGCGGACGGTAGCGCGTGCTGCTGGTAACCGTCACCCTCGTGTGCCAACTCGGTTGCCCCGGCGGACACCACGACGATGCGGCTGCGGTCCCCGCGCTGCTTGAGATCGCCGAAGGCGCCCGCGTGGCAGCAGTCCAGGATCAGGACCAGCTCGCTGGCCCGGCACTCGTCGATCCAGTGCCGCAGCTCGTCGGTCGGTACCGCAGTCGGGGGAAGGCGGTCCGGATCGGTGTCGGGTGCGGTGAGGTAGAGGCGATTGCCGTCGTGCAGTCGCCCGTGGCCGGAGTAGTACACGAGCAGGAAGTCGTGGGGATCGGCGCTCTTCAGGAAGTCGTAGAGCGTGACCTGCGCGGTGTGGGAGTCGTTGTCGAGGCAGTCCCGGACGTCGTCGAACGCGCCGAGGCCCGGGTCTTCGAGGAGCCGCGCCCAGTCCTTGAGGTCACTGGCGGGTGAGTCGAGGTCAGGCAGTCCTTCGCTGGCGTAGCTGCCCACACCGATCAGGAGCGCGCGCTTCACCGCCGCTGCCCACCGCGTCCGGACGCCCCCGCGTCACTCACCATCGACCTTCTCGGGCACGCCGGTGCCCTGTCGGGGCACCGACACCGACTTGATGACCTCGGTGAGGGTCTTCTCCGACACGTCCCGCACTTCGATCTCGGTGCCGTCCGGGAGGCTCATCCGCAGGCGCTTGCCCTTGTTGCGTTCCTGGTAGCGCTTGATGACCTCGGCCAGGTGCCTGATGTCCGCCGCCGCCCGCTTGGCGGTCGGATAGCTGAAAATGGCGAGCGTGAGTGCGCCGAAGATCATGCTGGCCGAGTCTCGCGTCCCCGGCTTCGCCGCCTCGACGAGTTCCATCGCTTCGACACCGGGAAGCTGATTCAGGTGGTCCTTCAGATGGCGCGCCTGCTCGGCCAGTTCCTCGTCGCTGGCCGGGCCGTAGGACGCCACCCGTAAGATCAATCCATCGGTCATGATCTCATCGTTGCCGCTCTCGGTACACCGTGCAAGGGTCCGGCGGCGGGATCGACTGCCGGCGCCAGTTGCTCACCCTGCGGTACGCCCGTCACCACCCGATCCGCCCCGAACGCGAGGGCCTTACGGACGCGCGCGTGACAGGTATCCGACAGGGCGGCGGCGATGGGTCGGATGGCCCAGCGTCATCCGGGCCACTGTGGAGAGTGCCGGGTACCCGACGAGCTCGACCGGATCGCGCTCACCCAGCGGTTGGACGACCTGCGGGCGGTCATCGCCGAGCTCGAGCGGGAACTCCGGATCGACCGCGACGACGGGCCGAGCTCGCCGCGGCGGTCCGCGGATACCGGCCGGTGACCTGTGAAGCCGCAGGACGAAGACGTGGATGGTACGACCCGCGCATACGCACCGGCTCCGACTGTCGGCCATCTTGCCGTTCGGTCGCCGCGCAATTCCGCGCTGGCACACTCCGCTCATTGGCTCGAGTGATGGAGGATCCATGCCTTCCTCGTTCCGCGGTGCCGTGCTCGTATCCTCCATTGTCCTGCTGAATGCCACGATCCTGGCCCCCGCCCAGCGGGTGTACGCGGCCGGACCGCCGGCGTTCGTACAACAAGTGACCGGGCACGGCCTGGGCGTGACGCGGGCTGTCATCACTCCGAACCCGACGACAGCGGGCAATCGACTGGTCGTCGAGGTCGGCGTGTGGAACTCGCAGTCGGCCACGGTCAGCGCGGTGACCGACAACGCGGGTGACACCTTCGTCAAGATCCTCAGCTTCACGGCGTCCGATCACACCGAGATGAGCGTCTGGACCGCCGTCGTCGCGACCGGTGGGACCAGGCCGACCATCACCGCGCGGGCCACCTCGTCGGCGGACCTGGGCATCGCGGCGTTGGAGTACTCCGGCCTGTCCACGGCCTCGGTGGTCGACCAGGAGAGGCACGCGGCCGGAACCACCGGCAGCACCGCCGCGACCGTCAGCTCGGGCGCCACCGCCCCGACGACCGCCGCCGGTGAACTGGCACTCGGTCTCTACACGGACTCCGGCTTCGGCGCCACCCTGACCCCGGGCACGGGCTTCACCCAACGGGCCAACCTGTCCCCGACGGGCGACATGGAACTGCTCGTCGAGGACCAGATCGTGGGCGCGGGTGCCACGCCCAACGCGAGCGCCGGCACAGCGGCGCGCACGACATGGCTGATGGCCACCGTCGTGCTGCGCGCCGCGGCGTCGTCGACGCCGACCGCGCCGCAGGCCCCCAGCGGGGTGGCCGCCACACCCGGCGACGGCAGCGCCACCGTGACCTGGACCGCACCCGGCGACGGCGGCAGCCAGATCACCAGCTACGCCATCACGCCGTACGCGGGCGGTGTGCCACAGGCGCCGACCACCGTGACCGGATCGCCGCCGCCGCCGACCGCGACGGTGAACGGGCTGACCAACGGCACGGAATACACCTTCACGGTGACCGCCACCAACGGGGTCGGAACCGGTCCAGCCTCGATCGCATCGGCCCCCGTCACGCCGAGCCCTCAGGCCGGTGGCTCCTGGTCCGGCCCGCAGACCTGGCCCATCGTGGCGTTGAGCAACACGCTGCTCTACAACGGCAGCGTGGTGGCCTGGGACGGCTGGCAGCAGCCACAGCCGACGGTCGTGTGGAACCCGGCATCACCGCAGGCTTTCAACACGTTCAACGCCCCGACCAGCGTCTTCTGCGACGGCGCCGCCAGCCTGCCGGACGGGCGGCTGCTGGTCGTCGGCGGCTACGGCGGTCTGACCACCGGGCAGCTCGGCATTGTCGACACCAACATCTTCGACCCGGCGACCAACACGTGGAGCCGCGTCGCCGACATGCACAAGCCCCGGTGGTACCCGACCGTCACGGAACTGGCCGACGGTCGCTACGTCGCCGTCAGCGGCAACGACACCGACGCCTCGCACTGGGCGGACACCCCCGAGGTGTACGACCCGGTCACCAACACCTGGACCCTGCTGTCCGGCGTGTCCACCGCCCAGGTCCACGAGACCGAGTACCCGTTCTCGTACCTGCTGCCCAACGGCAAGGCCTTCACCATCGGCCCCAACGAGGACAATTCGTTCCTGCTCGACGTGAACAACCAGACCTGGATCCCGGTCGGCGGCACGAGCGGTGTCCACAACGGGTCCTCCGTGATGTACCGGCCGGGCAAGGTGCTCTACAGCGGCGGCGGCGTCGACGTCAACCGTTCCGGACCGGCCTTCAAGACAACCGCGGTCATCGACCTCAACGCGGCGACCCCGAGCTGGCAGCAGACGGCGCCGATGAACAACGCCCGCGTCTACCACACCCTCACCATGCTCCCGGACGGCAAGGTGCTCGCCGTCGGCGGCAACACCAACACCGACCAGGGCATCGTCACCAGCGGGGTGCTGCCGGCCGAGATCTGGGACCCGGCGACCCAGACCTGGACGGCGGCGGCGCCGATGGCCGTGGCCCGCAACTATCACTCGACCGCGCTGCTGATGCCCGACGCGCGGGTGCTGGTGGCCGGCGGCGGACACCCGTTCGGCAGTAGCGGCGCCGCCCAGTACTCAGCGCAGTACTACTCGCCTGCCTACCTGTCCAACGGTCCCCGGCCCACCATCACGTCGACCTCCGGCGGAGGCTCCTACGGCGGCACGATGTCGGTGTCCACCCCGGACGCGGCGTCCATCACCGCCGTCAACCTGGTGTCGCTCGGTGCGGACACCCACCAGATGGACATGAACCAGCACTTCGTGCCGCTCAGCTTCACCAGGAACGGCAGCGGACTGACCGTGCAGGCGCCCGCCGGGCCGGAACTCGCGCCCCCGGGCTACTACATGCTGTTCATCCTCAACGGCAACGGCGTGCCATCGGTCGCTTCGATGGTGCAGATCGGGGCCAACCCCACCGCGCCCGCCGCACCGACCGCCGTGACGGCGACCCCCGCTGACCGCAGCGCGAACGTGTCGTGGAAGGCGCCGCCGGGCAGTGGCAGTCCGATCACCAGCTACACGGTCACCCCGTACGTCGGCACGACTGCGCAGCCGCCGACCACGATCACGGGAAATCCGCCGGCGACCAGCGCCACGATCCCCGACCTCACCAACGGCACCGCCTACACGTTCAAGGTCACCGCCACCAACGCGATCGGTACCTCGCCACCGTCAGCACCGTCGGCCGCGGTCACCCCCGGCATCGCGCCGCCACCGACATTCGTCCAACACACCGGTACCCAGTCCGCGGGCACCGACAGCCTCTCAGCGACCCTGCCGGCGGTCCTCGGCTCCGGTAACCGACTGATCGTCGAGGTCGGCACCTGGAGCGGGGCCGGCGCCGTCACCACCGGCGTCACCGACGCGGCCGGCGACCAGTTCGTCGAGGTGGCGCGCTGGAAGGCGTCCGACAACACCGAGCTGAGCGTGTGGACCGCGCCGGTCACCGCCGGCGCGGGCCAGTCCCCGGCGGTCACCGCGCAGGTGTCCGGGCCGGCCGACATCGGCGTCGACGTGCTGGAGTACGCGGGGCTGTCCGCCGTCGCGGACGCCAGCGTCGTCGACCAGCAGGCCACGGCGTCGGGCACCACAAGCGCCGCCGCCACGGTCCGGTCGGGAGCGACGCCACCCACGACGGGGGGCAACGAGCTGGCCGTCGGCTTCTACGCCGACTCCGGCTTCGGCAAGAGCCTCACCGGGGGCGCCGGCTGGACCGTGCGCGGCAACATCTCACCCAACGGCAACATGGACCTGCTCACCGAGGATCAGGTCGTGGCCGCGGGCGCGGCGCCGAACGCGGCGGTGGGCGCCGGCTCCAACACCATCTGGCTGCTCGGCACACTGGTGTTCAAGGCCGCCTCGACCGCACCACCGACGGCCCCGTCGGCGCCGACCGGCGTCACCGCCTCCGCCGCCGACGGCTCCGCGAGGGTGACCTGGACCGCGCCCGGCAACGGCGGCAGTGCGATCACCTCCTACACCGTCACGCCGTACGCGGGCGCGACGGCCCAGGCACCGACCACGGTCAGCGGGTCGCCACCGGCGACCGCAGCCACGATCGGCGGGCTGACCAACGGCACCACGTACACCTTCACCGTGAGCGCCACCAACACCATCGGCGACGGGCCGCAGTCCGCGCCCTCGGCACCCGTCACGCCGGGCGTCAGCCCGCCGACACCCACGTTCGTGCAGCAGGTGTCGGCGAAGGTTGCCGGGCGGACGAGCCTCGCAGTCACCACGCCGCAAGCCACCACCCGCAACAACCGGCTCATCGTGCAGGTGGGCGTGTGGAGCGCGGGATCGGCCACCGTGAACACCGTCACCGACAACGCCGGCGATACGTTCACCAAGGTTGCCTCGTTCACCGCCTCCGACCACACCCAGATGAGCGTGTGGACCGCTGTGGTGACCAACGGTGAGACCACGCCGACGATCACCGCGTCGGTGTCCGGCGCCGCCGACGTGGGCGTCGTGGCCCTGGAGTACGCCGGGCTGTCGACCGCCGCCGGCGCGGCAGCCGTGGACCAGCAGGCCACAGCGACGGGGACGACGAGCGGGGCGCAGGCCGTGCAGTCGGCCGCGACCAGCCCGGTCACCGCCGACGGGGAACTCGCGCTCGGCTTCTACGCCGACTCCGGGTTCGGCACGCTGCTCGTCCCCGATCCCGCATACGCCGCCCGCGCCAACCTGTCACCCAACGGCTACATGGACCTCCTGGTCGAGGACCTTCCCGTGAATGCCGGCGCCCGCCCGGCGGCGAGTGCCACCACCGGCGCGTCCACGGTGTGGCTGATGGCCACGGTGGTGTTCAACCATGCGTAGTCGGAGACAGCTGCGATACTTCGCCATCACCGAAGGGTGCCTCGCCGTCGCGGCGGTCGTTGTCGGCCTGGCGCTCGGGGCGCCTCAGGCCTCATCCGCCGAACCTGTCAAGGCCAGCATCACCCGGTGCGACCTGAGCACGCAGGGATCGGCGCAGGTCACCTACACGGTGACCAACGCCGACCGCGTCACCCACGGCTACCGGGTAGAGCTGGCCGTCGCGACCGACACCGCGCCGCTGGGGTGGGGAATCAGCCTGGTCAACCGCGTCGAGCCGGGAGCCACCGCGACCGCCCACGCGATGCTGCCGGTGACCGGCAGCCAGACCGAGGCGCGGTGCACGGCCCGCGCCAGGACGAACGACGGGAGGTCGGGCCACCACGGGTAGCACCGTGACGAGGTCTTGGAACACTGCCAACCGGCGCACGGCCGACACAGGCGTCAGCCGACCTGGTTGCTGTCCTTGTGTGCGCCCCATCCGTGCCAGCGGTCGATCTCGATCAATCAGCCCGCCGACGGGTGGTGAGCGTCGACCGCCCGGCCCATGCGGGTGACGGCGTCGGTGAGGATCGCGGGTGAGGTGGCGAAGTTGAGTCGTACGAAGCCTGTCCCGCCGGTGCCGAAGACGTGCCCGGAGCTGAGGGCGACCTGCGCGCGGTCGAGGAACATCCTCGCGGGCCCGGCGAGGTCGCTGGCCACCCCGGGCTCGCCGTCCGGCTGCTCGGTGGCGATGCCCAGCGCCGTGCAGTCCAGCCAGGCCAGGTAGGTGCCCTCGGGGCGGTGGTAGGTGACGGCCGGGAGGTGCTTGGCCAGCAGCGTCTCCAGCAGGGTGCGGTTGGCGTCGAGGCCGTCGAGGAGGAGGTCGAGCCACGGCCCGCCGGCGCGGAACGCGGCGGTGTGCGCGATGACACCCAGGTGGCTGGGCCCGTGGCTGACCTCTTCCGGCATGCGGTCGAGGTCGGCGGCGGCCTGCGGCCCGGCGACCGCCAGCGCCGCCTTGAGCCCGGCGAGGTTCCACGCCTTCGAGGCGGAGGTCAGGGCGAACGCGTTCTCGGCGCCGGCCACTGTGAGGTACGGGGTGAAATGCGTTCCGGGGAGCACCAGGGGGGCGTGGATCTCGTCGGAGATCACCCGCAGGCCGTGCCGGCCGGCCAGCTCGGCGACGGCTTCGAGTTCGTCGCGGCGGTGGACGACGCCGGTCGGGTTGTGCGGGTTGCACATCAGGAACGCCGGTCGGCGACCGCCGGCCCGGGCCCGGCGGAAGGCCTCGTCGAGAGCGGCGGGGTCCATCCGTAGGTCGGGTCCGAGTGGGGCCTCGATCACCCGCCGGCCGGCGTGGCTGACGAAGGCGTAGAAGGGCGGGTACACGGGGGAGCAGACCACCACCGCGTCTCCGGGGTCGGTCACGAGCCGGAGTACCTCGACGATGCCCATCATCACGTCGGGTACGACCGCGGTGTGGTCGACGCGGAAGTTGTGCCAGTCCCAGCGCCGGGCGGCGAACTCGCCGAGCGCCTCGGCGTACGCCGTGCCGTGCGCGTAGCCGGTGTCACCGAGGTCGACCGCGCGGCGGAGCGCGTCGGCCACCGGAGGAGCGAGGGGCACGTCCTGCTCCGCGACCCAGAGGGGGAGCACGTCGGGCGGGTGCATGCGCCACTTCACGCTAGTGCGCTGCCGGAGTTCGTCCAGCGTGAGCAGGGTGAGCGGATTCTGGCCAGCGGAGCGGTCGGCGGCGGGGGCGGGGATGACCATGCCGCCCACCCTAGGCCGTATGTCGAATCAGCTACGGGAGCGCGGCAGGCAGCACTTCTTGTACTTGAGGCCCGAGCCGCACCAGCAGGCGTCGTTGCGCTCCGGCGGCCAGGAAATCCGCGCGCCGGGTCGGGTGGCCAGATCCCGCGCGTAGCGGGTGCGGATCTCCGGGTCCGTCGGATTCCCGTTGTGCCGGCTGGCGTAGCCGTTCAGCCCGTCCACCGACGCGCTGACCATGCTCAGCCCGGTTCGGCCGGTGTTGGCCTGCTGGACGAGGTGCCGTTCCAGGCGGCCCCGGTGCGCGTCCCAGTCCGGCCCGTACGCCTCGGTCAGCTCGGCGTGCTCGGCGAGCAGGCGGTCGAACTCGGCCCGGGGCCAGAAGAGCAGGTCGGGTTCCGTGCCCTGCCGCTGCTCCGCCCGGCGGCCGAGCTGTGCCTCCAGCCGGTCCGCCAGATCGTCCTGTCGATCATGGGGCAGGTTCAAGTTCCGGCGTACCCGGTGCCGCTGTTGCAGCAGGAAGAAGAGGACGCCGGGCGCCTCCAGCGGGCCGACCTCCACCGTCGCCTCGGCGGCGGGTACGGGTTCCGCGGGTGCTCCGGGCGCGGTGGCGCGCCTGCCGAGCACGGTGTCGACCGCCTCGCTCAGCCACTCCTCGGCGATCGCCGACAGGCCGCCGGCGTCCAGGGCCGCGCTGACGTACGCCGGGGCCTCGGGCTGCTCGATCAGGAGCTGGCGCAACGCGGTTAGCTCCGCCATCGCTTCGTCCTCCCGGCCGCCGGCCCGGAACAGGATCCGGGCCCGCAACGCCCGGGCGAAGCCGGCCCGGGCATCTTCGACCGACGGGTACGCCGCCAGGGCGCGGTCTGCGTACCGCAGCGCGGCGTCCAGCCGCCCTCGGATCTCGGCGATCTCCGCGGCCAGGGTCAGCGCGTCCCCGGCGTCATCCGGCTCCGCCAGCCGCCCCTGCTCCACCGCGTCGGCCAGGTCGGCGGCAACGCCGAGCGGATTCGCCGCCCCGAGCGCCGAGCGGCGAAGGTCGTCGAGGTCAGCGCTGGTGATCACGTCTCCCGTCGGCACGATCTCACGGTACGTCGCGCGGCGCTGGCCGATCACCTGTTACGCCGATCTCACGCTGCCTTCGGGTAGCGGTCGGTGCCTGTGCAACGATCGGATGCAATGCCGATCGACCTGTCCGCTGGTCTGCCGGCGCACCAGTGGCTGGCGCGAAGGCACTCAGCCTCGTACCCCAAGGAGAGCACGGTGTCCCTCTCCCCGGCTCGGGTCTTCGCCGCGCTGAACGCCGTGCGACCGCCCGACCAGGCGGCTCCCGTCATGGGTAAGGCCGTCGTGGTCGGCGGCAGTGTCGCCGGGTTGCTGGCCGCCCGGGTGTTGTCCGACTACGCGGAGAGCGTCGTCATCATCGACCGGGACGATGTCCAACTGGCCGGCGCGCGGCCCGGTGTGCCGCAGGGGACGCAACTGCACGCGCTGCTGCCCGGCGGCTTCCTTCAGCTCGAGCACCTGTTTCCGGGATTCCGCGAACGGGCCCTGGCCCAAGGAGCGATCGAGGCTCCACCGGCGGCCAGGCGGAACTACCTCGATGGTCGCCGGAAGGTTGTCGTACCCGACGATGCCGACAGCCTGGCGGGCAGCCGACCTCTGCTGGAAGGCCTGATCCGCCAGCAGGTGCTTCGACTGCCCAACGTCAAGACAGTCGCTGCCCGCGCCACGGGTCTCGTGTTCGACGGCGCCGTGACCACCGGGGTCCGTTACGACGTCGGTGGGGCGCCAGGCGTGGAGAGCGCCGACTTCGTGGTCGAGGCCATGGGGCGTTCGAGCAGGCTGTCCGAGTGGCTGGAGCAGGCCGGCTGGGACCGACCGGTCATGCGGCGGATGACCGTCAACCTCAACTACGCCACTGCGCTGTTTCGACGCCGTGAGACGAATCCTGGGTTCACGGTCGTCCTGGCGCTGCACAGTCCGAGGATGTCGTCGGACGTGGGCGGTGCTGCCTTCTTCGCCGTCGAGGATGGCCGGTGGATGGCCATGATGGCCGGTTACGGGGAGAACCGCCCTGGGCGCACCGCGGAGGATTTCGTACGTCGGCTGCGGGAGCAGTTCCCACCGGAGTTCGGCGAGGTCGCCGGGAACGAGATGGTCGGCGACGTCCAGACCTACCACCACGCGGACAGCCGGCGGCGGGAATTCCACGCGTTGAAACGGTTTCCAGCCGGTCTCGTCAGCGTCGGTGACGCGGTCGCGTCGTTCAACCCCGTCTACGGGCAGGGGATGACGGCGGCGGCCCTGCACGCGGCCTGCTTGTCGACGTACCTGCGGGCGCGCCCGGGTCTGGGCGTGCCCGCCCGCCGGTTCTTCGCCCTGCAGAAGGTAGTGGTCGACGCCGCGTGGTCGACGTCGACCTCCGCCGACCTGGCTCTGCCTCACGTCGAGGGGCCATACCCGCGCGGGTACCGGTTCTCCAGTTGGGTCAGCAGGCAGATCGTCACGGCGACCATCGCGGACGTGGGCATCGCCCGGCGGTTCAACGAGGTCGTTTCCATGCGCGAACATCCGAGGTCGCTGGCCACACCCGGCGTGATACTGGGTGCCCTGCGCGCTAACCGTAGGGCAGGCTGACCGGTCACCGGCGGGATCCGTGGCTTACGGCCGCAGCTGTAGTTTTCAATCTCTGCGGAGCCTTGGTGCGGCGACGGCGGCTGAAGGGGCCGCGTTCGGTCCCGTGGCGGTTCGTCGCGGCAACTACATACGCGTATGTCGCCGCCGTGATCGTCGCATCCATTATGGCCGGGGAATCTGTGGTACAGATGTCAACGACCGCGCCCGGTGGCTGGTTGGTCGGTACCACCATTGTCGCGATCGGACTTCCTGCCATCGTGCTTTGTAGGCAACTCGTGGCGCTGCCGCTTGGCCGCTACCCGCAGCCGAGCCGGAAGCGGAGGTCGACGGGCGCACCTCAGCTGGTGAGACAGGCGAGACGACGGAGCCGACGGATCTGGACAATGCCGTGAAATGGCAGGCGACCCAGCCAGGGCCCGTTGCTAAATCCCTTTCGGCCTGACGATGCGACGAGGTTTGATCAGAGTGTGTCAATTGTGTTGAGCAAGCCAGGAGTGGATGGGCTGAGCGAGGCTGTGCGCGTGCTGCGGGAGTGGCAGTACGACGGGGCACCGATGCAGCTGCATCCAGGGGACCTGGGCTGGTACTGGCGGTTCGGCGCAGAGGCGACAGCCGCGGCGGTCCGGACGTGGCGCCGGGACGGACAGATTCTCGCCGTCGGGCTGTTGGACAGTCCCGGGCTGTTACGACTGGCGATCGCGCCAGAAGCTCAACACGACGAGGAGCTTGCCCAACAGATGGTCGCCGGCGTGACTCGGCCAGAGCGCGGCGTCCTGCCGCAGGGGAACGCCTACATCGAAGCGAGATGTGGCGCATTGTTCCAACGGCTGCTGCTCAATGACGGGTGGGACGCCGACGAGCCGTGGACACCGCTCCGGCGCGACCTCGCGGAGCCGGTGGAGGGCTGCGGCGTGCGGATCGAGGTGACCGGTCCGGAGGGGGCGCACGTGCGGTCCGCCGTCCAGCGGGCATCGTTCGACAGGTCGACGTTCACTGACGAGCGCTGGCACGCGATGGCCGCCGGATCGCCGTACGCCGACGCCCAGTGTCTGGTCGCGTACGACGACCAGGACACCGCGGTGGCGGCCGCGACGGTGTGGTCCGCCGGTCCGGGGAAGCCCGGGTTGCTGGAACCGATGGGCGTGCACCGCGAACAGCGCGGCCGCGGCTACGGCAGGGCGATCACCGTCGCCGCGGCGGCCGCCCTCCGGGAACTGGGCTCGTCGAGCGCGATCGTGTGCGCCGAGAGCTCCAACGTCGGCGCCGTTGCGACCTACGAGTCGGCCGGCTTCCAACAACTCCCTGAAGTGCGGGACCTACACCGGAGCGCCTAGACCTGCTGACCAACAGGGGACCCACGCGATGCTCGATGCCGAACAGTCGCTGCCCGTGCGAACGCGATTCCAACCACCCGAGACGGGCGTGACGTGCACGTGCGGACGAGCCAACGGGCAGTCCGAACAAGTCGTCCTGCCGCAGATCGATCCGGGGGAAACCACGGTATCCGCCGAGGACTCCCAGAACGTACGCCATCGGATCTTCTGCGACCTGCCGATGCCCGGCGAGCGGCGCCGTCTGCTCCACGCTGACCACGACGGTGAGTGGTCCGGCCGGCTGCGGCGCTGGCCTGGCCTCGCGACACCCGCCCATCTCGGAAGAAAGCGCTGGTCGCGGAGCTTGTCGCCGCAGGATTTGGCCGATCCCGAACACGTCCGATACCTCGCAAGTGAGCACAGAGGTGACGAAGTATTCGTCCGGTAGCGCCAGCATCGACCCGATCGCCTTCCGGCGGCTAACGGTCGGGTCGGCTCAGAGCAGCGGTTGGAGGAGTCGGTGCGGGCGCTGGCGCAGCGCGATGCTGACCAGGTCCTGGCGTGGCTCGGACGGGATGCCCGGTCCGGGGTGGGCCTCGACGTCACCGGCTGGTACGTCGACGTGTCCGCAGGTCGGGCAGCGGCCGGCCGGGTCGAGTTCGGTGCCGCACCCGGCGTGGCGGAAGGTCCGCAGCGGCTCGCCGGTGGCGAAGTGGCGCTCGCCCCAGCGCATCAGCGGGTAGATCACGGACCAGAGCTCGGCGCCGCGGTCGGTGAGCAGGTATTCGTCCCGGGGTGGGGAGTCCTGATAGCGGTGGCGCTGGAGGATGCCCGCGTCGACGAGGGTGTTGAGCCGGTCAGCGAGCACGGCCCGGGGGATGTCCAGGTGCGCGAGGAAGTCGCCGTAGCGGCGTACGCCGTAGAAGGCGTCGCGGACGACAAGCAGCGTCCACCGCTCGCCGACCAGTTCCAGCGCCCTGGCCAGGGAGCAGTTCTGCCCCTCGTAGTTCTTGCCCAGTGCCATGGAATCTATCCTACACCCGCATGGTTCATTCAGCGAACCGACTCTGCTACTGTCGGTTCAGTCACCGAACCGAGAGGTCATCCCCATGTCGACACCCGCCGGCGTCACCGCGCCGTCCGTAGCCCCGGTCCCGGACGCGACCCGTTCCGGCTCCCGGGCCCTGTTCGCGGTCTGCGCCGCGACCCTGCTCGTCCTCATGAACTACACCGCGCCGGTGGCCGTACTGCCGCAGACCGCGCGGAGCCTCGGGGCCGGCCTCACCACCCAGACTTGGCTGATCAACGCGATCACCCTCGGCCTCGCGGCCACCCTGCTGGTGGCCGGCAGCCTCGGCGACGATTTCGGACGACGCCGGATATTCCGGGCGGGCCTCGCGCTGCTCGCCGTCAGCACCCTCGGCGCCGCCGTCGCCCCCAACGCCGCCACCTTCGTCGCCGCCCGAGTGCTGCAGGGCGTGGCCAGCGCCGCGATCCTCGCCGCCGGGCTCGGCCTGCTCGGGCACGCCTTCCACACCAACCATGGCCGGTCCCACGCCACGGCCCGCTGGGCGTCGATGCTCGGCGCCGGCATCGCCCTCGGACCGCTGACCTCGGCCGTTCTGACCGCCCTCGGCAGTTGGCGCTGGTCCTATCTGATGCTCGCGGCGGTGGCCGCGGTGCTGGCGGCGCTCGCCGGCCGGCTGCTCGCCGAGTCCCGCGCCGAGCGGCGGGCCCGCATCGACGTTTCCGGGGTACTGACCCTCGGCGCGGGCCTGTCGCTGCTGCTCGTCGCCATCACCGCCGGACGTACCGGCTGGTTACGGCCCGCGGTGCTGATCCCGCTGGTGCTCGGGGCGCTGCTGCTCGCCGCTTTCGTGGTGATCGAGGCCCGCGGCCGGGCGCCGATGCTCGACCTCGCCCTGTTCCGCCGGCCGGACTTCCGGATCGCCACCATCGGCGCATTCTTCACCGGACTCGCCGCGATCGGCCCGTGCACCGTCCTGCCCACGTTGGTGCAGCGGTTGGTCGGCGTCAGCGCGCTGGGCGGCGCTGGCCTGGCCTTCCTCTGGGCGGGGGCGTCGTTCGTGGTCAGCAACCAGATGCGCCACCACGGCACGCGCTTCGCGCCCACCCGGCAACTGGCCCTCGGCTTCGCCCTGACCGCCGCCGGCTACCTGGCCATGCTCGGCTACGCCGATGCGCACTCCTGGGCCCGCACCATCCCCGGCCTGCTCATCTCCGGGGCGGGCAGCGGTCTGCTCAACGCCGCACTCGCCCGGCTCGCCGTCACCAGCGTCCCCATCGACCGGGTCGCGATGGGCTCCGGCGCCAACAACACCGCCCGCTACGTCGGTTCCGCCCTCGGCGTCGCCGCCAGCATCACCGTGGCCACCAGCCTGCTGCCGGCCGGCCAGACCGCCGGCTTCTCGGCCCACGGCGCCGACGCGGTCCTGCTGCTCGGCGCCGGTGTGGCCGGGATCGGCGCCGCGGCGGCCCTGATCCGCCGCCGGGTCACCGCACCGGCCCCGGCCATCGGCTGACCCGGGAACCGGCCGCGGACCGAGGCACCGGTCCGCGGCCGCGCCGGGGTTGACCACGACGTCGCGAAACGCGGCGTGCCGGCCGTCCTGCGGTCCGCGATGTCGCGGCTGCCGAAGGACTCCCGACCCCTGGCACAGCCGGTGCCCGCGAACCCTGACCGGGGCAGGCGCGCCCGGCCTCGGCCAGCGCGGCCCTCACCGGTGCCGTTTTGCCAGACATCACTCGGGTAAGCGCGATGCCGTGCTGGCGCAGCTTCCCGGGAAATTCTGGGAGGTACGCCAGCCGTCTGGGGTGCGCCAGCGTGGAACGGCGCCGTAGGTAGCGCGCGAGACAGAACCCGACGTGGGTCGCGGGCGCCGCGACCCCCGGTCTGGAAGGAGAACGGGTGAACTACGCCGAGTTTCTCGAAGCGGTGGGGAAGCGGGCGCAGATGCCGGCGACGGAGGCGGTGAACGTCATCCGGGCCACGCTCACGACGTTGACGGAACGGATCAGTGGCGGCGAGGCCCGCGACCTGGCCACGCAGCTCCCCGAGGAGGTCCGGGGGTACCTGCACAAGGATGTGGACTTCGCTGAACGGCTCGATCTCGTGGAGTTCCTCAACGAGGTACGGGCGCGCGCGGGGCTGGATGACCAACGGGCCGCTGAGGGCGCCGGCGCGGTACTGGCCACCCTGCGCGAGGCGGTTAGCGCCGAAGAACTCGGGGACCTGGAGTCCGAGCTGTCAAAGGACATCCAGCAGCTGCTTCACCCTGCGGGCCGCACACTCGGGGCATGACCGGAGCCACCCCTGACAGGTCACCGCCTCGATGCTCCGGCGGAGAGCTCCTCCCCGCTGGTCGCGGGGAGGAGCCCTCGTGGGCCGCGGGCGCCCGTGAACAGGGTCAGCCGATCGGGGCCTCGTACACCAGCAGCTCAGTGCCGGCGACTTCCTCGTCGTCGTCGGGCGCGGCGAACATCCGAAGCTTGTTGCCCGCCACCTCGAGCGCGACCGGGTTGCGCGTCGCGACGTGCCCGGCCGTGGAGAACTTCGGGAACGGGATCTCGTGCAGGATCCGGTTGTCCCGCAGGTCCAGCAGGGCCAGTCCGCCCAGCTCGTAGCTTCCGCCGTCCGAACGAGGCAGCCCGGTGATGCCGGAGCAGATCTGCTTACGCCAGCCGCTGTAGTCGCAGTCCTGGTAGTCGACGAGGTGGTCCGGATTCGCCTGCCTGCTCAGTTGGTGGCCGTTCGGCGTCCAGGAGTACTCGGTGCGCGAGCCCCAGCTGACGCCATGCACCTCGCCGCTCACCCGGTCCCGGACCACACCGCCGATGTGATCGGCGACCCGGAACGCCTCGGTGACCTGGTAGGTCTGCGGGTCGAGCCGGTAGACGATCGCCCGGCTGTTCGGCCGGTACTCCGCAACCGGTACCCACACGGACTCGCCGTCGAAGTCGATGCCGCCCGGGTGGTACACCCTGCCCTGGCCGAGCTGCACGTCCTTGAGCAGGTTGCCCTGTCGGTCCAGGACGAGCACGTGCCCGACACCCTTGCCCGGCGTGCGGTCGTATCCGTCGACGGGCTGCGGATAGGGCACCGGCCGCTCGATGATCTCGACCGTCGACATGAAGATCTTGTCGCCGACGAGCGCGAAGCCCTGCGGGTGGTACGTCGGAAAGCGCAGCGGGATCTTCTGCACCTGCTGCCAGGCGGTCGAACGCGTGGTCTTCGCGAAGGCGACCGCGACGGCGTCGTCTCGGCGCTGCTCTGTTGCCTGGGCAGACGTGGCGACCATGGCGACCGCCGCAACGACGGAGCCGGCGAGGACCGCGATATGTGTGCGTCGCATCGGTTTCCTCTCGAGATAGATGAACCGACGCGAAGCGTGCCCGACCGAGTTGACCATGCAGTGGCGCTGCGGCGGCGACCTGGTGTCCGCGAAGGGCCCGGCCAACCGGTCGAACACCGCGTCGAGCGCCGCCACCACGGCGATCGGCCGGTCGGGACCGCGCTGATGTCGCCGGTCCCGCCGCGCCGCTGATCAGTCGAGGCAGAACTCGTTGCCCTCCGGGTCGGCCATCACGATGTGACCGGCGCCGAGCGGGGGAGCGGGCTCGTGGCGCCGGAGCCGGGCGGCGCCGTGGGAGCCGAGCCGCTCGGCCTCCGCCTCCAGGGCCGCCATCCGCGCCTCGCCGTTGAGCCCGGGCGCGGCACGCACATCGAGGTGTACGCGGTTCTTGGCCTGCTTGCCCTCCGGCACCCGCTGGAAGAACAGCCGCGGCCCGGCGCCCTCGGGGTCGACCACCGCCGAGGCGTCGTTGCGGCGCTCGATCGGCACGCCCATCGCCTCCAGTGCCTGCTCCCACGACTCGAAGCCGGCGGGCGGATCCTGCAGCTGGTAGCCGAGGGCCTCGGCCCAGAACGCCGCCAACCTGGCGGGGTCGGCGCAGTCGAAAGTGACTTGGACGTCGCGGGCCATCTCAGCTCGCCTCCTGTCGGGTCTGTCGGTGGGTGTGCAGGTAAAGGTCGCGGAGCAGGCACACCTCGGCCAGATGGTGGATCAGCTCGCGGTTGATGTGCAGCACCAGCGCGGCCAGCGGGCGCGCGGCGTACGGTCCCTCCGCCGCCCCGCACGGGCGGGCGAGGCCGGCTTCGCCGAGGGACTCGACCCCGGCCAGCCACGTGGCGTACTCCGTGTCGAGCTGGGCCAGCGCCGCGGCCGCGGTTGTGGCGTACTCGAACGACTGGTAGTCAGTGGGCGCGCGGCCGAAGTGCGCGGCGTTGCGCACCGCGAGCACGCCGACGATCACGTGCCCGAGTCGCCAGGCGATCGTCGTGAACGGGGGCGGGTCGGGCTGCGGCATCGCGAAGTCGATGGTCATCGCCCCGGACCCGGCCTGCACCGGCGCGGCACCGGTGCCGCGCCGGTGCACGCTCCAGCAGGCGGGCGCCGGCTCCCAGAAGTACTCGTCGTCGGTGAGTCCGCCGAGGCGATCGCGCAGCTGGTTGGTCCAGTGCCCGGCGAGCTGCTCCCGGAGCTGGGCATTCCAGGTCTGGTCGGTCATGATCCCAGCCTGCCGGAGATAGCGGACAGAATCGTTCCGCGATCTGTGGAACGATGAGCGGGTGACTGTCGAGGCGACGACCGAGCGGGTGCTGCGGCTGCTGGCGCTGCTGCAGCGGCGGCCGTCCTGGACCGCCGCCGAGCTCGCCGCCGAGCTGGGGGTCACCGACCGCTCGGTGCGCCGCGACGTGGAGCGGCTGCGCGCGGTCGGCTACCCCGTGCACGCGACGGCCGGCGTCGGCGGCGGCTACCAGCTCGGCGCGGGCACCCGCCTGCCGCCGCTGCTCCTCGACGACGAGGAGGCGATCGCGACGGCGGTTTCCCTGCGGCTGGCCTCGGGAGGCACGATCGCCGGGGCGGGAGAGGCGGCGCTGCGGGCGCTCGCGAAGCTCGACCAGGTGATGCCGTCCCGGCTGCGCGCCGAGGTGCGGGCGGTGCACGGCGCCACCGAGACCCTGGTCGGCCCAGGGGTCGAGATCGACGCGGACCTGCTGGTCACGCTCGCGCGGGCCTGCCGCGACGCCGTGCGGATGCGGTTCCGGTACGCCGGCCGCGACGGCGGGGAGCGCGAGCGCACGGTCGAGCCGGTGCGGATGGTCACCACCGGCCGCCGCTGGTACCTGATGGCCTGGGACGTCGACCGCGACGACTGGCGCACCTTCCGGCTGGACCGGATGCGCGATGTGGTGGCGACGACCTGGCGCTTCCGGGCGAGGGAGCATCCGGACCCGGTCGCCTACGTGCAGCGGTCCGTGACCGAGGCGTCGTACCGGTATCTCGCCCGGGTGCGGGTGCACGCCCGGCCTGACCGGGTGCGGGAGCTGGTGCCGCCCCAGGTAGGGCGCGTCGAAGACGATCGCGACGGGTGGTGCCTGCTCGTCGTCGGTGGAGAGAACCTGGACTGGCTCGCCCTGCACGTGACCCGGCTGGGCTTCGAGGTGGAGGTGTTGGAGCCTCCGGAGCTGCGGGAGGCCGCCGCCGTCCTCGCCCGCCGCCTGGCGGCGATGGCCGGGATCGGCTGACGGACCCTCGCTACCCCAGCTCGAACGGCCGGTCGACCAGGGCGGCCAGCTTCTTCGGCGCCAGAACGCAGTAGCTTTCCGTGAGCAGTTCGGCGACCTCCGCCCAGTCGACGTCGTCGTAGAGGGCCATGCCAACGACGTCGGCGCCCCAGCCCGGCTTGAAGAACGGGTGGCCGCCGCCGATCAGCCCGGCGATCTCGTCGCCGGGCGACCGGAACGTCAGCACGCAGATCGGCTGGTCCGTCGCGGCAGCCCGGGCGTAGGCCACCTGGTGGCCGGGGTCGACCGTGAGCACGTGGGCGAACGTGCGTTTGCGGATCCGCCAGCGCGTGCCCACCCACGCCGGTTCCTCGTAGGTCTCGGGCAACCCTAGACAGACGGGCCGGAGCCGGTCGAGGATCGCGGGTGGAACATCTCCCGGGCCAGTCATGCCCTGGACGCTACCCATCCCCTCCGACATGCTCCGCGCACCGGGATGTTGGGCCCGTCGCTGGCCGCGTGTCGGACCTCGGAGGTGCCGATTCGTCGTACCCGGAGAGTACGACTGCCTGAGACCGATGAGTTTCGGCACGGCAGGCGGTCTTCTCACCTGAACACATCGTCGAAGAGAGCGGAAGGATGACGGCATGAGCGGCGTACGAGTACTGGTCGGCACGCGCAAGGGCGCGTTCACGTTGACCTCGGACGGCAGGCGCGGCGACTGGACGGTCGAGGGACCCCATTTCGGCGGCTGGGAGATCTTCCACCTCACCGGGTCGCCGGCCGACCCGAACCGGCTCTACGCGTCCCAGTCCGGCGGCTGGTTCGGGCAGCTGATCCAGCGTTCCGACGATGGCGGCAGGACCTGGGCCACCGTCGGCAACGACTTCGCCTACTCCGGCGAGGTCGGCGAGCACCTCTGGTACGACGGCACCCCGCGCCCCTGGGAGTTCAAACGCATCTGGCACCTCGAGCCGTCCCGCGACGACCCCGACACCGTGTACGCGGGCGCGGAGGACGCCGCCCTCTACGTCACCACCGACGGCGGCCAGAAATGGACGGAACTCACCGCCCTTCGTACCCACCCGACCGGCCCGAGGTGGCAACCCGGCGCCGGCGGCATGTGCCTGCACACGATCATCCTGGACCCGGTGAACAAGGACCGGATCTACGTCGCCATCTCGGCGGCGGGCGCGTTCCGGAGCGATGACGCCGGCGCGAGCTGGCTGCCGATCAACAAGGGCCTGCGCTCGGGTGAGATCCCCGACGAGGACGCCGAGGTCGGCCACTGCGTGCACCACATCACCCAGCACCCGTCCCGGCCGGACACGCTGTTCATGCAGAAGCACTGGGACGTCCTGCGCAGCGACGACGCCGGCGCGAACTGGCGCGAGGTCAGCGGCAACCTGCCGTCGGACTTCGGGTTCCCGATCGCCGTGCACGCGCACGAGCCGGAGACCATCTACGTGGTGCCGATCAAGAGCGACTCCGAGCACTACCCGCCGGAGGGCAAGCTGCGCGTCTACCGCAGCCGCACCGGTGGCGAAGACTGGGAGCCGTTGACCAAGGGTCTGCCGCAGTCCGACTGCTACGTCAACGTGTACCGGGACGCCATGGCGGTCGACACGCTCGACCCGTGCGGGATCTACTTCGGCACCACCGGTGGCCAGGTCTACCACTCGGCCGACGGCGGCGACAGCTGGACGCCGATCGTCCGGGACCTGCCGGCCGTGCTCTCCGTGGAAGCCCAGGTGCTGCCGTGATCCGGGTTGTTCTCCCGGCTCACCTGAAGAACCTGGCACACGTCACCGGCGAGGTACGGCTCGAGGTGGCCGGTGCGGTCACCCAGCGCCTGGTGTTGGACACGCTCGAGGCGAAGTACCCGATGCTGCTGGGCACGATCCGCGACCGCCGGAGCGGCAAGCGCCGTGCGTTCATCCGCTTCTACGCCTGCGAGGAGGACCTCTCCAACGACTCGCCCGATGCACCACTGCCCGAGCGCGTGACTGTCGGTGAGGAACCGTTCATCATCCTCGGAGCGATGGCCGGGGGATAGGCGTTCACCGTAGCGGAACGAGCCGGCGTAGGCTCCGTCCACTCCGGGCAGCTGTGGCGGCAGTCGCTGTTGCCCGCACCGTCGTAGCCTGCTCGCCGCTGCCGAACAGCGGGGGCGGCACCAAGTCCGGCGAGGTGTTGTCATGACGTTCACCACCAGGCCGACCCTGCAGGGAACCTTCGGGATGGTGTCCTCGACGCACTGGCTCGCGAGCCAGGCGGCCATGGGGATCCTCGAGCGCGGCGGGAACGCCTTCGACGCCGCGGTCACCGCAGGGTTCGTCCTGCACGTCGTCGAACCACACCTCAACGGGCCGGGCGGCGAGGTGCCCGCCATCGTGGCGACGGCCCAGGACCGGACCCCGAAGGTGCTCTGCGGGCAGGGCCCGGCGCCGGCTGGCGCCACCATCGCGCACTTCCGGTCCCTCGGGATGGAACTCATCCCCGGATCCGGCCCGCTCGCGGCGGCCGTGCCGGGCGCCGTGGACGGCTGGCTCCTGCTGCTGCGGGACCACGGCACGTTCCTCCTCGAGGACGTGCTGGAGCCGGCGATCGGGTACGCCGGCGCAGGCCACCCGCTGGTCGGTAGGGTCGGCGACACGGTGGCGGCCGTGCAGTCGTTGTTCGAGGAACACTGGCACACCTCTGCGCAGCTCTGGCTGCGCAACGGCAAGCCGCCGGCGGCGGGCGAGGTGTTCACCAACCCGGCCTACGCGCGGGCCCTGCAGAGACTGGTCGACGCCGGTCGAGCGGCCGGCTCCGACCGTGAGGCGCAGATCGAGGGCGCTCGCCGTGCCTGGGGTGAAGGTTTCGTCGCCGAGGCGATCGACCGGTTCAGCCGGGAACCGTTCCAGGACTCCAGCGGACGTCCCCATGCCGGCCTGGTCACCGGCGCGGACCTGGCTGCCTACTCGGCGACGTGGGAGGACCCGGTCACCCTCGACTGGCACGGTTACTCGGTGGCGAAGACCGGTTTCTGGGGCCAGGGCCCGGTGCTGCTGGAGACCCTGTCCGTCCTCGACGCGCTCAACGACCCCCAGGTGTACGACCCGGCAACCGCGGTCGGCATCCACGCCCAGGCCGAAGCGCTCAAACTCGCCTTCGCCGACCGTGAGGCCTGGTACGGCGATGGTGACGTGCCCGCGAAGGCGCTTCTCTCCCGGGAGTACGCGCGGGACCGGGCGGCCCTGATCGGCGGACGAGCGTCGGCGGAGCTGCGACCGGGGCGCCCGGATGGGGCGGAGCCCCGTCTTCCGGCTCACGTCCGACGCAGTGCCGGACGTCGGGTCGACCTGGCGGACCCCACGACGGGGGAGCCGACGGTGAAGGCGGACGGGGTGACCCGCGGCGACACCTGTCATGTCGATGTGGTCGACCGCTGGGGCAACATGATCTCCGCCACGCCGAGCGGCGGCTGGCTGCAGAGTTCCCCCACCATCCCGGAACTCGGCTTCCCCCTCGGCAGCCGCCTTCAGATGTTCTGGCTGGAGGACGGTCTCGCCTCGTCGCTCGCTCCCGGACGCCGGCCGCGCACCACGTTGAGTCCGACCATGGTCCACCGCGACGGGGAGCCCGTAATGGCGTGCGGCACACCCGGAGGCGACCAGCAGGACCAGTGGCAGTTGCTGTTCCTGCTTCGCCATCTCGTCGGAGGTCAGTCCCTGCAGGAGGCCATCGACGCGCCCGCCTGGCACACCGTCAGCCTGCCGGAGTCGTTCTATCCGCGCGACGTCGAGCCCGGCGTCCTGGTGATGGAGGACCGGCTGGATGAGGATGTGCTGGCGGCATTGCGTGGGTACGGGCACGAGGTGCGGCTGTCCGGCTCGTGGAGCCTCGGCAGCCTGTGTGCGGTGACCCGCGACCCGGTGACGGGCGTGCTCGCGGCCGGGGCGAACCCGCGTGGCATGCAGGGCTATGCCTGCGGGCGCTGACTGTTAGTGCGGTGTCCACTGACGTTCACCGGGTGTCCGGTGATTGTTGTGGCTCCTCGCCGTGTGGGCGAGCGACTCCCCATCCGCTGGTGGTGGGGCGGGCCTCCGCGGGCCAACTGATCCTCGCGCCGCCCAGGGCGGGCGACGGGGCGCCCTCGGCGTTCTCGTGCGCCGAAGCCCGCGGCGCAGCCTGCGGCCCAAGGCTCACGTCCTGCTGGCCCTGATGAGCGGCGCCTCCGTCGGTGCGCTGATCGCCCTGCACCTGCCCGCATGGTCGCCGGTGCTGTTGATCGTGCCACTCGTGTTCGTCATCGCCGTGTCCTCGCGCATGGCGGAATAGGCGTCGATCCGCCGGCCTGCTACGGGCGGCTCGACGTCGGCGGCGAGTCGGCGAGTTCCGCGATCACCTCGGCGTGACAGCGCTCCGGCACGCACCAGCAGCCCAGCCGGCGGCCACGCAGTTCGGGGAGGAGGGCGAGGAGGTCGGGGCGGCCGAACAGGTACGCACGGTACTTCTCGAGGACCTCGTCCCGCGTGCCGTCGGGGCCGGGGCGGAACGGGCTGGACAACGGGGAATTCGGGAGACGCCAGCCGCCGCGATTCATGGCGCGCCCGACGTAGATCACGTCGGCGTACGCCGGGTCGTCGCGGTGGCCCTTCAGGTTGACGACGGTGGTTGCCTGCATGGCCCGGCTCCTCAGGTGCGACGGCAGCGTCAACAGGGCACGGGTCGTGCCGCGGGCGTACATTCTGCCGCCCGTGGGCCCCACCGCGCGGCCCTGCCCCGCCGTGCCGGCCGCCATCGCCCGCAACCACGTTGAGTCACCTATCGTGGGCTCGCCGTGGGGTGCGAGGCGCTGCGTGAACAACGGCTGATCCGAAGGAGTCGCAGGTATTGCTCGGTACGTAGGATTGTCATACAGTCCGACAAGCGCTTGTGAGGTGCATCTCTGACATGAGCACGTAACAGGTTGTTGTAATGGGCGACTAGAAGGAGGCGGCCAGGGTGGCGACGGTGGAGCAGGGCAAGCCACGGCGATTGGGACAAGTAGCCCTTGCCGTTGGCATCGGAAACTTCATGGAGTGGTACGACTTCGCGGTCTACGGCTTCTTCGCGGTCGTCATCGGTCAGTTGTTCTTCGTCGGAGACGATCCGGTCGTCGCACTCCTCGCGTCGCTCGGAGTGTTCGCCGTCGGGTTCTTCTTCCGGCCGCTCGGGGGCCTGATCCTCGGACCGATCGGTGACCGCTACGGACGGCGGGTCGCGCTCTCGATCTCGGTCCTGGCCATGGGCGCCGCCACACTCGTCATCGGATTCCTGCCGACGTACTCCTCGATCGGGATCTGGGCCCCGGTGCTCCTCGTCCTGATGCGCTGCATCCAGGGTCTGTCCGCCGGCGGTGAATGGACCGGATCGGCCGCCTTCCTCATCGAAGGTGCCCCGAAGGACAGGCGGGCGCGGTACGGCAGCCTCATCTCGGCGACCGCCGCGCTGGCCACCCTCGCCGGCAGCATGCTGGCCCTCCTCCTCAACAGCGTGCTGACCGACGCGCAGGTGGAATCGTTCGGCTGGCGCATCCCGTTCTGGCTCGCCGCGCCGCTGGCCGTGGTGGGTCTGCTCATCCGGCTCCGACTCGACGAGACGCCGGTGTTCATCGAGCTGCAGGCCCAGGCGAAGGTGGCGAAGTCCCCGCTCAGCAAGGGCGCGAAGCGCAACCTCAAGGCCATCCTGCTCACGATCGCCTTCGCCGCCGTGCAGGGTCTCGGCTACTACTACCTGGCCACCTACGTGGTCAACCACCTGCAGGTGTCCCTGAAGCTGCCCCGCTCCGAGGCGCTGTTCCTGGCGGGCGCGGGCCTGCTGATGTACATGTGCATGTGCCCGCTGGCGGGCTGGCTCTCCGACCGGCTGGGACGGCGTCGGCTCAACATCATCGGCACGGTCGGCTACGTCCTGCTGCCGGTGCCGGTCTTCGCCCTGATCGGGCTCGGCAACCCGGCGCTGACCATCTTCGGCCTGTTCCTGCTCGGTGCGACGCAGAGCCTGGTGTCGGTGACCACGGTCGTGATGCTCGTCGAGCTCTTCCCCGCGTCCACCCGGTCCTCCAGCAGCGCGATCGGCTTCAACATCGCGCTCGCCTTCATCGCCGGACCGGGTCCGTACATCGGCGCCTGGCTCGCCAGGTCGCTCTCCTCGAGCGTGGCTCCCGCGTTCTACCAGGTGGCGGTCGCGCTCATCGCCCTGGTCGCAGTGGCCAAGTGGCTGCCGGAGAGCTCGAACAACGACCTGTCCGCCGAGGTCGTGAACTGGGACCGGAGCAAGGCCGCTTCGGGAGCCGAGCCGGTTCTCGCGAACTGAGCGCGGAGTGAGCAGACAGGGGAAGGCCATGCAGTCCGACACGTACCAGGTGCTCGTCGTCAAGTTCGGCACCCGATCGGCGCGCAAGAGCGAGGTGTACCTCAACTACCCGATCTACGGGTGCCCGGACGAGGCCCTGGACATGGACTACTTCTTCTGGGTCGTCCGCAACGAGCAGCGTACGGTCGTCATCGACACCGGCTTCTCCCGCGAGGGTGGCGAGAAGCGGAGCCGGACGTTCCTCGTCGAGCCGCCCCGGGCGTTCGAAGCGCTCGGCATCGGCAGCGAGTCGCGGCCGACGGTCGTGGTGACGCACGCCCACTACGACCACATCGGCAACCTGGACTACTTCCCGGAATCCGAGGTCGTCCTGACCGACGCGGAACTCCGCTTCTGGACCGGTGACATGCGCTTCCGTCGACAGTTCGCCCACTCCGTGGAGTTCAAGGAGCTCGACGAGCTGGCCAAGGCCCGCGACGAGGGGCGTACGCGCACCTTCAGCAACCGCCTCGAACTCGCGTCCGGCATCGAACTGTTGGAGGTGGGCGGGCACACCCCCGGCCAGTGCGTCGTGCGGGTGAACACCACGGCCGGCACGGTGCTGCTCGCCTCGGACGCGGTGCACTACTTCGAGGAGCTCGAGCGGGACCTGCCGTTCGCCTTCGTCAGTGACCTGCCGGCGATGTACGCGGGGTTCGACCGGATCAAGGAAATGGTGGCCGAGGACCAGGCCATCCTCATCCCCGGGCACGACCCGAGCACGCTGGACCGCCTGACCGTCACCGGTGACGGCGCGCTGGCGGGACTGGTCGGAACGATCGGATGAGGTGGGTCGACCAGGTGTACGCGGTCAGGGATCCACAGAACGTGCAGGGGAGGTGAGCGGGGGGATGTCGTCCCGCTTCGAGGGAAAGGTGGCGCTGGTGACCGGCGCCGGCGGCGGCCTGGGCCGGGCTTCGGCGCAGCGCCTGGCGGCCGAGGGCGCCAAGGTGGTCGTGGTCGACATCGACGGCGACTCGGCCGGGGCGGTGGCCGGGTCACTGCCGACCGACGCCGTCGCGGTCGCCGCCGACGTCTCCAGCGAGGCTGACGTCGACCGCTACATGGCGGAGGCGCTGGCAGCCTTCGGCCAGGTGGACCTGTTCCACCTCAACGCCGGCATCTTCGGGCGTTTCGCGACCCTGCCCGACGTCACCGTGGAGGACTTCGACCGGGTGTACGCGGTGAACGTCCGCGGACAGTTCCTCGGCGTCCGAGCGGCGTTCCGGCACTTCCAGCAGCGGCGCACGCCCGGCCAGATCGTGGTCACCGCGTCGATCGCCAGTCTGGGTGGCAGCGCCGATCTGTTGGCGTACCAGACCTCCAAGCACGCCGTCGTCGGCCTGGTACGCGGCGCGGCCGTCTACGGCGGTCCCCTCGGCGTGCGGGTCAACGCGGTGGCGCCGGGAATCGTGCCGACCGAGCTCTTCGCGTCCGGCGGGTCGACGGTCGGCGGCAAGAACGACATGGAACGCCGGGCGTCGACGACCCCGCTGCGGCGTGCCGGCCGGCCGGAGGAGATCGCCTCGGTCGTGGCGTTCCTCCTCAGCGACGACGCCTCCTACATGACCGGCCAGGTCGTCTCGGCCGACGGTGGGGCGTCCGGGCTGAACACGGTCCGGCCGTCCGGCGGTGCGGGCGCCTGGGACACCACGGTGGTGGACCAGGCGTTGTACGGCAACGACTTCACGCAAGGGGGACAGCAGTGAGCGGACAACGAGTGGGCTTCATCGGCCTGGGCAACATGGGCGGGCGCATGACCGGCTGCCTGGTCCGCGACGGCGTGGCGGTGCTCGGCTTCGACCCGCGACAGGAGAACGTCGCGGCGGCCGGGGCGACGCTCGCCGAATCCGCCGTCGACGTCGTCCGCAACGCCGACGTCGTCCTGCTGTCGCTGCCCAGCAGTCGGGTGGTCGAAGCGGTCATGCTGGGCGACGACGGAGTGGTGCGGGCGGCACACGAGGGCCAGGTCGTGGTCGACCTGAGTACCTCCGATCCCGCGTCCACCCGCCGCCTCCACGGCCTCCTTGCCGAACGGGGGGTGGCCTATGTGGACGCCGGCATCTCCGGCGGTGCCGCCGCGGCGGAGAAGGGCGACCTCACCCTCATGGTCGGCGGCGAGCAGGAGGCCCTGGACCGGATCCGGCCGGTGCTCGACCACTTCGCGGCGAAGATCTTCCATCTGGGTAGCTCGGGCGCCGGGCACGCGGCGAAGCTGCTGAACAACTTCCTCAACGCGATCGCGCTGTCGGCCACCGCCGAAGTCATGGTCGCAGGCAAGAAGGCCGGCCTGGACCTGCAGGTCCTGCTGGACGTGCTCAACTCCAGCTCGGGCGTCAACTTCGCCACCCTCAACCGCTTTCCGAAGATCATTCATGGCGACTACCTCAAGGGCGGCCTGACGAACACCCTGATGCTCAAGGACGTCATGGCCTACACCGACCTCGTCGCGGGGCTCGGCGTGGCGAGCCTGCACTCGTCCGGGCCGATGGCGGCGTTCGGTCTGGCCAAGGCCCTGGGGTACGCCGAGGAGATCAGCAACACCGTCGTGGACGCGATCGGTGACGTCTCCGGTGGCATCCGCCTGCACGACCCGAAGGAGCCAGCATGAAGATCACCCGCGCCGCGGAGCAGGCCGGCACCGCCGGCAAGCCCGGCTCGCAGTTCACCGGCGACGTGTGGAACTACCTGACCATGCCGGCGACGGACGGGGTGACCATCAACACCGTGACGTTCTCGCCGTCCGCCCGCACGTACTGGCACAGCCACCAGCATGGGCAGATCCTGCAGGTCCTCGCCGGCCGCGGCCTGATCTGCACCGCCGGTGAGCAGCCCGAGGTGATCCGCGCGGGGGACACCGTCTGGGTTCCCGCCGGCGAGCGCCACTGGCACGGCGCCGCTGCGGACGCCTTCATGACCCATACCGCAATCTCGCTCGGCAGGACCGAGTGGGCCGAGGCCGTGGCCGACGGTGACTACCGCGCCGCCGGCAGCACCCCGGCCGCACAGTGAAGGGAGCAGAAAAGATGACGGCGCAGGGCACCCATGAGGAGTCGTACGAGCAGGGGCTCAAGGTGCGACGGGAGGTCCTCGGGGCGGAACACGTCGACCGATCCCTCGGCAGCGTCAGCGAGTTCTCGCGGCCGATCCAGGAGCTCGTCACCGAGTACTGCTGGGGTGGGGTGTGGTCGCGCGACGGCCTGGAACGCAAGACCCGCAGCCTGCTCAACCTGGCAATGCTGACCGCGCTCAACCGCTCCCACGAGTTGGCCGTCCACGTGCGCGGTGCGGTCAACAACGGGGCGTCCGAGAAGGAGATCCAGGAAACCCTCATGCAGACCGCGATCTACGTCGGAGTGCCCGCCGCGCTGGAGTCCTTCCGGGTGGCGGAGCGGGTCCTGAAGGAGCTGCGCGGCGATGCCTGACAACTCGGTGGCCTTCATCGGCCTCGGTGCCATGGGCCTGCCGATGGCGGCGCGGCTGTTGTCGGCCGGAGTGACGGTGCGGGGCTTCGACATCTCCGAGGCCGCTCGGGCCGGCCTCACCGCCGCCGGCGGGCAGGCGTTCCCGTCCCCGGACGAGGCGGTCGTCGGCGGCGACGTCGTGGTCCTCATGCTTCCCGACTCCACCGTCGTGGAAGCCGTCATGGCGCAGATCCGCGGCCGCCTCAAGCCGACCACCCTGGTGATCGACATGAGTTCCTCGGAGCCGCTGCGCACCCGGCAACTGGCCGACGACCTCCATAGCGAGGGCGTCGACCTCATCGACGCCCCGGTCTCCGGCGGTGTCAAGGGCGCCCGCGCGGGCACGCTCACCATCATGGTGGGCGGCGAGCCGGCCCAGGTCGACCGGGCGCGCGGCCTCCTGGCGCACCTGGGCGTGGTCAAGCACGCCGGCCCGGTGGGCGCGGGCCATGCCGTCAAGGCCCTGAACAACCTGCTCTCGGCCACTCACCTCTGGGTGACCAGCGAGGCGATCCTCGCCGGCGAGAAGTTCGGTCTTGATCCCGGCGTCCTGCTGGAGATCATCAACGGCTCCAGCGGGCGCAGTGGTTCGACGGAGAACAAGTGGCCCAACTTCATCCTGCCGGGCACCTTCGACTCCGGTTTCGCGCTCCGCCTGATGCTCAAGGACATGCGGATCGCGGCCGATCTCGCCCGTCAGGTCGGCCTGCCCAGCGAGCTGGGCGAGGCGGCGATCGAGCACTGGGCTCGCGCCGATCAACGGCTCGGCCCGGGCGCCGATCACACCGAGGTCGCCCGCTGTGTCGCTGACCGCAGCAGCCCCGATGAGCCGGACCGGTCTGACTAGAATATTGTCGGACAATCGCTCGGCAGCGGAAGAGGACCTCATGAGCCTGGCTCAGTCGTGGACATCGGCGGGTGTGCAGCGCACCGCCGCCCCCTTGCGTGCGCAGGTGACGAACGCGGTGCGGCAGGCGATCCTCGACGCGCGGCTGCAACCGGGGCAGCGCCTGGTGGAACGCGAACTGGTGGAAGGGCTCGGCGTTTCCCGGACCACCGTCCGGGAAGCGTTGCGGGAACTCGAGGCGGAGGGACTGATCATCACCATCCCCCAGAAGGGGGCGGTGGTCAGGACCCTGTCGCGATCCGAGGCGGAGGACCTCTACGACGTCCGGGCGGGTCTCGAGTCGTTGATCGTCAACCGGTTCACCCATCGCGCGACCGAGGACGAGGTTCGGCGGCTGCGCGCGGCGTTCGACGCCTTCGCCGAGGTCTCCGCCAGCCCGGCCCCGGTCGGCGAGGTCCTCGCCGCGAAGGACGGGTTCTACTGCGTCCTCATCGCCGGCGCGCGCAGCGACGTGCTGAAGCAACTGCTGGAAGGTATTCAAGGCCAGGTCCAGGTGCTGCGGGCGCGGTCGCTGGCGCAGCCCGGACGCCGCGCCGGGGCCGTGTCGGAGCTGCGGGCCGTGGTGGAGGCGATCGAGGCGAAGGACGCGGAGCGGGCCTCCGCGCTCTGCGCCGACCACGTCCGCTCCGCAGCTCAGACCATATTCGCTTCTTTCGAATAGTCTGCGCCGTCCCCATCCGGCGGGCGGCCTGTCCACTCGCGCGACAGCGCGGGCAGAGGATTTGATCATCGTGTCGCTCACTCCTGAACAGGAGCAGCTCAAGGCTGCCTTCATCGACGTCCGAGGCACCTGGGGGCCGGCCTGGGAGAGCATCCTCAAGCTCGACCCCGACTTCCTCGCCGCCTACCTGAAGTTCTCCGCCGTCCCGTGGCGCAAGAACCATCTCGACGCCAAGACCAAGGAACTCATCCACATCGCGGTCGACGCGGCGGCGACCCACCTGTACGAGCCCGGCATCCGCCAGCACATCCGCGCCGCCCTCTCCCATGGCGCGACGGCGCAGGAAATCATGGAGGTTATCGAGCTGACGAGCACCCTCGGGATCCATGCCATGAACATCGGTGTGCCGCTCCTGGTGGAGGTCCTCGAAGAGGCCGGCCTGCGCACCGGGCCCGCCGAACTCACCGACCACCAGGAACGACTCAAGGCCGAGTTCACGGCCAACCGCGGGTACTGGCACGAGTTCTGGAACGAGATGCTCGAGCTCGATCCGGAGCTGTTCGAGGCGTACACCGAATTCTCCTCTCTGCCGTGGCGGAAGGGCGTCCTGGAGCCCAAGGTCAAGGAGTTCGTCTACATCGCCTTCGACGCCGCCGCGACGCACCTGTACGTTCCCGGCCTCAAGCTGCACATGAAGAACGCGGTCGGCTACGGCGCCACGACCGGCGAGATCCTCGAGGTCATGGAGATCGCCAGCGTCCTCGGCATCCATGCCGCGACGACCGCGGTGCCGATCCTCGCGGAGGAACTGGCCGCGAAGGAGGAGGAATGAGCCGGGCGACGCCGGACAGCCGGGAGTCGAACCCGGCCGAGCTGGCGGTGCTCGGCGACATCCACAAGGACCTCTTCCTCGGCGGCAGTTGGACGAAGGCGTCGAACGGGGCCACCCTGCCCGTCGAGGACCCGGCGACCGGGGCCGTGATCGCCGACGTGGCCGACGCCACGGCAGCCGACGGCGCGCGGGCGCTGGACGCGGCCGTCGCGGCCCAGGCCGGCTGGGCGCGGACCCCGCCCCGCGAGCGCGGTGAGATCCTGCGCCGGGCGTACGAGCAGATGGTCGATCGGGCCGACCAGCTCGCCCTGCTCATGACCTTGGAGATGGGAAAGCCGCTCAGCGAGTCCCGGTCCGAGGTCGGCTACGCCGCCGAGTTCTTCCGCTGGTTCTCCGAGGAGGCCGTCCGCATCGCGGGCACCTGGGCCACCGCCCCCGACGGCCAGACCCGCCTGTGGACGATGAAACAGCCGGTCGGACCGTGCCTGTTCATCGTCCCCTGGAACTTCCCGCTCGCCATGGGTACCCGGAAGATCGGCCCGGCGGTGGCCGCCGGGTGCACGATGATCGTCAAGCCGGCGGCCCAGACCCCGCTCAGCATGCTCGCCCTCGCCCAGATCCTGGCGGACGCCGGCCTGCCCGCGGGCGTGCTCTCGGTGCTGCCGACCTCTTCGCCGCAGCAACTCACCGCGCCCCTGATCGCGGACCCGCGGCTGCGCAAGCTCTCCTTCACCGGTTCCACGGCGGTCGGCAGGAAGCTCGTGGAGCAGTCGGCACACCAGTTGTTGCGGGTGTCGGTCGAACTCGGCGGAAACGCGCCGTTCATCGTCTTCGACGACGCGGACCTCGACCACGCGGTGGACGAGGCGATGAAGGCCAAGCTGCGCAACAACGGTGAGGCGTGCACCGCCGCCAACCGGTTCTACGTCCACGAATCCGTGGCGCGATCCTTCGCGGACCGGCTCGCGGAGCGCTTCCGCGCCCTGGTCGTCGGCCGTGGCGTGGACGAAGCCGTCACGCTCGGCCCGCTCATCGACCGGGCCGCCGTCACCAAGGTCGCCGGCCTGGTGGATCGGGCTGTCCAGGATGGTGCCAGCGTGGTGACCGGTGGCACCCGCGCCGACGGGATCGGCTACTTCTACCCGCCCACGGTGCTCGCCGACGTGCCGTCCGACAGCCTCATCCTGCGGGAAGAGATCTTCGGCCCGGTCGCCCCGATCGCCACGTTCGCCACCGAGGAGGACGTGCTCGCCGAGGTCAACTCGTCGGAGTACGGCCTCGCCTCGTACGTCTTCACCCGCAGCCTCGACCGCGCGCTGCGGGTCTGCGAGCGGCTGGAGGTGGGCATGGTCGGCCTCAATCGGGGAGTCCTGTCGAACGCCGCCGCGCCCTTCGGCGGCGTGAAGGCCAGCGGATTCGGACGCGAGGGCGGCCGGGAAGGCATCGAGGAGTACCTCGAGACGAAGTACGTCTCGGTCAACGCCAGCTGATCGCGGACAAGCCGGGCGGGACGACAGCGCCCGGCGCCGGTAGCCCGAGCCGGCAGGGAGGAGGCGGGTGCGCGGGCACCCGCCTCCTCCGGCGTACGACAGGACCCGCCGGACCTCGGCCCGCAGCCCGTCGGTCAGCGGCTGAGCCGCTGGTAGCGGCGGACGGCCAGCGGCCCGAGCAGCGCGATGAGCAGCACCGGCCAGCCGACCGCCAGCGGCAGCGGATGCTGCGCCGCCCACGACTCGCCGCCGAGGCCGGGGTTGCCGAACAGCTCACGCGCGGCGGCCACGGTGGCGGAGAGCGGATTCCACGCGGCTACCGCGCCCAGCCACGTCGGCAGCAGGTCCGGGGCGACGAAGACGTTGGAGAGCGCGGTGAGCGGGAAGGCGAGCGGAAACACGATCACCGCGACCGTGTCCGGGTTGGGCACGAGGAGGCCGAACAGGATGCCCACCCAGGTGAGCGCCAGCCGCAGCAGCAGGATCAGGCCGACCGCCGCCAGGGCGTCGCCCATCCCGTTGCGCCACCGCCAGCCGACGAGCAGGCCGCAGACCACCAGGGTGGCCAGTTCCAGCACGCCCCGGGCGAGGTCGGCGCCGGCCCGTCCGGTGAGCAGCGCGGACCGGGCCATCGGCATGGACCGGAACCGGTCGACCACGCCGCGACTGGCGTCGACGGCGACCGCCGACGCGGTGGCGCCGAGGCCGTAGAGCATCGTCATCACGAACACGCCGGGCAGCAGGAACTCCCGGTAGCTGCCGTTGCCGGGCACCGCCATGCCGCTGCCGAACACGTAGCCGAAGACGAGCACGAACATGATCGGCAGGCTGAAGTAGAGGATGATCTCGTGGGGCGAGCGGACCACGTGCCGCATGTTCCGTCCGGCCATCACCCAACCGTCGGCCAGCGCCCAGCCGAGCCGGGCCACCGGACCGGCGGGCGACTGCACCTCGGTGGGTTCTGCCGCACCGCGCCGGGACTCGACTGTCGTGCTCATGCCGCCACCTCCTCGCGGGTACCGGCCGACCGGTGTCCGGTGAGCCGCAGGAACGCCTCGTCCAGCGTGGGCCGGCGCAGGACGACGTCCTCGACCGCTACACCGTCGTCCTGCAGCGCCCGCATCACCTCGGCGAGGGCACCGATCCGGTCCACGACGGGCGCGCTGAGTTGGCGGATCTCCACATCGACCGTCACCGGCCCGCCGGTGATCCGCTCGACGATGCCGGCGGCGGCCGGCAACTGCGCGGCGTGCCGGACCACCAGTACGATCCGGTCCGCACCGATCCGGGCCTTCAGCTCGGCCGACGTGCCCTCGGCCACCACCCGGCCGGCGTCGACCACCGCGATCTGGTCGGCCAGCTGGTCCGCCTCCTCCAAGTACTGCGTGGTGAGCAGCACCGTGGTGCCGTCGGCGACGAGCGACCGGACCGCTTCCCAGAGGCCGTTGCGGCTGCGCGGGTCCAGCCCGGTGGTCGGCTCGTCCAGGAACAGCACCCGCGGCGTGGTGATCAGGCTGGCGGCGAGGTCGAGCCGGCGGCGCATCCCGCCGGAGTACGCCCCGGCGGAGCGGTCCGCCACGTCGGCGAGCCCGAACTGGTCGAGCAGCTCGTCGGCCCGCCGCCGGGCCACCCGCGCCGGTAGGTGCCGCAGCCGACCGACCAGGACCAGGTTCTGCCGTCCGCTGAGGATCTCGTCGACCGCGGCGTACTGCCCGGTGAGCCCGATCAGCGCGCGGACCCGTTCGGGGTGCCGGGCCACGTCGTGTCCGGCCACCCGCGCGTGACCGGCGTCGAAGCGCAGCAGGGTGGCCAAAATCCGCACCGCGGTGGTCTTGCCCGCCCCGTTCGGGCCGAGCAGTCCGCAGATCGTGCCGGCGGGCACGGTCAGGTCGAATCCGTCGAGGGCCACTGTCCGCCCGTACGACTTGCGTAGTCCCTCGGCCACGACGGCCGACGTTTCGTAGGTCATGCCGGCAGCCTCGCCGGGCGCGCTGACCGGCCACGCACCGTCCGCTGACGGCCGGCCGCGTCACCGTCAGCGGCCGTCCAGCAGCGCGAGCGCCTGATCCCGGCCCAGTCCGGCGCCCCGGGCGAAGGCCCGCTCGAACCTCGCGTCCCCGATCTCGGCCCGGGCGGCCGCCGCCACCGGCGCGGCCTGCGCCGCCGGGCCGGCACCGGTGCCGCGTAGCAGCGCCGAAGCCGCCCCGAGCAGCAGCGCGGCCCGCTCGGCCTCGCCCCGCCGCAGCACCGGCCCGACCAGGCCCTCCACCGCGGCGCCGACGGTCGGCACGTCCCAGACCCCGACGGTCGCCCCCAGCACCTCCCGGTAGCGGGCCCGGGCACCCGGCGCGTCCCCGACCGCGTCGGCGATCTGCCCCAGGGCGACCAGCGCCGCCAGCCGCACTATCTCGGCCCCGAACCAGCCGGCCGGGCATTCCGCCACCGCCTGCTCGCACAGCCGCCGAGCCCGGTCGAGGTCGCCGCGCCGGCGGGCGACCTCGCCCAGCCCGAAGTGGGCCGCGGCGACGAGTTCCGGCGCCCCGGCCGGATGCGCGATCTCCACCACCTGCCGGTAGTCGGCGCCCGCCCCGTCCAGGTCACCGACGCCGAGCCGCCCGTCCGCCCGGGTACGCAGCAGCTCGGCCATGTCGAGCGCCGAGCCGAGCTCGTCCGCCAACCGCAGCGCCTCCGCCATCGGCCCGGCGGCCGCGGCCGGGTCCCCGACCTGGTAGGCCCCCTCGGCGAGGGTGCTGAGCACCAGGATCATGCCCCACCGTTCGCCGATCGTCCGGAAACCGTCGTACGCGGCGGTCAGCTCGGCGCGGGCATCGTCGTACCGGCCGTCGAGCAGCCGCACCATCGCCGTGCCGAGCGACCCCAGCGCCTGGCTCCACGGGTCGGCGCCGAGCAGCACGGTCCGGGTCTGCCCGGCGTACAGCATCGAGATCCGCTCCCGCGGTGGGGGACCGGCGGCCGTTCCGGACAGGTAGAGCAGGAACGGGTACACAGGCGGCCGGCCCAGCTCCCACAGGATGTCGCTGGCCGCGCCGACCTGCGGCGGGTGTGCACCGCCGGCGCCGCTCACCGCGGCGACCAGCAGGCACAGCGCGTACTCCTCGGCGAGCCCGGGCGGCGGCCCGCCGAGCCGGTCGACGAGCCGGCCGGCCAGTGCGGCCCCCTCGCCCCGCAGGCCGCGCAGCCACCAGTAGAACGACAGCGCGGCGACCAGCCGCAGCGCCACGCCGGTGTCGCCGCCCGCCACCGACCGGCGCAGCGCGGCGAGCAGGTCGTCGCGGTCGGCGTCCAGCCGCCGCAGCCAGTCCAGTTGCGTGGCGCCGCGCAGTCCGACGTCGCCGGCGCGGGCGAGGTCGAGGAAGTACGCCGCATGCGCCCGACGCAACCGGTCGGCCTCGCCGGCCACGGCGAGCTGTTCGGCCGCGAACGCGCGTACCGTCTCCAGCATCCGGAAACGCCCGTCGGCAGCGTCCACCAGCGACTTCTCCACCAGGCCGGTCAGCACGTCGAGCACGTCCGCGCCGAGTGGCCCGCAGATCCGCTCGATGGCCGCCAGCTCGGCGCTCCCGGCGAAGACGCTCAGCCGCCGCGCCAGCCGCCGTTCGGGCTCGTCCAGCAGGTCCCAGCTCCACCGCACCACCGCCCGCAGGGTCTGGTGCCGCGCCTCGGCCACCCGGCTGCCCCGGTTCAGCAGCCGGAACCGGTCGTCCAGCCGGGCCGCCACCTCCGCCACCGGCAGCGCCCGCAACCGCGCCGCGGCCAGCTCGATGGCCAGGGGCAAGCCGTCGAGGTTACGACAGATCCGCAGCACCGCCGCCACGGTTCCGGCGTCCACCGTGAACCCCGGCGCCACGTCGGCGGCGCGGTCCGCGAACAGCCGCACCGCGGCGTACTCCCGGGCCAGCTCCGGTGCGGCGCACTCGGACGGCACGGGCAGACCGACCACCGGGCAGAGCACCTCCCCCGTCACGCCGAGCGGTTCCCGGCTGGTCGCCAGGACGCGCACCATCGGGGCGGCGCGGAGCAGCCGGGCGGTGAGCCGGGCCGCATCGGTCACCACGTGCTCGCAGTTGTCGAGCAGGAGCAGCAGCCGACGGTCGCCGAGCGCCGCGACCAGCCGGTCGGTGACATCGCGGGGACCGCCGCCCGGCACGAGCAGCGCGGCGTCGCGCAGATCGAGCGCGGCCAGCACCGCCGGGGCAACGTCCGCCCCCACGGGCAACGCGGCCAGCTCGACCAGGCAGACCTCGCCGCCGTGCCGTGTGGCCGCCTCGAGAGCCAACCGGGTCTTCCCGACCCCACCCGGGCCGTGCAGCGTGACCAGCCGGGCCTCGTCGAGTAGCCCGCCGAGGCGGCGCAGTTCCTCCTCCCGGCCCACGAAGCTGCTCAGCTGGCCGGGGAGCGGCGGCAACCGGGACGGGGCCGCCTCGGCGCTGGACTCGACCTCGTCGCGCAGTAGGGCCGCGTGCAACGCGACCAGCTCGGCGGACGGGTCGGTGCCCAGTTCCTCGGCGAGCAGGTGGCGCAGCTCCGCGAAGGCGGCGAGGGCCTCGGACCGGCGGCCATCGGCGTGCAGCGCCCGCATCAGCTGGCCGTGCAGCCGCTCCCGCAACGGGTCGGCGGCCACCAACTCCCGCAGCTCCGTCACCAGCGCCCGGGCGGAGGACGATCCGGGCGCGACTCCCAACCGGAGCTCCGCCTCGATCCGATCCTCCGTCGCGGCCAGCCGGCGATCCCGCAGCCGGTCCGCCTGGGCGGCGGCGAACGGCGCATCCGTCACATCCGCCAGCGGCTCCCCGCGCCACAGCGCGAGCGCCTCGCGCAGCAGGTCGGCGGCGCGGCGCGGGTCGCCAACCCCGAGCGCGGCCCGTCCGGCGTCGGCCAGCCGGATGAACCGGTACGCGTCGACGTCCTCCGGGTCGACCGCGAGCCGGTAGCCCGCCGGGTGGAATTCGACCGGGTCGACCGGTCCGGCCGACAGCACCTGCCGCAGCCGGGACACCTGCGACTGCAGCGCGTTCGCCACCCCGGCCGGCGGTTCGGCGCCGTACAGGCCGTCGGTCAGACGCTCCCGCGGCACCACCCGCCCGGCGTCGAGCAGCAACAGCACCAGCAGCGAACGCAGCCGCGGCCCGCCGACGGTGAGCCGGCGACCGTCGGCGGGGTACACCTCGGTCGCGCCCAGGATGCCGAACCGCATGGCGTCGATTGTCGCTCAGGCCTCCCGGTCGCAGTCGTGCGCGGGCTGCTGATCCATCTCGGCAGACCGGGCGGGGCGAACCAGCGGCAGCGGCTCGACTGATCCAGGCCCAGCCAGCGTCCAGGTCGGCCAGACTGCATTCGTGACAGGCCCGCGGACGATCAGGTGGACGCCGTGGCGGTTCGTGACCGTGTTCGGCGTCGTCAGCCTGCTGTCGGACGTGGTGTACGAAGGTGCCCGGTCCGTCATCGGTCCGTACCTGGCCACCTTCGGCGCGTCCGCGGCCCTGGTCGGGCTGGTCACCGGCGCCGGGGAAGCTACCGCCCTGGCCGGGCGCCTGGTCACCGGACCCCTCGCCGACCGTACCCGGGCCTACTGGCCCCTCGTCGTGGTCGGCTACGCCGTGACCATGGCCGCCGTGCCCGCGCTCGGGCTGACCACCGCGCTGTGGCTGGCCGCGGCACTGTTCGTCGCGGAGCGGGCCGGCAAGGCGATCCGCGGCCCGGCGCGGGACGTCATGATCTCTCACGCCGCCGCGGCCGTGGGCCGTGGCAAGGGCTTCGCCGTCCACGAGGCGCTCGACCAGACCGGCGCCGTTGCCGGGCCGTTGCTGGTCGCCGCCGTACTGGCCGCCACCGCACACAACTATCGGCCCGCATTCTTCGCCTTGGCCGTACCCGCCGTGGCGGGAATGCTCGTGCTGCTGTGGCTGCGCGCCGGCGTGCCCGACCCGCGTCGCTTCGAACCGGGGCCGCGACCCGGCGCCCCGCCCGCCCCACCGGGCCGGCAGCTACCCCGCGTCTTCTGGACCTATCTGGCGTTCACCGTGCTGACCACGGCAGGTTACGCCACCTTCGGGGTACTCAGCTTCCACCTCGCCACCCGCCATGTCGTACCGGTGCCGGTGGTGCCGGTCGTGTACGCCGCCGCGATGGGCATCGCCGCGCTCGCCGCGCTGGCCTCCGGGTGGCTGTATGACCGGGTCGGCGTCCGGGTGCTGGTCGTCGTACCCGTGCTGACCGCCCTGATCCCGTTGGCTGCCTTCACCACCACCTCGGCGACCGCGGTCGCCGGTGTCCTGGTCTGGGGCGCCGTGCTCGGCCTCCAGGAATCCACCATGCGTGCCACCATCGCCGACATCGTCCCCGCCGCCCGTCGGGGCACCGCGTACGGAATCTTCGCCGCCGGGTTGGGCGGGGCGACCCTGGTCGGCGGGCTGCTCACCGGCGCCCTCTACGGCTACTCGATCACTGCCGTGATCGTCACCGTGGCCGGCATCCAGGCCGCCGCCCTGGCCCTGTTCCTCGCCATCGTCCGACCGGTTGCCCGAGCCCGGCTTCCGCGAGCCGGCGGCTGACGTCCGCCGGTGTCCGCGCCCGTCGACGGAACGTCGCGGGCGGCACGGGCGGCGGGGACCACGCCGCCCACCCGGTCCGGTTCCCGGCCGGCCCCGGTCTACAGCCGCAGCCGGGTGGCGCGGTCGTACGTGTCGGCCGGGTCCTCGCCCCCGGTGAGGTCCACGTCCTCGACGATCTGTCCGTCGCCGAGCCGGACCAGTCGGTCGCAGCGGGCGGCGATGGCCCGCTCGTGCGTGGCGAGCAGGATCGTCATGCCGTGCTGGTCACGCAGGTCGAGGAGCAGGTCGAGGATCTGGGCGCCCGTGGTCGAGTCCAGGTTGCCGGTCGGCTCGTCGGCCAGCAGCAGTCGCGGCGCGCCCATCAGGGCCCGAGCGATCGCCACCCGCTGCTGCTGGCCGCCGGAGAGCTGGGCCGGGAGGGCCCGTTCCCGACCGGCCAGCCCGACCGCCGCCAGCAGCTCCCGGGCCCGTGCCGCGTGGTCGGCGCGGCCCCGGCGGGGCAGCACCGGCGCGATCACGTTGTCCAGCACGGTCAGCGCGGGCAGCAGGTGGTAGCGCTGGAAGACGAAGCCGATCCGCTGGCGGTAGCGGGCCAGGGCCGCCCGCCGCAGCGCGGAGACCTCCACGTCGTCCACCGTCACGGTGCCGCGGTCGGCCTGCTCGATCGCGCCGATCATGTGCAGCAGCGTGGACTTGCCGGAGCCGCTCGGCCCGGTCAGCGCCACCACCGATCCGGCCGCCACGTCCAGGGACACGTCGTCGATGGCGGTGAGCCGCTCGGCGCCAGTGCCGAACTGCCGGACGAGTCCGGCGGTGCGGACCCTGCTGCCCGTGGTCGCGTCCATGGTCACTCCTCTGCCAGTAGTCGTGCGGTGGGGAGGCGGCGCAGCAACGCGGCCGGGACGAGCGCCGACAGGCAGGTGACCAGCACCCCGGCCAGCGCCACGGTGGCTGCCACCAGCCCCAGCGCGGCCGGCAGTTCGCCGACCAGCCAGGCCGCCCCGCCGAGCCCGAGACCCGCACCGGCGCCGGCGCCGAGCACCCCGAGGGAGAAGCCCTCGTAGCCGACCAGGCGGCCGAGCGCCGCGTCGGTCCACCCGGTCGCCCGAAGCGTCGCCAGTTCGGCGGCGCGGTCCCGGATGTTCAGGTAGAGCACGTCGGCGACCGCGGCCGCCCCGAGCAGCACCGTGGCGACCGCGGCGAGGACGTCCGCACGACGCACGCTGAGCGACACGGTGTCGCCGAGCAGACTGCCCACGATGGCGCCGCGGAAGGCGTACGCGGCGGCGGCGACCAGGGTCAGCGCGGCCACCCCGATGGCCAGCGCGCCCGCGCCGAGCAGGGTGCGGCCGGGGGTGCGAACCAGGTTCACCAGGGCCAGGCCGGGCAGGGTGCGCGGTCGGCGTACCCAGCGGGCGGCGGCCACCGGCGGGCTCAGCGCGGCGGCCGGGTGGGCGCGCGCGGCCCGCAGCGCCGGTGCCAGGCCCGCGACCAGCGCCAGCAGCAGGGCCACCGGTACGGCGAGCAGGGCGTGCCGCCAGTCGACACCGATGTCCAGCGCGGCGCCGAGCGGGAAGACGAGGCCGACGGAGAGCCCTCCCGCGGCCAGGCCCAGCGCGGCGACCTCGCCGAGGATCAGCGCTCCGATCCGCCGGGCCGGCCAACCGAGGCAGGCGAGCACCGCCAGCTCGGGGCGGCGGTCCCGGACGGCGGCGGAGACTGCGTTGCCGAGGAACAGCACGCAGACGACCAGGACCAGGACGAAGAGCGCCGCGCTCTTGCGGTCGACGGCCTTGGTGATGGTGGAAGCGACGCCGAGGGCCGACCAGTTCTCGGTCAGCCGCAGCTCGGGGCGGCCGAACGCGCCGGCCGGCAGGTCCACGGTCTGCGGGGCGGGCGAGGAGCCGAGGGTGATGTCGACGTCCAGGCCCGTGGCCTGGGCGATCCGCTCGGCGATCAGCCGGACCCGCTCGGCCGACCGCTCGCTGTACCCGTGCACGTCGGTGACCCGGACGCGGATCGCGCTGATCGGGGCGGTGCGCTGCGGGCTGGTGCCGTGCCCCAGCAGACCGGGCATGCTGGCCAGGGTGGTCAGCAGCAGCGGCGGGGCGGAGAGATAGCCGGCCGGGTTGCCGCTCGGCTCCAGCGGTTGCCCGCCCAGCGCGGCCCGGCTCCGGTCGTCGGCACCCTGCGCCACCGGCGGCTCGTACGTCTCCAGCGGCACCTTGCCCAGGTCGCTGAAGCCGGTCAGCTTCTCCGGGTCGAAGAGGCCGACCGCGCGCCACTGTCGCGCGTCCTGGTCGCCGGGGCCGAGCCGCAGGGAGGTCAGTGGTCGGAAGCTGGTGTCCTCCGTGAGCCAGGGTCGGGGTAGCGAGGTGAGGGTCGTCCCTTCGCCCTTGTAGACGTCCGGATCCGGGGACGCCGTGCGCACCCGCAGCCTGCCGTCGGCCTGTTGGTCGTACGTGGCCCGGCCGGCCTGCACGACGACCTGCAGTTGGCCCCAGCAGCAGCCGTCGAAGCTCAGTCCACCGGCGAGCTGAGCTCGGTACGCGCTCAATGCGTCCTGCTCGGTGCCGCCGGCCGCCACGGCCGGTGCCCCGCGCAGCGCCGCCGCCAGGTCTTGCGGCGGAAGCCCGGCGAGGCTGCGGTCGGGCCGCAACCGGGTGTACGTGGTGCGGATGGCGCCGTCGACGAAGGGCCGGCTGGTGGCGAGCACCGGCATGCGGCGGATGGTCAGCCCGCCCCCCGCTCTGGTCACGGTGGTGGTGTCGATGGCGGCGAGCGGACGCCCCGACACCACGGCGTCGGTGAGTCCGACCAGGCGCTGCTCGGCGTCCGGGTCGACCGCGGCGAGCAGGAACGGCACCGTGAGCCGCAGTGAGATCGTCAGACGGGCGGCGGACTTCGACGAGGGCGCGTCCGGTCCGCTGCCCGCTGTCGACTGCTCGAAGCGCCCGTCCGGCAGCAGTCGGAACGTGTCGACCCGCCACGTCTGCCGTTCGGTGAGGGTGGTCAGCGAGTTGCTCTGTTCGACCTGGAGATCACAGACCGGCTCGGTGCGCCCACCGTCGAGCACCTCCCGGGGCAGCAGACCGCAGTCCTGGGTGTCGTACGTCCGCCCGTCGGTGTACCGCACCGCGTCGGGGCGGTACTGGTCGCCGATGACCGCATAGTGCAGCCGGTGCTTCGTCACGTACACGTAGGTCGGTGCGGCGGGGGCGTGGGTGAGCCCGCGCTCGGCGAGGAAGGTGCGGTCGATCCGGATGACCTGGCGGTCCAGCGACCGGTCGACCACGTCGGTCAGGTCGATCGGCATCTCGATCGGCGTGGTCGAGTAGCCGAGCATCGCGATCGGGGCCGCCACGTCCACCCCCTCGACGGCCTTGACCTGCTCGTACTGGGCAGTGGTGATGCCCCCGTAGAGCCCGGAGAGGTAGTTGGGCCGGACCAGCCGCCGCTGCGCCTCCACGGGCGTGCGGGTCCCCTTCGGACGGACCAGGATGTCGTACGCGGCGCGGGTGTTCCGCTCGACGGTGCCGGTGACGGCCAGCCGCGAGGTGGTGGTGGCGCCGGTCAGGACGACGAAGCCGGTGGTCGCCACCAGTACGCCGATCAGCAGCGCCACCGACCGTCCCGCACGGCCACGAAGTTGCCCCCAGATGAAGTGGAACATGTCGCGCCTCCCCGTGTGCTGACCCACACTGTGCGCGATACATTGTGACAATGCAAGGCCCCTCCGGCCGAGCTGTCCGGAACCGGATTGGAGGAGACGGTGGCGATCCAGCACGCGGTCCTGGCCCTGCTCGCCCGCGGCCCCAGCTACGGCTACGAGCTCAAGGGCGCCTTTGAGGCGGCAGTCGGCCCACAGTGGGGCCCGCTCAACATCGGGCACCTCTACCAGATCCTCGACCGGCTCTCCCGGGACGGCCTGGTGGTCGCCGAGCGGCAGGCCCAGCCGGTCAAGCCTGACCGGGTGGTCTACGAGATCACCCCGGCCGGCCGGACCGAGCTGGACCGCTGGCTCGCCGAGCCCAGCCCGCGCAGCGGTGGCTTTCGGGACGACTTCTTCCTCAAGGTCACCGCCGCGGCCCGGTCCGGCGAAGCGGCGACCGTCCGGACCGTGCTCGGCAACCAGCGCGCCCACCTGATGCGAGAGCTGCGCAACCTCGACGGGCTGCGCCGCCGGGCCGACGACCCGGTGGTCCGGCTGCTGCTCTCGGCCGCCAGCCGGCACGTCGAAGCCGACCTCGCCTTCGTCGACGACGCGGAGTCGGCGCTGCTCACCGACGGGGGAGCGGTGCTGCACGACCTCGCCGCCGACGCGCCCGGCCGCAGGGCCGCGCCGGAGGAGGATGGCCCCGCCCGCGCGGTCGGCTGACGCCTGCTCGGTGCCACCCGGACCGCGCGCCGCCCGACGGAACGTCCACCCGGGGCGCGCCGCCTGCCCGTCGGCCGGCATCCGCCCGGGCCGACGGCACGCCCGGCTAGGGCTGGTGCGGGTGGCGGAGGCCGTCGAGGTGGTCGGTGAGGACGGCGCTGGCGCGGTCGGGCGGCATCAGATCGGGGTGCAGCAGCGCGTGCAGGGCGAGCCCGTCCAGCAGGGCGTGCAGTCGCGCGGTTTCCCGGTCGGGGTCACGGTCGGCCGCCATCAATCCGTCGGCGGCGAGCGCGGCGACGGCGAGTCCGGCCGCTTTCCGGATGCCGTCGTCGGCTTCCTTCATGCGGTCTCGGGCCGCGGGGTCGACCTGGGTGCGGGCGGCGAGCAGCAGCCACACCTCCGCCTCCCGGGCGCGTTGCCGGTCCAGCGGCAGGAGCTCCTCCAGCATCCGTTGCACCACTTCGCGGGTAGGCCCGGTCCGGTCCTCGGCGGTGAACCGCTCGGTCGCCTTCGCCATCACGTGTTCCATGGCGAAGACCAGCAGGTCGGTCTGCGTGGAGAAGTAGTGCCGCAGGGCGCCGGGGGACCAGCCGGCCTCGGCGGCGATGCTGCGGACGGTGGCCGCTGCTACGCCGTCGCGGTAGACGACCCGCCACGTGGCCTCGGCCAGTTCAGCGCGACGAGCGTCGTGGTCGACGATCTTCGGCACGGACCCCTCCGGATGGACGTGGGCGACGCTTGCTACGGTTATCGCACAGCGTACTAAAAACGGAGGTGCTGATGCTCGTCGGACTGATCGTCGCCTGCGAGGTGGCCTTCTGGGTGCTGCTGGCCGCCGGGCTGATCGCGCGCTACCCGCTGCGCCGCCCCCGGCTGGGCGCCGCCCTGCTGCTCGCGGTGCCCGTGGTCGACCTCGTACTGCTGGTCGCCACGATGATCGACCTGCGGGCCGGCGGCACCGCCACGTTCGCCCACGGCCTCGCCGCCGCGTACCTCGGCTTCTCCGTGGCCTTTGGCCACGGCCTGGTGCGCTGGACCGACGAGCGGTTCGCGTACCGGTTCGCCGGTGGTCCGCCGCCCCGCCGAGCCCCGCGCTACGGGATGGCCCGAGCCCGGCACGAGTGGCGGGAGTGGGGCAAGGGCATGCTCGGCTGGGCGATCGCCTGTGCCGTGCTGCTCGCCGGGATCGCCCTGGTCGGCGACGCCGACCGCAGCCAGGAACTCTGGGCCTGGCTCGCTCGACTCAGCCTGGCCATGGGGGCGTGGCTGGTGTTCTGGCCCCTGGCCGACACGGTGTTCCCCAAGCGGCCGCCGGGTGGCTCGGGCGGCGTGGGGATCGTCGAGCGGAGTTGACCGCCCGAGGGACTGGTCGTTTCAGCCTGTCCTCAGGAACGGGGTGCGAGGGTGCCGCGCATGCAGCTGGACAGACAGTACGACTCGGCGCCGCGGATGCGGCAGATGCTCAACAAGGTCCCCGAGGTCACGGTCTTCTTCTGGGTCATCAAGGTCCTGTCGACGACCGTCGGGGAGACGGCGGCGGACTTCCTCAACGTCAGTGTTCACCTCGGGCTGACCGGCACCACCCTCGTCATGGCCGTCGCGCTGGTCGCCGTACTCGTGCGGCAGTTCCGGGCCGACCGGTACGTGGCGTGGATCTACTGGCTGGCGGTGGTCCTGGTGAGCATCGTCGGCACGTTGATCACGGACAACCTCTCCGACAACCTCGGCGTGCCGCTCGGGGTCAGCACGGCGGTGTTCGCGGTGCTCCTCGCGGCCACCTTCGCCGTCTGGTACCGCAGCGAGGGCACCCTGTCGATCCACTCGATCGTGACGACCCGGCGGGAGGCGTTCTACTGGACGGCGATCCTGTTCACCTTCGCGCTGGGCACCGCGGCCGGAGACCTGCTGTCCGAGCGGCTTGATCTGGGGTACCTGCTCTCGGGCCTGATCTTCGCCGCGATGATCGCCGTCGTGGCCTCCGCGTACGCTTGGTCGTGGCTGAACCCGATCGTCGCGTTCTGGATCGCCTACATCCTGACCCGCCCGCTCGGCGCCTCGCTCGGCGACTACCTGACGCAGAGCCGGGACGACGGCGGGCTGGGCCTCGGCCCGGTGATCACCAGCGGGCTGTTCCTGGCGACGATCCTGGTCCTGGTCGGCTACCTGAGTGTGACGAAGCGGGACGCGCCGCCTCCCGTCGAGGCGCCGTACCACCGGGCCGCTGCGCTGCAGCGGTAAGTCGCTACCGGTCCCGCAGCCGGGTTGACGTCCCTGAGGCGAGCGACGATCGAAGGCGGACGTCAACCCGGACCTGCGGGCCGGGGGAGAGGAGTGACCTGGTGCGCGTGCTGGTGGTCGAGGACGAGTCAGCCCTCGCCGAGGTGATCCGCAACGGTCTGGCCGAGGAGGGCTTCGCGGTCGACGTCCAGCACACCGGGCCGGACGGGCTGTGGGCGGCCACCGAGAACCCGTATGACGTGGTCGTGCTCGACATCATGCTGCCCGGCCTCAGCGGCTACGAGGTGTGCCGGCAACTGCGGTCGCGGGGGGTGTGGACCCCGGTGCTGATGTTGACGGCGAAGGAGGGCGAGCACGACCAGGCCGACGCGCTCGACCTCGGTGCCGACGACTACCTGACCAAGCCGTTCTCGTTCGTGGTGCTGGTGGCCCGGCTGCGCGCCCTGGTGCGCCGGGGCGCCCCGGCCCGCCCGGTGGTCATGACCGCCGGCGACCTGACCGTGGATCCGGCCAGACGGCTGGTCACCCGCGACGGGCAGCCGGTCCGGGTGACCGCCCGCGAGTTCGCGATGCTGGAGTTCCTGATACGCCACCGCGGTGACGTGGTGTCCAAGACCCAGATCCTGGAGAACGTGTGGGACGCCCACTTCGACGGGGACCCCAACATCGTCGAGGTGTACATCAGCTACCTGCGCCGTAAGATCGACCAACCGTTCGGGCGCTCGGCCATCCAGACCGAACGCGGCATGGGCTACCGGCTGGCCGCCGACGGCGGCTGACCCCCTCAGGGCCTTCTCAGATACGAGCTGCCACGCTGCGGTCATGGCGGGCAGACGTGGACCAGACGGAGGGCCGGTGCGGTGGCTACGCCGGCGGCTCGGGGTGCGGCTGCGTTCGGCGCTGGCCGCGGCGCTCGTGGTGGCGTTCGCCTTCGCCGTCGGCGCGGCGGCCTTCGTCTACACCGCACGCGCGGACCTTGCGGGCAACGTCGACGCCGCCGCGAGGCAACGCGCCGACGAGGTGGCGGCCGCCGTGGCCAGCGCAAACCAGGACGCCCTCGCCCAGACCCTGAAACCCAGCCCCGGCGAACAGACCCTGGTGCAGGTCCTCGATCCGTCCGGGCGGGTGGTGAGCGCCTCGGCGGCGCTCGCCGGCGTGGCGCCGCTGTCTCCGCTGCGGCCGCGGCCCGGACAGGTGCTGCACGAGCAGCGGCTGCTGCCGTTCGCCGACGAGGACCCCTACCGGGTGGTGGCGGAAGGGATCGCCACCACAGCCGGAACCCGTACGGTCCTGGTGGCGCAGTCGCTGCGGCCGGTCAACGAGAGCACCGAGGCGGTCGCCGCGATCCTCGCCGCAGGGCTGCCGGCGATGCTGCTGGTGGTCGGCGCGGCGGTCTTCCTGTTCGTCGGACGCGCGCTGCGCCCGGTGGAGGCGATCCGCCGCCGGGTCGCCGGGATCACCGCCCGTGACCTGCACGCCCGGGTCCCGGTGCCACCCGTGCACGACGAGGTCGCCGCGCTCGCCGAGACGATGAACAGCATGCTCGACCGGCTGGAGACGGCGGCCGCGAGCCAGCGACAGTTCGTCGCCGACGCCAGCCACGAGCTGCGCAGTCCGCTGGCCACCCTGCAGGCCGGTCTCGACCGCCTGGCGCTGACCGAGGCGCCCGCGGCGCACGCCGAGCTGGTCGGGCTGCTGCGCAGCGAGACCCAACGCCTCGGTCGCCTCGTCTCCGACCTGCTCCTGCTCGCCCGGATCGACGAGCACGCCCACGCGCCGCGCCGCGACGACGTCGACCTGGACGACCTCGCCTACACCGAGCGGTACGGCGTCGCCACCCGCCGGCCGGACCTGACCGTCCGCGCTCACCTCGCCCCCGTACGCGTCGGTGGTGACGCCCACGACCTGGGTCGCGCGCTGCGCAACCTGACCGACAACGCCGCGCGGCACGCCCGCTCCGAGATCGTCCTCCGGGTGGCCGTCAGCGACGGCTGGGGGCTGCTCGACGTCACCGACGACGGCCCCGGCGTCCCCGACCCGGAACGGGAACGCATTTTCGACCGATTCGTCCGACTCGACGACAGTCGGGCCCGGTCCGACGGCGGCAGCGGTCTGGGCCTCGCGATCACCAAGGAGATCGTCGCGGCGCACGGCGGCACCGTGAGTGTGCTGCCCGGTCCGACCATGACGGTCCGGATCCGCCTGCCCCTGCGGCACGGCACGCACTGACCGGACCCTCCTCGTTCTTCAGGCTCCTCTCAGGCGGCGGCCGGCAGGCTGCGGGCAGCCGGCCGAGTGGGGGAGCCGGGTCGATCGGGAGGCAGCAGGGGCAGATGAACTACCACCTCTTTCAACTGATCAACGCCGCCGCCGGCGTCAGTGACCCGGTCGACGACATCTTCGAATGGCTCGCGGTCTGGCTGATCTACGTGCTCGGCGTCCTGGCGGCCGTGCCCGTGCTGCGCGGCCTGCGGCGGGAACGGCTCGCCGTCATACGCGTGGCAGCGGTCCTCGCGCTGGCCTTCGCCGTCGGTCAGGGCGCCGCCGCGATCAGCACGGAGGTACGGCCGTTCCAGACCCATCCGGTCCACCAGTTGATCCCGCACGCGGCGGGACCGTCGCTGCCCAGTGACCACGCCACCGCGGCGTTCGCGGTGGCTTTCGCCGTCGGCGCGTTTCTCTCCCGACGGTGGGGGGTAGGGCTGGCCGTACTGGCCGTGCTCCTCGGATTCGCCCGCGTCTGGACCGGCGTGCACTATCCCGCGGACATCCTCGCGGGCGCGGTCATCGCGGGCGCTGCCGTCGGCGCCGTCGGCGTAGGCGGGTGGGCCTACGAACGATGGGCGAACCGTCGCCGGCCGCACACCGCCCCCAGCCGTTAGACCCGCACCTGTCCGCCGTCAAGGAGGTCGCTCGTGTCAACGCCCCAGGCACTGCTCGCCGCGGGTCCCGGTTTCCTCGACCCGCAACGGCTGATCTCCACCTTCGGGCTGATCGGCATCCTCGCCATCGTCTTCGCCGAGTCCGGGCTGCTGATCGGCTTCTTCCTCCCCGGTGACTCGCTGCTGTTCACCGCCGGACTGCTCGTCTCCGCCGACCAGTACCTGCACCAGCCGCTCTGGCTGCTCTGCCTGTTGGTGGTGGTGGCCGCCGTCGGCGGCGACCAGGTTGGTTACCTGTTCGGCAAGCGGGTCGGGCCGAGCCTGTTCCGCCGGCCGAACTCCCGTCTGTTCAAGCAGGAGAACGTGCACCGGGCCAACGACTTCTTCGCCCGCTACGGCGCCCGCTCCATCATGCTTGCCCGATTCGTACCGATCGTGCGGACCTTCACTCCGATCATCGCCGGCGTCTCCCGCATGCAGTACCGCACCTTCCTGATCTTCAATCTCGTCGGCGGAACCCTGTGGGGCGTCGGAGTAACCGTCCTCGGCTACTTCCTCGGCCAGATCGCGTTCGTCAAGGCCAACATCGAGTACATCCTCATCGGCATCGTGCTGGTCTCTGTGCTGCCGATCGGCATCCAACTGCTCCGCTCACGCCGGGCCCGGCGTACCGCGCGGGCGGCGGCCGGCGACCCGGTCGAAGCGGCGCACGCGCGTCGGCGGTGAGGTGGGTGACCGCCGACGTCCCACCGCGGGCGGCGGGACGTCGGACGGGGTCACCGCCGAGGCCGCTGGGCGAAGGGGGCGACACCTGGACCATCGTCACCGCCCGGGCCGTCCCCGTCGTCCTGCCGACGTCGCTCCGGCCGGCGGGCCTTCGGCGTGACGGGCCTGACCGGGGCGTTGCGCCGGGCGTCGCCCGTGTCCGGCAGGCGTCCGGCACCGTGGGCCCGGGGCTGCTGGTGGTCGGTCAGCCGAAACCCGACGCCGCGCACCGCGACGACCGTGACTCCGGTACCGAGTTCGTCGAGCTTGCGCCGTAGGCGCTTCACCAGGGACTGCACGTCCGCCTTCCGGTGCAGCCCGTCGTCCCGCCACACCGACCGGTGCAGCTCGGCGTAGCTCCAGACCCGTACCGGCTCGGTGGTCAGGCAGACCAGCAGGTCGTGTTCGAGCCGAGTGAGGGCGACCTCGCGATCCCCGCAGCGGGCGGTGTGCCGGGCCGAGTCGATCAGCAGCGTGTCGTCCGATGACGGCGGTGCGGGGTCGGGCGTCTGCGGGGGAGAGACATCCTCGGGTGGCTGCGTAGGCGCGATCAGGTTGCGTAGCTCGTCGAGGTCGGCGACCACGAGCAGCGGCGCGACGCCGTCGAGGAGCTCGGCGATCCGGATCCGTTCGGCCGGTGACGGTGTCACCGCGATCAACATCGGAAACAGGTTCTCGGCCGGGTCGGAACCGCCCGTGCTCGTGTCGTCGTCCGTCACCGCACCCACCTGGCCGAACATGGCCAAAAAGCGCCCGACTTGGGCATCACCCTGACAGTAATTGTCAAAGCTGCCGTCCGACAGGGCAGCTGTTGGTGACAAGTTGCTCACGTTGTGTGCTTGATCATTCATTCGTATCGATCATATTGTCCCTTCAGGCAGCCGGCGTGACCCGCACGGCGCCTGGGGGGCCTGGGGGGTTCGTTCGTTCCGGTGTGGATCCAGACGGGAGATGGGTCTCCTGCACCCTTCGCCATGGCTCGAACATTCGCGGGTCGTTCTGAAGGAGGCAGCACCGATGCTAAGACATCCACCCGGGAGGCGCCTGGCCAGTCGCTTGGCCAGCGCCGGCACGGCGATCGTCCTCGCCGCGGCAAGCTTGGCCACCATCGGTACCGGCGCACAGGCCGCACAGAGCGAGACGGGCGCCTCGACGTCGGACAAGATCCGTCCCGAGCTCACGAGGCAACTCCAGGCCAAGAGCGAGGGCGACTTCTGGATCCACTTCAAGGACCGGGCGGACCTGAGCCAGGCCGGTGCGATCAAGGACTGGGCCAAGCGGGGCACCGCGGTCGCGGACGCCTTGAAGAAGACCGCCGCGGAGAGCCAGGCCAAGATCCGGGCTGAGCTCGACGGCTCGGGCGCGAAGTACCAGACCTTCTGGGCGACCAACGCCATCAAGGTCGACAGCGGCTCGCTGACCATGGCGCAGAACTTCGCCGCCCACGCCGAGGTCGAGGGTCTGTACGCCCCGATGGAGTACAAGGTGCCCGAGGTCACCCAGGGCGACAACGAGAAGACCGTGAACGCCCTCGAGTGGGGCATCGCGAACATCAACGCCGACGACGTCTGGTCGCAGTACGGCGTCAAGGGTGCGGGCATCACGGTGGCGAACATCGACACCGGCGTCCAGTTCGACCACCCGGCCCTCGTCCGCTCCTACCGCGGCAACAACGGCGACGGCACGTTCGACCACAACTACAACTGGTTCAACGCCGCCGGCACCTGCGCCGCCGCGCCCTGTGACAACAACGGCCACGGCACGCACACGATGGGCACCATGGCCGGCTCCGACGGCGCGAACCAGATCGGCGTCGCCCCCGACGTCAAGTGGATCGCGGCGAACGGCTGCTGCCCCAGCGACGCCGCGCTGATCGCCTCCGGCCAGTGGATGCTCCAGCCCACGGACCTCAACGGTCAGAACCCGGACGCGAGCAAGCGGCCGAACATCATCAACAACTCGTGGGGAACCACGCTGCCCTCCAACGATCCGTTCATGGAGGACGTGACCAACGCGTGGACGGCCTCGGGCATCTTCGGTTCCTGGTCCAACGGCAACAACGGGCCGGGATGCCAGACCAGCGGCTCCCCGGGCAGCCGGACCAGCAACTACTCGGTCGGCGCGTACGACATCAACAACAACATCGCCAGCTTCTCCTCCCGCGGTGCCGGGCAGGACGGCCAGATCAAGCCCAACCTCTCCGCACCTGGCGTGAACGTCCGGTCGAGCGTTCCGGGCAGCAGCTATGCCAGCTTCAACGGCACGTCCATGGCCTCCCCACACCTCGCGGGCGCGGTCGCGCTGCTGTGGTCGGCGGCGCCGGCGCTGGTCGGTGACGTCAACGCGACCCGTGCGCTGCTGGACAACACGGCGGTCGACAAGGAAGACCTCCAGTGCGGTGGCACCGCGGACGACAACAACGTCTACGGTGAGGGCCGGCTGGACGCGCTCGCGCTGCTCAACGCCGCCCCGATCGGCGACACCGGCACCCTGGCCGGCACGATCACGGACGCGACCACCGGCGCCCCGATCGGCGGTGCCACGGTGGCCCTGACCGGCGCGGCGACCCGCCAGCTGACCACCGGGAGCGACGGCAAGTACTCGTCGCTGCTTCCGGCCGGCGCCTACCAGGTCGCCGTGTCGGCGTTCGGCTACGAGAGCAAGACGGTGCCGGCAACCGTCACCAAGGACACGACCACGACGACCAACGTGGCGCTGACGGCGGTGCCGAGCGTCACCGTCAGCGGGTCGGTCACCGACGGCTCCGGACACGGCTGGCCGCTCTACGCGAAGGTGAGCGTCGAGGGCCCGTCGGGTGTGTCCGACTACACCACGCCCGCCAACGGTCAGTACAGCTTCAAGCTCCCGACCGGGGCGACGTACAGCGTGAAGGTCCAGCCGCAGTACCCGGGCTACGAGACGGTGACCAAGGAGGTCGTGGTCGGCTCGAGCAACGTCACCCAGGACGTTGCCGTGCCGGTGGTCGCCAACAGCTGCACGACGGCGCCCGGATACCGGTACGGCTCGGACGGCGTGTACGAGACCTTCGACAGCGGCACCGTGCCGGCCGGCTGGTCCGTGGTGGACCACCTGGGCACCGGTCAGGTGTGGGAGTTCACCGACACCGGTAACCGCGGCAACCTGACCGGCGGCACGGGCCGGTTCGCCGTCATCGACAGCGACCACTACGGCAGCAGCGGGCGCCAGGACACTTCCCTGGTCAGCCCGGTCGTCGACCTGACCGACGTCGCGGCCCCGGTCATCCGGTTCAACCAGGACTACAACTGGCTGGGCTCCGACCGCGCGGATGTCGACCTCAGCCTCGACGGCGGCACCACCTGGACCAATGTGCTCCGGCAGGCGGCGGACTTCCGCGGACCGCGGGTCACCGAGGTCCCGATCCCGCAGGCTGCGGGCAAGGCGGAGGCCCGGGTCCGGTTCCACTACTACGACGCGCAGTGGGAATGGTGGTGGCAGGTCGACAACGTGCTGATCGGCAGCCAGGTCAGCTGCCAGCCGATCGACGGTGGCCTGGTGCTGGGCCACGTGCGTGACAAGAACGACGACGGCTATATCAACGGCGCGACCGTCACCAGCGACGACCGGCCGGCCGAGAAGGCCACCAGCGCCGCGACTCCGGACGACACCGACCTGCCGGACGGCTTCTTCTGGATGTTCTCGTCGCTGACCGGGTCGCACAAGTTCACCGCGGCGGCCGGCAACTACGTCAGCCAGAGCAAGGACCTCGACGTCCAGAAGAACGGGGCGACGGCCGCGACCTTCCAACTCGCCGCCGGCCGGCTGACGATCCAGCCGACCGAGGTGAGCGCGACGGTCCAGATGCCTACCGGCAAGGTGAACAAGACGTTCACCGTGACCAACACCGGCGGCGCGCCGGTCGACGTCCAGTTCGGTGAGCGGGACGGCGGCTTCGAGCTCCTCCGGGCCGACGGGTCCCGGATGGGCAAGCAGGAGGTGCTCGCCTCCAGCGGCGCACCCGTGCAGCGGCTCAGCGTCCCGACCTCGTTCGCCGCCCTGGCGACCGGCAAGGCGGACACGGCGAGCACCGCCGCGGCCGGCCCGCAGGCCGCGCCCTGGACGGACATCGCGGACTACCCGGCCAACGTGATGGACAACCGGGTGGTGAACCTCGACGGCAAGGTGTATTCGATCGCCGGCGGCAACGGATCGGCGTCCTCGGCGAAGAACTACGCCTACGACCCGATCGCGCAGAGCTGGACGGCGATCGCCGATCTTCCTGGTGCGCGTAACGCCATGACGGTGGGCGTCGCCGATGGGAAGATCATCGCGACCGGCGGCTGGGCGGCGGCCGGCCCCGATGGCACCACCTGGGCGTACGACCCAGCGGCCAACACCTGGACGAAGGTGGCCAACAACCCGGCGCCGCGCTCCGCTGCCGGGCAGGCGGTCGTCGACGGCAAGCTCTACGCCGTCGGCGGTTGCACGACGTCGTCCTGCACGCCGATGTCGAACTCCGTCGTCCGGTACGACCCGGGCAGCGACACCTGGGAGACGTTGCCCAACTACCCGAAGTCGGTGGCCTTCGCCTCCTGCGGCGGGATCGACGGCATCGTCTACTGCGTCGGTGGTAACGACGGGTCCGCCGCGCACAAGGCGGGCTACGCCTTCGACCCGGGTGCCAACACCTGGACCGCCATCGCCGATGCGCCGGCCGACAGTTGGGCCAGCTCGTTCGCGGTCGCGAACGGCAAGCTCCTGGTCGTCGGCGGTGTCCAGGGCGGAGCCGTCACCAACGCCGGCTTCGCCTACGACCCGGGCACCAACTCGTGGTCCAACCTGCCGAACGCCAACACCGCGCGGTACCGCGGTGGCGCGGCGTGCGGCTTCTACAAGGTCGGCGGCTCGTCCGGTGGCTTCACCGCCACTCCGGACAGCGAGGCGCTGCCCGGGCTCGAGGAGTGTGCCGAGGGTCCGGCGGACGTCAGCTGGATGACGATCGACAAGACGGCGGCCACGCTGGCGCCGGGTGAGAAGGTCACGGTCACCGTCGGGATGACGGCGAACGTCGACCAGCCGGGTACCTACTCTGGTTCGGTCACGATCAAGGAGAACACGCCGTACACGGTGCAGCCCGTGGCGGTGACGATGATCGCGCAGCCTCCGAAGAGCTGGGGCAAGCTGGTGGGTACGGTCACCGCGACGAGCTGCCAGGGTGCCACCGCACCGCTGCCTGGTGCGACCGTCCAGTTCACCTCGAAGGCGCTGACGTGGACATTCGCCACCGACGCCCAGGGCAGGTACGCCTACTGGCTGGATCGCAAACACAACCCGCTGACCATCATCGTCGCCAAGGACGGCTGGCAGCCCCAGACCCGTCAGACGTCGATCACCATCGCCCCGAGAGTGGAGGACTTCACCCTGTCCCCAGTCCGCTGTTGACAAACTGACCGCTAGCTGAGAGATCCGGCCCGCCTGGTTTCCGACCAGGCGGGCCGGATCGCGTCCGAAGGTTGCCAGCCACGGCGTCGGCGATGGGTGGTGGTCAGGCCGAAGCGAGGCGGAAGCCGACCCCGCGGACCGCATGGATCGTCGGCGTGGCGCCCAGTCGGGCGAGCTTACGTCGGACCCGCCGCACCAGCGAGTGCATGTCGGAGCCACGCCCGAGGTGCTCGTTGCCCCACACCTCGAGGTGCAGCCGCCGGTAGGTCCAGACCTGCCCGGGCGTGCCGACCAGGCACAGCAGGAGGTCGTGCTCCAGCGGGGTCAGTCCGATCTCGCGGTCCCGCCAGCGCAACACCCGTCGGTCGGAGTCGATGCTCAGGTCCGGCCGCGGTGGCAGACCCGCATCCGATGCGCCTTCGGCGGGCGTGTTCCCGACGGGCGGTGGCCCTGCTGCGGCGCCGGGCTTCCGGACCAGGTCGAGGAACCTGCGCGCCTGATGGGCGCTCGAAACGATCAGGAACGCCTCGGTCCCGCCGAGCAGTTGCGCGAGCTGTCTGCGTTCCGCCGCCGAGGAGGCGATGCCGATGACCAAGGACGGGATCGCTGTCACCCTCCGACCCTTTCGGTTCGCCCGTTTACGTGGGCTCGCCCTGCGGTGCCGATCAGTCGGTTTCTGGCCTGCGCCGTCGTTCAGCGCGCCGTGACAAAGGCTGCCACAGCTGCAGGTTCACCTGCCGTAAGCGCTTTCTCTCCCGGATTCTATAGTCGACCATGGTCGATTGGTATAGCAGTTGATGTCAATATGACCGCCGGCATCGCAGTTTCTGGGCCACATTCTCCGCAGATACCGACCCACGGTCGAACCGGGCGTGTCCACCGCCGACGAGACCGACGGCCGGCCGTCGCCGGCGGCGCACGACGACGGGCCACGGGCGCTCCCACCGTTCACCCGGATGAGCGGAACCGTTCACCCGCCGTTGGGGCGGCGCCCTCTCGACAAGGCACCCGCCCGGACCGCTAATGGAGAACGCCTCTGCACGGTCTCACTGGTGGGAGGTGCCCTCTTCCACCGCCGGCCCTGACGCCCTTCCACCGGGGCAGCCGGGTGCGCCTGTCACCTGACGGAGTCCACCGTGGACGATATCGCCGTGCTCACGGAAGCCACCGCCGCAGCTTATATCGGTGCCGCCGCCTTCCGGATCGGCCCGCCGGGACGCGTCGGGGTCGAGCTGGAGTATCCGGTGCGGGATCCCGCGTACCCGCTCGACCGGCCGTCGATCGCGCGCCTGCACGCCGCCGTCGCCCACCTCGGTGACCCGCTTCCCGGCGGCGGACGGATCACGGTCGAACCGGGCGGGCAGGTCGAACTGGCCTCGTCGGTCGGTGCCACCGGGCAGGACTGCATCGACGCGCCGGCGACCGACCTGGCGCTCCTGCGGGCCGCGTTCGCCGCGGAGGGTCTCCGGCTCGAGGGCACCGGCCTCGACACCAGCCGGACACCGCGGCTCGTCGCCGCGCATCCGCGCTACGTCGCACTCGCGGCCTACCACGACCGGGTCGGGCCGAAGAGCCGCGCCGTCATGTGCAACTCCGCCTCGGTCCAGGTGTGCCTCGACGCCGGTGATGACTCCGACGGGTGGACCGGCTACCGTCACCGCTGGTGGCTCGCCGACGCGATCGGCCCCGTGCTGCTGGCCTCGTTCGCCAACTCCCCGCACCGCAGCCGATCCGGGATCCGCTGGGTGTCCCGGCGACAGGCGCTGCGCTTCGGCACCGATCCGAGCCGCACCCGGGCACCCCGGCACACCGCCGAGCCGCGAACCGCCCGGCGGCACCATCGCGATGAGCGGTTCGGTCTCCGTCGTGCGCCAGTTGCTCGCCGCCGGACTGCTGGACGAGCTGCACCTCCTGGTGCATCCGATCGCCGTCCGCACCGGTATGCGGCTGTTCGAGGAGGGGGAGCAACCGATCCCGCTGACCCTCGTCTCGGCGCAGACCTTCACCACCGGGTGTTGAACCTCGTCTACGCCCCGGCTCCGTCGCCCGGCGACGTCGGCTACGACGACGTCAAGGTCCACCTGGCCCAGCCCGCGCCGTAGTCGGGCGCCGGCCCCGGTCAGGCCACGCCCAGCCAGACCAGACTGACCAGCCCGGCGAGCACGCAGTAGACGGCGAACGGGGTCAGCGTGCGGGTCTCGAAGTACCGGGTCAGGAACTTCACCGCGGCGTAGGCGGACACGCCGGCCGCGACGCTGCCGACCAGCACCTGCCCGCGGATGCCGGCACCGAGATCGCCGAACAGGTCGGGCAGCTTGAGCACCCCCGCGGCCAGGATGACCGGAGTGGCCAGCAGGAAGGAGAACCGGGCGGCGTCCTCGTGGGTGAGCCCGCGCAGCAGCCCGGCGGCCATGGTGGCCCCGGAGCGGCTGATTCCGGGCAGCAGGGCGAGAATCTGCGCCGTGCCGATCAGCACCGCCCCGCCCATGCTGCCGGCCGCCAGCCTGCGGTCCGAGGCCAGGTCGACCGCGGCCTGCGAGGCGGCCGGACCACCGGCGGCCGTCGAGGCGAAGAGAGTGCCCTTGCCCTCCGGGCCCACCCGCACGGGCACCGGGTCCCCGGCCCGCGCGCCGACCGGTTCCGCCGTCGCGGCCCGCCGGCGCAGGCGTTCGGCGCCGAACAGCAGCAGCCCGTTGAGCATCAGGAACACCGCGGCCGGCGCCGGCCGACCGAGCACGGTGCGAAAGGTGTGCTCCAGCAGCAGTCCGGCCAGCCCGACCGGGATCGTCGCCAGGATGATCATCCAGGCCAGCCGCTCGTCCGGGCCGGCCACTCGGCGGTGCCGCACGGACGAGACGAAGCCGCTCACGACGCGGACCCAGTCCCGCCAGAAGAAGACCAGCAGGGCCAGCGCGGTCGCCACGTGCAGCCCGACGACGAACGCCAGGTACGGCGACTCCGGCGCCGATACATCCAGGTCGCGGGCCCAGCGCCCGCCGATCAACGCGGGCAGGATCACGCTGTGCCCGAGACTGGACACCGGGAACAGTTCGGTCACCCCCTGCAGGGCGCCGATGACGATCGCCTCCGGATAGGTCAAGCCGTGACTCATCGGTTTCCCTTCACGAGGTTCGCCCCATGGTCGATGCCGCCGCCGGGAGTGGCGGCGACCGTCCGGTGCGCGTGGTCGAGCACGGCGTCGGTGCGCCGCTCCGCCAGTCCGGCGGCCACCGTGCCGGTCAGCAGCAGCGCGGAGAGTGCCAGCGCGGGCAGCAGCCGATGCCGGGGAGCGGTACCGAGCAGCGCCGCCACTCGTCCCGGCATCCCTCGGTCCGCGCTGGCCAGGGTGGCTGCGGCGGTCGTCGCCCCGCCGGTGAGCAGGGCGGTACGCGCCAGCGCGCGGGCGGCCAGGCGCCGGTCGGCCACGGCCCGGGCGGCGTCCTCGTCGGCCCAGCGCTCCACGGCGTCCCGCACCGACCGGGCGATCGGGCGCAGCAACGGGTTCGCCGCGGCGGCCAGCTCGGCGGCCAACGCGTACCAGGTGTGAGCGTGCCGCAGGTGGGACTCCTCGTGCGCCAGCACCACGCGCAGTTCGTCCGGGGAGAGGCGGTTGACCAGCCCGCTGCTGAGCACCACCCGTCCCGCCGGGGGCGGCGTGCTGAACGCCTCCGGCCGGTCGGAGGCGAGCACGGCCAGCCGGCCGGCGCGGGGCAGGTCGGCGCAGGCCTGCCGTACCGCGAGCATGGCCCGGGCCCGGCGGACCGCGAGGACTGCGGCGCGTGCGGCGCCGGCGAGCACCGCGGTGGCCAGCGCGACGGCCACCGGGCCCGACACCGGCTGCCCGGCACGCAGGGCCGCACCGGCCCAGGGGCCGAGCGTGACCAGCACCGGAAGCTGAGCGAGCCAGGGGAGCGCGACCAGCAGGGCGAGCCCTGTCCCGCCGGCGGCCACGGCGGCGGCGGTCGCGGTGAGCAGGCGGGTCGCGGTGGCCGGCGGCAATCGACGGGCCAGGCGCGGCGCGCAGCCGGTGCTGACCAGCCAGGCGGCGGTGGCGACCAGGGCGGCGCTGATCATCGCGGCTGCTCGTCGGCCGATTCGGCGGCGGTCAGCAGCTCGACGAGTAGTCGTTCGTCGTCGGGGGAGAGGGCGTCGACGAACCGGGTCAGCACGGCCGTGCGATCGCCGCCGACGTCCAGCAGCCGGCGCATCCGCCGTGCGGTCAGCTCGGCCTCGTCGCCGATCAGGCGGTACGTGTACGCCCGGCCGGCGCGGATCCGGGTGAGCACGCCCTTGGCGGCCAGCCGGGCCAGTACCGTCATCACCGTGGTGTAGGCGAGGTCGCCGTCGAGACGGTCGCGTACCTGCCCCGGGGTCAGCGGCCCGGGCGCGCCGGCCAGTGCGGCGAGCACCTGCTGTTCCAGGCCGCCGCGTGGTCGCCGTCCGTGATCCATGCCCGTCTCCTCGCCGTCCCCGGCCAGACTACTACGAAATATGTAGTAGCTGGCTCGGGCGGCGAGGACGCAGCGTCAGGGCTTGTCGCCCGCCCGGCATCGCCGTACGGCATGTCGCCAGTCAGCGCGATGACCGACCGCAGGAGTTGCGACGCGTGGGCGGATAGGGTCGGAATCCATGCGGACCAAGCAGGAGCTGAGCGAGGCCGTCCGGCGCGACCGGCGCGCCGCGCTGGTCGTCAACGCCCACTCCCGCCGTGGCCGCCGGCTCTACCGCAGCGTCCACTCGCGCCTGCTCGCGGCGGGATTCACGCTGCTCGGCGCGTACCCGGTGGACCGGCCCGGCGAACTCGACCGGGTGCTGGCCGAAGCCGCCGACCTCGGCCCGGACGTGCTGGTCGTCGGCGGCGGTGACGGCACCATCGGCACCGCGGCGCGGCTGCTCGCCCACCGGGACATCGCGCTCGGCCTGCTGCCACTGGGCACCACCAACAACTTCGCCCGCACCGTTGGCGTCCCGCTCGACCTCGACGCCGCCGTCGAGGTGCTCACCGCCGGCAAGGTGATCGACGTCGACCTGGGCCTGGTGGGTGACATGCGCTTCACCAACCACGTCGGCATCGGCCTCTCCGCCGACATCATGCTCAAGGCGCCGCCCCGGCTGAAGCGGGTCACCGGCCGGCTCGCGTACCCGCTGACCGCCCTCGGGCTGCTCGCCCGGCACCGGCCGCTGCGGGTCACCGTCCGTGCGGAGGCGCGGGAGCACGAGTTCGTCACCCACCAGGTCTACGTGGCCAACGGCGGCTTCCACGCCGGCCGTCCGATCACCTCGGACGCGAACGCCGACGACCGGCTGCTGGTGGCGTACCCGGTCGGTGGCCCGACCCGGCGCGGGCTGCTGCGCGCGACGGCGGGCAACGCGGCGGCCGGGCACCGCCGCACGCTGCGCGACGAGCCGTTCCTCGCCGTGCGCCAGGCCTGGGTGGAGACCGACCGGCCGGCACGGATCGAGGTCGACGGCGAGCCGTACGGGGAGACGCCGGTGCGCATCGGCCTGGACCCGAACGCGCTGCGCGTGATGGCGTCCGCCGACAGCCCGGACCGGTGAGCGTGCGCGGGCGGGCGGACGCGGTCGATGACGACAGCTGGGCTACGTCGGGTCGGCGTGGGGGCGTCGGTCAGGCCCGACGGTCCTCGTCGGGGATGGGGATCTCCAGGTTCTGTTCGACGGCGTCGGCCGGATTGGTGTCGCCGCGGACCGCCTCGGCCAGGTCGGTCCGGTCGCTCGGTGGCGCCAGGACGCCCTGTTCCGCCAGGTCCGCCTCGGACGCCTCCGGGACCGCGTCCGAGACCCGGTCCGGCGGGCCGACCACGGTCTCGTCCTGCCGCTGCTCCTGCGCGTCGGCCTCCGGCGGTCGACGCAGCGGATCGGCCTGCTCTTCCCAGCTGGCGGTCATCGCAGCCCTCCGGTCATGTCCGCGAGCGTTCCGCGTACCCGCTACCGGCGCGGTCATGCGTGCTCGGGCGGCCCGACACGCCAGCCCGCCGTGGTGGGCGCCGGCGCCGGATGGCGGCAGCGCCGTTCAGCTTCCGTCGACCCGGAACCCCGTCGTCAGCGGGTGCGCTCGACGAACGGCGCGGTCTGGTCGGTGACCTCCCCGAACTCCGCCGGGAGCTGGGAGACCGCCTGCTCGTACCCGTCGGGCGACAGGGCCTCGCGGAGGACGTCGAACACCGCGGTCACGCCGTCCTTCGCCTGGTCCACGTCGAGGTCCGCGCGGCCGCTCACCCGTTCGACGAAGACGTCGAGCCCGAACCGCTCGGCGCTCTCACCGGGGCCGAAGGCGTACGCCCGCAGGCCCTCGGGAAGCTGGTCGGCCAGGTCACGCGCCTCGCCGCCGTCGATCCGTTCCGCCAGGGTGGTCAGCGTGGCCCGGGCGACGGCGGTCGCCTGCTCCGTCGACGTCCCCGTGCGCTTGGCCACCAGGCCGATGAACTTGTTGTCGTCCACCTTCAGGGCCCTTCTCTCGGCTGGATGCCGCGATTTCCCCGCCACCACCTCGTCAAACGGCACCCCCTGGTGACGGGGGAGCAGGAGGTGCAGCGCGACCAGGGGCACCACGCCGACCGGGTACCAGAGCAGGTCGATCCGGTCGAACTGCACGCCGAGCACCAGCCGGGCCAGCAGGCTGCGCGCCGACAGCGCCGCCGGCACGCCGGTGAGCTGGAAGGTTTCCATCGCCCAGCAGAAGGCGGTGGCCGCGACCCCGGCCGGCACCGGGGACAGCCGCGGCCGGAGGAAGCGCACCCCCGCGTACACCATCGAGGCGTAGAGGGCGGTGCCGGAGTACTGCTCCGGGCGGCCGTCAGTGCGGGCGCGGACGGTCAGCGCCACCGTCAGGAAGACTGCCGCCGCCAGCAGCGTCAGCAGGCGGAACCGGATCGACATCAGCCGGATGGTACGACGACGGCGGCCCCGGGGGAGACCCCGTGGACCGCCGTCGCGACCGGGATCAGCGGTAGATGTGCACCGGCGTGCCGACGCCGATGGTCGACCAGAGCCGGTTCATCGCCGGGATCGGCACCCGGACGCAGCCGTGGCTGGCCGGGTACGTGGGCACGGAGTTCGCGCCGTGCACCGCGTAGCCGCGGTAGAAGTAGTTCGGCCGCCAGAGCAGGCCGAGGTCGCTCTGCCGCCAGCCGTCGATGCGTCGCTGGATCTTGTAGTTGCCGGTGGGGGTCGGGGTGCTGGCCTTGCCGCTGGACGCGTCCAGGATCCGTACGACTGACCCCCCGCGCGCCAGGTACAGCACCTGCCTGGTCAGGTTGGCCTCCACCGAGTACCCGCTGTGCGAGTACCTCGGCTTCGGGATGACCGGGTGGTCGAGGGCCGCCCAGGTGCGCGGTCCGACGATGCCGTCCCGGGCGAGGCTGTTGACCTTCTGGAACGCGACGACCGCGTGGTAGGTCGACGGTCCGAAGACGCCGTCGACGCCGCCGACGTCGTAGTGCAGCGCGGTGAGCCGGCGTTGCAGGGTGGTCACCGCCGCGCCCCGGGAGCCCTGCCGCAGGATCGGCTGGCTGGTGGCGGCGGCGACCGTCACGGTGGCGACGGTGCCGGTGGTGGTGCCGGTGGCCGACACCGGGGTGGCCGGCACGGCCAGGCCGGCGGCCATGAGGAGGGCCGCCCCGAGCGCGGCGCGGCCGGGGCGGCGGGTGGCGGGTGGTGAGACGGGAAGCATGCTTCCTCCCTTCGGAACTTCTGCTCCGACGGTAGTTCGCCACAGCGCCGTTCGGCTGCCCCGTTCGGTGTCGGTTGTGGATCGTTTGCGGGACCGCCGGCGCCGGGTGGCTGCCGGAGGTCGACATCGGACGGCGCGGCCGCCCGCGGGGGAGCGGGGACGTACGTGGCCCGGAGGGTGAGCCTCCGGTCAGGCGACCCGGGGCGTGGGCAGGATCGCCACGCGGTGCGCCGAGATGTCGCCGGTGCGCTCCACCGACGGTGCCGGGGCCTCGGTGGTGCCCTCGACGGGGGCCGGCTCCGGCTCGGCGGCTTCGCCGGCGTCTGGCGGGGTAGGGGTGGCGGCCCGCTGCACCTCGGTGAGCAGCGTCAGGAGACGGTCGACGTCGTCGGTCGGCATCCGGAAGGAGCCGCGGCAGATGGTGCCGCTCCACAACGACAGCACCACCGCGCCGCGGTCCGGGTGGTAGCTGACCCGCAGCGTCCGGTCGTCGCCCCGCAGGTCGGCGAACAGGTCACCGAAGCTGGGCATCGGTCGCACCTCTCCCATCCACCCAGCATGCCGTCTCGCCGCGCGGACCGGAAGGCCTCGTCGTGCCCGCCGCCGAGGGCGGGAGTAGCGTGCTCGGCGGAACGAGCAGCGCGAGGAGGTTACAGTGCAGATCACGACCGTGGACGTGCCGACCGGGGACGGGGTGGCGGACGCGTTCCTCGCCCGGCCCGCCGGGGACGGTCCCTTCCCGGCCGTCCTGGTCTTCATGGACGCGTTCGGGCTGCGGCCCCGGATGGCGGAGATGGCCGAGACGATCGCCGCCCGCGGCTACCTGGTGCTGGTGCCGAACCTCTTCCACCGGTTCGGCCGGACACCGCTGGTCGACCTGTCCGGGCTCGGCGACGAGTCGCAGCGCGGCGCACTGTTCCAGCAGCTCTCCCCGATGATCCGCTCACTGACCCCGGACGTGGTCGCCCGCGACACCGCCGCCTACCTGGACTTTCTCGCCGCGCAGCCGGACGTCGCGGCCGGCCCGGTCGCCATCACCGGCTACTGCATGGGCGGCATGAACGCGCTGCGCGCCATCGAGGCGCACCCGGACCGGGTCGCCGCGGCGGCCGTGTTCCACGCCGGCCGGGTGGTCACCGACGCCCCGGACAGCCCGCACCTCGGCGTCGGCTCGGTCACCGGCGAGCTCTACTTCGGGCATGCCGACGAGGACCCGTCGATGACCGCCGAGCAGATCGCCATTCTGGAGAAGACCCTGGACACTGCCGGCGTCACCTACCGCTCCGAGGTCTACCCCGGCGCCCGGCACGGCTACACCCAGTCGGACACCCCGATGTACGACGAGCAGGCCACCGAGCGGCACTGGGCCGCCCTGTTCGAGCTGCTCGACCGCACCTTTCAACGCTGACGGGCGACCAGGGCGGCGGGTGACGGCCGGGCCGATCCTCGCGGCGGCGCCTGCCCCCGGTCGGCTACCTGATCAGCACCACAACCGGACGATTCACCCTCGCCGCGCCGGGTAATCGCGGCCATGCCCGAGGACCGCTCCGCCGACACCATCCGCTCACCCGTGGACCGGGTCGCTGCCTGGGGCAACCAAGCGGTGGCCCGGGTCCGTAACCGGGGCGAGAAGGCCGGCCGGCTGCGGCTGCGGCAGCTGGAAATCACCATGATCATCGCAGCGCAGGCCGGGCTGGCGGCCGCGCTCGCCGCCCTGCTCGCGCAGCGCGTTCTCGGGCCCGGTGCGCACGTCTTCGCGCCCGCCGCCGCGGTGGGCACCATCGCCACCGCCATCGGCCAGCGGGCCCGCCGCACCTTCGAACTGCTCATCGGCGTCGGCGTGGGCATCGTCGTGGGCGACCTGCTGCGCTTCCTGCTCGGTACCGGGTCGTGGCAGACCGGGCTGGTGGTCGCCCTGGCCATCGCGACCGCGCTGGTGGTGGCCGGCCGCGGCGGCGCCCTGGTCGGCCAGGCCGGCGGTACGGCCGTGCTGATCGCCACCCTGGCCCCGAGGCAGCCCGGCCTGGAGGTGCCCCGCATCTTCGACGCCCTGCTCGGCGGCGCGGTCGGCCTGGTCGTGGTGGCGCTGCTGCTGCCGGTCGACCCGCTGCGCGTGCTGGACCGGGCGGTCGAGCCCGTCGTCGGCAACCTCACGACGCAGTTGGACGCCGTCGCGCGGGCCCTCGCCACCCGGGACGCCGACGCCGCCGTCCGCGTGCTGGATGCCCTGCGCGGGCTGGATGCCGATGTCGCCCGGCTCAACGACGCGATCAGCGGGGCCGACGAGGTGGTCACCATCGCCCCGGTCCGCTGGCGCCGGCGGGCGCAGTACCACCGGTACGCGCGCGCCGTCGAGCACCTGGAACGGCTGATCCTGTACGCCCGGTCTGTCGCCCGCCGCTCCGCCACCGCCCTGCAGTACGGCGAGCCGATCCCGCCGGAGCTGCCCGCCGCCATCACCCGGCTCAGCGATGCCATCCGCGAACTGCATCGCGCGCACCGCGCCGGCGGCAGCCCGGGGGGCACCCGCCGGCTGACTCGGGAGAGCGCCGAGCTGGCCGGCCGGGCCTGGGCGGAGGGTGTCCGCTCGTTCGGCGACTCGCTGATCACCGATCTGCGTACGGCGGACAGCGAGCTCTTGCGCGCCACCGGATGCGAACCGCGGGACGCCAACACGATGGTGCGCAAGGCCGCCGGGGCGGGCGAGGCGAAGCTGCGTCCGATGGCGCGGGCGCAGATGGTGCGGCCCCGGCGCCACACCGCATGGGCCCGGCGTCGGACCCGGATCACCCGGCGAAGCCGCGGCCGGCACCGCAGCCAGTGGCGGGAGAGCCGAGAGCCTCGTCCCGCGCGCCGGCGAGCTGGCTGATTCGCGACCGCCACATGACCGCGACCGTCCCCGCCGTGCCGCAGCCGACCGTCCGGCGGCTGCTGGTGGCGCTCGCCGTCGCGTCCGGCGTCCTGGACGTGGTCTGCGTGACCCGGCTCGGCGGCTTCTTCGCCAGCGTGATCACCGGCAACCTGGTGCAGGCCGGCCGAGCCCTCGCCGACGGGGAGATCCGCGCCGTGCTCGGCGGAGCCGTCGCGGTCGGCGGGTACGCGGCCGGAGTCGCCGGGGGCAGCCTCGCCCTGCGCCGCGCCGCGCGGGGATGGCGGCGGCGGGCGGCGACGGTGGCGGCCGCCGAGGTCGCGCTGCTGGCCGTGGTGACGGTGGGCTGGCTGGCCACCGGCGCGCGGCCCGGCTACGGCGCCGGGCTCGCCCTGCTGGGCGCCGCCGCGGCGGCCAGCGGGACGCAGAGCGCGCTGACCCTCGGCGCGGGGATGCCGGGCGCCTCGACCACGTACCTCACCGGTTCGTTGACCGAGGTGGTGCGTCAGGCGTTGCTGGACCCGCACCGGGTCGGCGCTGTCCGGGGCGGCCTGACCCGGCTGGCCGGGCTGCTCGCCGGCGCGGCGTTCGGTGCCGTGCTGCTGCGCGTCGTGCCGGACTGGGCGCCGGCACCCGCTGCGGCGCTGGTGGCGGTTGTCCTGGCCGCGGTACTGCGCGCCGCTCCGTGACGTGGCACGCGGCCTGGTTGCCAGCCGCAGCCTCGCCGACCCGCCCCTTCTGGGACAAGAAGGCGGACCCCGGCGGCGCCGGCCGATTTCGCGAATTCGCGGATGCCCTTCTCGACCGGACCTAACGTCGGCAGAGGCGAGCGGTCGGCGGTGGGAAGGGCAGCGGCATGGGGCGCGACAACGCGGGGCACCGTCCGGCGTGGTCGCGACCGCCCGGCCCGGCCCCCCTGGACCGCACGGTGACGCCGTTCGAGATCTTCTTCGACCTGGTCTTCGTCTTCGCGCTCACCCGGATCATGGCGTTGGTCGGGCGGCCGCCGACCCCGGCGGCCATGGCGCAGGGCCTGCTCCTGCTGGTGCTGCTCTGGTTCGCCTGGTCGTCGTACACGTGGTTGGGCAACCAGACGCGGGCCGATGTCGGCCTGGTTCGCGCCGGGTTCCTGGTCGCCATGGCCGCGCTGTTCGTGGCTGCGCTGGCCATGCCCCAGGCCTGGTCGTCCGGGCCGGGCCTGGACGGCCCGCTGCTCGTGGCCCTGGCCTACGTGCTGCTCCGAATGGTCCACCTGGCGCTGTACCACTGGGCGGCCGGCAGTGTTCCCGGGCTGCGGGCGCGGATCCGGTTCTTCGCCGCGGTCAGCGCCGTCGGCTGGGTCCCGCTCCTGCTCGGAGCGCTGCTGGCCGGAGCGGCGCACACCACGCTCTGGGTGGTCGCGTTCGTGATCGAGATCGGCGGGCAACGGCTCTCGTACGCGTGGCGCGGCGCGTGGCCGCTGCGCGGCGCGAGCCACTTCAGCGAGCGACATGGCCTCGTCCTGATCATCGCCCTCGGCGAGTCGCTGGTCGCCGCCGGGGTGGGCGCCGGGTCGGCGGTGATCGCACCACCGGTCCTCGGCGTCGCGCTGCTCGGCCTGACCGTGACCGTCTGCCTGTGGTGGCTCTACTTCGAGCATGCCTCGCCCGCCGCCGCCCGCGCTCTGGCCGAAGCGGCGGGGCACCGGCGCGACCATATCGCCGCGGACGCCTACAGCCAGACCCACCTGCTGCTGATCATCGGGGTCATCTACCTCGCGCTCGGCGTGGAGCAGGTGCTCGACCACGTCGCCCACGCGCACGACGCCCCTGACCGGACGCTGAGCTGGTCGGCCGCTGTCGCGCTGTACGGCGGGGCCGCGGTCTACCTGGCCGGCCGGCTGCTCTTCCGCCGGCTCTCCGGGCAGGTCGTCCGGCCGGAGCAGGCGACGGTCGCCGTGGTCGTGTTGCTCCTGCTGCCGCTCGGGCAGGCGCTGCCGCCGGCCGCGGCGCTGGGCGTGCTCGCCGCCGTCCTGGTCGCCGCCGTCGTCGCCGATCGGCTGGCCCGGGCACCTCGAGGCCACGGACCGGAAACTGGCCCCTCCGGCGCTGTCGCGCGCTGACTACCGTCTGGCCATGAGCATGCCTACGGACAAGCTGCACCACCGGTTCGTCGCGCTGAGCACCGCCCATGTCGCCGACGCATGCCTGCGGGCTGGCCTGCCGGTGCGCTGCGCCCCGGCCGAGGTGCGGCCGGTGGTCGCCGGTGGGCGGATGGCCGGACGGGTGCTGCCCACCCGGCACGCCGGCAGCGTGGACATCTTCCTCGAGGCGATCGACCGGGCCGCGCCCTGTGACGTGCTGGTGGTGGACAACGCCGGACGCACCGACGAGGCGTGCGTCGGCGACCTGGTGGTGCTGGAGGCACAGGCCGCCGGCCTGGCCGGCCTGGTGGTGTGGGGCCTGCACCGCGACACCGTGGACATCCGGGCGGTCGGCCTGCCGGTCTTCAGCCTCGGCGCGACCCCCACCGGGCCGCAGCGCCTCGACCCCCGACCCGCCGACGCCGTGACCTCGGCACAGGTGGGGCAGTGGACGGTCGGGCCCGACGACGTCGCCCTGGCCGACGAGGACGGGGTGCTGTTCGTGCCGGGGGACCGGGTCGGGGAGCTGTTGGACCTGGCGGAGTCCATCCGGGACACCGAGCGGCGGCAGGCCGACCGGATCCGCGCCGGCGAGTCGCTGCGCACGCAGGTCGGGTTCGGTGCGTACCTGGCCGGCCGGGCGCAGAACCCGGCGCTGACCTTCCGGGAGCACCTGCGGGCGGTGGGCGGCGCGATCGAGGAGTGAGCCTCAGCCGGCGTCGTACGCCCCGACCACCCGCTTCGGCGCCTTTCCCCGCAACGGGAAGCCGGGCTATCGGAATCGGGTGACCTCTTCCACCTCGGATGTGGTCGAGGGTCAGCGTCGGGCCGATTTCCTCCGTGACGGGCTCACGCCCCTCGGGCATACAGGGCCAGACGTACCCGGTTGGGGCTGTTGGTCTTGGTCATCAGGCTGGTGATGTGGGTCTTGACCGTGGTGACGCCGATGTGGAGCCGGTCGGCGATCTCCGTGTTGGACAGCCCTTCGGCCACCAGGTCGAGCACGTCCTGCTCGCGTCCGGTCAGCCCGTGCACCGGCCGCGGCGTCTCGGCGCGGGCGTGCACCGCGCGCTGCACGAGGCGCCGCAGCACCTCCTGGCTGAACGGGCTGTCGCCGCCGGCGGCCCGGCGGATGCCGTCCAGCAGGTCGGCTGGGGGTGCGTCCTTGAGCAGGAAGCCGCAGGCGCCGGCGGTGAGGGCCGGGTAGAGGTGGTCGTCGTCGCCGAACGTGGTCAGCACCAGGACGCGGGTGGCGGGACGGTCGGCGAGGATCCGGCTGGTCGCGGTGATCCCGTCGACGCCGGGCATGCGCAGGTCCATGACCACGACGTCGGGGAGGAGCCGGCCGGCCAGGGAGATCGCGTCGCGCCCGTTGTCGGCCTCGCCGACGACCTCGAGGTCGGGCTGGGCGTCGCAGAGCATGCGCAGGCCCGCGCGGATGAGGTGCTGGTCGTCGACCAGCAGGACCCGGATCACGCGGGCTCCGGTGCGGCCGGGGCCACCACGCGGGGCGCCGGCGGAGCAGCGGGCGGGGGTGGGGCCGGGAGTACGGTGCGGACCCGCCAACCCGCGCCGCTGGGGCCCGCCTCGAGTTGGCCGCCGAGCACCTCGACGCGCTCCCGCATCCCGGTGATGCCGTGGCCGCCGCCGGACGGCATCGGCGCCGGCACCCGCCCGTGCCCGTCGTCCGACACCTCCCAGTGGACGGCCCCGTCGACCACCGACACCGCCAGCCGCGCCCGCGCGGAGGTGCCGGCGTGCTTGGCCACGTTGGTCAACGCCTCCTGGGTCAGCCGCAGCACCGCGAGGCCGCGCACCGCGTCCAGCGAGCCGACCGCCGGGTCGACGTCGGCCTCCACGGTGACCCCGGCCTGACGGGCCCGGTCGACCGCCGCGTCGAGCGCCGCCGGCACCGCCGATGGCTCGATCGCGGTCAACGCCGCGTCACCGCGTACCCCGTCGGGGTCGCGCAGCACCGCGACCAACCGGCGCAGGTCCGTCAGGGCTGCCGTCCCCGTCGCGTGCACGTCGTCGAACACCTCACTCACCCGTGGATCCAGGTCCGTCAACACGTGCCGGGCCACGCCGACCCGCAGCACCATCGACGCCACGTGGTGTGCGACCACGTCGTGCAGCTCACGGGCGATGGCACTGCGTTCGTCGGCGCGGGCGGCGCGCTCCTCCGACTCGCGTCGGCGCTGCTGCTCCGCCGCCCGCTGCTCGGCCTGCCGGCCGAGTTCCCGGGTGGTCCGGATGACCAGGCCGAGCAGCAGCGGTACGCCAACCTCCACCGTCAGCCCGAAGACGCCCGAGGCGAACCGGCGGGGCGGGTCGCCGATCGAGTCGGTCAGGCTGACCGCCGCCAGCAGGCCGGTGGCCAGCCAGATGGTGCGCGGGCGCCCGGCCCACATGGTCAGTTCGATCAACGCGTAGCCGGCGCCGACCTGGTTGATCGTCGTGTCGTCGACGAGCTGGATGGCGACCGCCAGCAGTGCGACCTGTCCCAACAGGTTGGCGAGCGGTCGCCGGTGCAGCGCCAGCGCGACGGCGAACGCCACCACCGCGAGGACCCACTGGGTGGCCGTCGGCGGACTGCCGTCCTGGGCGCCGAAGACCAGGTAACCGACGCCGCTGAGGTCGAGCAGCAGCATCCGTGCGAGGGTGTCCCGCGCGTCGAACAGCCGCCCCAGCCAGCCCACGACGTCAGCCTAGAGGTTGCGGCTCGGGGACAGGAGCCGCCGCCACCGGCGACCATCTGGTCCGAACGCCCAGATATGCGGCCAGACCGATCGGTCCGAGCAGGATCGTCAGCACCAGCACCGGAGCCATGACCAGCGCCGGTACCCCCCGTTCCCGGCTGTCGAGCCACGCCCAGCGACCGGTGAACAGGTCGAACGCGATCATGTGCGCCCAGGCCGCCGCCGTGCCGTCCGCCGTGCCGAGCAGGTCTCGCAGCCCGTCCAGGGTCGGCGACGTCACGGCCGGCAGCACCTCGCCCAGGGCGGGGAGCACCAGGATCGCGTAGCTCGCCAATACCGGGGCCACGATCAGCGGCGAGCCGATGATCCGGGCGGTCACCGGCCAGCGCGGCGCCAGGATCATCAGCGCCCAGAACGGCGCGGCCACCGCGAACGTCAGCGTGAACAGCGTCCCGGTCATGCGGCCAGCACCAGCTCCGGGCGGCGGCGCCGGGCCACCACCAGCCCGATGGCGGCCGCGGTCGCGACCACCAGACCCGCCGCGGCGGCGAGGGTGAGCGCGTCCGGGCGCAACAGCGGCTGCCCGCGTAGCGCCTGCCAGGTGACCAGCATCGTGAGCACCCCGTACGCGCCGCCCGCGACGACCAGCAGCCGCACTCGGGTCCGCTCGTCCAGCCGCGTTCCCCACCGGGTCAGCAGGATCGCCAGGATCGGCAGCGCCTGCAGGGCGTGCAGCCCCACGAAGTGCCCGATCCGCAGGTCCCCGCCGGTGGTGCTCCAGCCGACCAGCGGCAGCCCCGGCCCGCCGTCCGGCACGCCCACGCTGTGCGCCCCGGCGACCCCCTCGATTCCCGGGTCCGCGCCGGCCACCATCGGCACCGCGGCCAGCATGCCCAGCAGGGTCAGGCCGAGCCCCAGCCCGACCGCGTACTTGCCGACCCGGTCGGCGATCGGCTGGCGCAGCACCACGATCCCGATGACGAGGTGCGCCCCGAACAGCACCATGATCGCCGCGCCCATCGTCTGCCACAGCGCGGCGTTCAGCGGGGTCGACTCGTTGTAGTGGCTGGTCGTGCCGCGTAGCACCTGCCCGACGATCACCACCATCTCGACCATCGACATGGCGACGATGACCGTGCCCGCCCGCTCCGCGGTCCGGCTGCGACGCGGCAGCAGGGAGAGCATCCAGGCGAGAGTGGTGCCGTACAGCACGAAGGACACCGAGAACTTCAGCGGCTTGAGCCAGATCGGCACGCCGGTGAGAATGCGCGGGTCGGCGAAGACCCCGACCGCGGAGACGACGGCGAGCAGCGCCATCGCCGAGACGAAGACCATCAGGGGGCGGTGCCAGTGTGCCGCCCGGCGCAGAACAGTAGTCATGCCTGTAGATGCTCGTGACGCCGTCGCCGGATCGCGCCCGACCGCAGGCCCCGGTTGCGGCCCGCGGTCGGAGCGACACCTCCTACCTAGGGAGGAGCGACCAGGGCGTGTAGTGGTGCTGTGTGGTCCTTCCGCGTGAATCGGGCCTGGCATGATTCCACGGTGGCCACCTATGACGTCGCACTCGTGCTGCTGGTCGACCCGTCAGGCGCGGTGCTTCTGCAGCACCGCGACGAAGACCCAGCCGCCTCGCCGAGCCATGGTGTTCGTCGCCCGAGCTGAGGTACTCGACCGTGAGCTGGCGGTCTCCTCTGCGCTGGTCCTGTCTTCGCACCTCAAGGGCACATGACGCGGGCCCGCCGCGTCACCCGAAGCGGGCCGCGAATGCCGCGTACGCGGGTCCGTCGACCCGGTCGAGCACCGCGAAGGTGATCTGGTCGAACCAGCCCGGTGCGTCGGCCAGCGCGAGGTCGAACGCCTCCGCCACGGTCACCGGGTCGTTGCGGAACACCCCGCAGCCCCAGGCACCGAGCACCAGCCGCCGGTGGCCGTACGCAGCGGCGACGGCGAGCACTCGCCGCGCCCGGGTCCGCAGCGCCGGCGCCACCCGGTCGGCGTCGTCGCCCTGGTTGCGCAGCACCGCCCCCCGGTTGGGCGCGGCCGCGGTCAGGAACGACACACTGTGGGTGGCGTCGAGCAACCGTCCCTTGTCGTCGCGGAACACCGGCACCCGGGGCGAGTGGACCACGCGGTCGCTGTAGAGCAGGTCCCGCTGCGTCCGGTGGAAGTCATAGAACGCGGGGACCGCCGTCAGACAGGGGAAGAGCGCGGAGGCCCGGGCGATGCTCTCCTCCTGCGCCTGCGCGCCGGTGCGGAAGCCGCCACCGGGGTTCTTTGCCGAGGCGAAGACCAGTGCGGCGACGTCGCCGTCGGCGGCAAGGCGGCGGGCAGCCAGCAGGGTGCTCTCCCGGGTCACCTCGACCCTCGGGGCGGGGCCGCCGGCGGCTGGGGTGGGCAGCGGATCGTCGGGCAGGTGCAGGCGGGTGCCGGCGACTGCGGCGTGGACCCGGTCGGCGAGGTGAACCGTCGCGCCGTGGGCGGTGACGTACCGGCCGGCGTCGAGGATGTCCAGGGTGTCGCGGGCGATCGCCCGCAGCCGCGTACTCATGGTCGGATGATTGTGCGGCAGCGTCCGGTACGTGGACGAGCGGATTACCGGGCCGGCAGGTGCTGCACGAGCTGGATCGGGTTGCCGTCCGGGTCGGCGGTCCAGGCGATGAGCAGCCGGTCCAGCCAGACGTGCGGGGCCGCGACCGTCGGCGCGCCGGTGGCGGTCATCTTCTCGTACGCGGCGGCGGTGTCGTCGGTCCAGAGGATTACCGCAGCGCGCTGTCCGGACGGCACCGGGTCCAGGCCGTGGTCGTCCCGGGTCGACGCCACCGACGCGATCCCGATCCGGTATCCGTCCAGCACCAGGTCGACGTGGATCGGCTCGCCCTCGGTGGGCACCCGGAAGGTCTCGGTGAAGCCGAGCCCGGCGTAGAAGGCGGCGGCCCGGGTCACGTCCTCGCTGAACAGGATCACCTGTGGGGTGCGGAACATCGACACTCGCGGACCATAGCCGGTCAGTCGGGCAGGCGCGGCATCTCCGGGCCCGGGTCGCGCCCGAGCAGCACCGCCCGGGTCAGCGCCGCCGAGCCGAACCGGTCCCGGACCTGGTCCACCGCCGCGTCCAGCTCCGCGCCCGGATCGCGGGTGAACGGCAGGGTCAGCTGCACGTGCCCGTCGTCCAGGTTGCTCACCGACACCCCGATCAGGGTGACGCCCCGGGCGTCGATATCCGGCAGCGCCGCCCGCAGCAGGGTCCGCGCCGCGTCGCGCAGCGGGCCGGTCTGCGCCGTCGCCTTGTCCACGGTGTGCGAGCGGGTCGCCCGGGTGTAGTCGCCGAAGCGCAGCCGCAGGGTCACCGTGCGGCCGGTGCGCCGGGCGGCGCGCATCCGCCCGGTCACTCGGTCGACCAGCCCGGCCAGCACGGCGTCGAGTTCGGCGGGGGAGTGCGGCGCGTTGCCGAGGGCGTGCTGGGCGCCCATCGAGGAGCGCCGTCGCCCGACCTGCACCGCGCGGGGGTCCCGGTTGTGGGCGAGGGCGTGCAGGTGGCGGCCCGCGCCCGCGCCCAGCACCGACACCAGGGTGGGCTCGTCCAGCCGGGCCACCTGGCCGACGGTACGGATGCCCCGCTCGCGTAGTTTCGTGGCGGTCACCGGGCCGACGCCCCACAGCCGTTCGACCGGCAGCGGGTGCAGGAATGCCAGCTCCCGCTCCGGCGCGACGACCAGCAGCCCGTCCGGCTTGGCCACCCCGCTGGCCACCTTGGCCAGGAACTTCGTCCGCGCCACGCCTACGGTGATCGGCAGGCCGACCCGGTCGCGTACCTCCCGGCGCAGCGCCGCCGCGATGTCGGCGGGCGGGCCGACGAGGCGGCGTAGCCCACCCACGTCGAGGAACGCCTCGTCGATGGAGAGCCCCTCGACCAGCGGGGTGGTCCGCCGGAAGATGTCGAACACGGCCCGGCTCGCCGCCGTGTACGCGGCCATCCTCGGCGGCACCACCACCGCGTCCGGGCAGAGCCGGCGGGCCTGCCGCCCACCCATGGCGCTGTGCACCCCGCGCGCCTTCGCCTCGTAGCTGGCGGCGAGGACCACGCCGCCGCCGACGATCACCGGCCGGCCGCGCAGCCGGGGATCGTCGCGCTGCTCGACCGAGGCGTAGAACGCGTCCAGGTCGGCGTGCAGGATGGTCGCGTCGCTCCACACCGGCACATCTTCGCACATCTGTTCTACACATGGGCCGTGACCTGGCCGGATGGTGATGCTTCCGGCGCGTCAGGGCACCGTGACCGCGAGCTTGCCCAGGGCGCCGCCGAAGTCGGCGAGCGCCTGGGGCACCTCGGCCAGGTCGTACCGGCGGGAGCTCGGCACCCGCACGCGACCGGCGACGACATCGCCGGCGAGCCGGTCGAGGGTCTCCGCGGTCGGGTTGCCCATGATCGAGGTGGCGGCCGGGTGCTGGTCCGGACCGAAGCCGATGGTGGAGGCCAGCCGCCCGTCCGGGGCGAGCAGCCCGGCGAGCTGCGCGCCGTCGCCGGCCAGGTGCACCACCGCGGACACGCCGCCCGGGGCCACCGCCCGGACCTGGGCGGCCAGGTCGCCGGTGTAGTCCACCACCTCGGCGGCCCCCAGCTCCTGGACGAAGTCTTTGGCGGCGCCGGGGCGGGCGGTGGCGATGACCCGGGCCCCGGCCGTCCGGGCGTACTGGACGGCGAGCGCGCCGACGCCGCCGGTGGCGCCGGCGATCAGTACGGTGTCCCCCGGCCCGGGCGCGACGGCCTCCAACGCGTCGAGGGCGGTGGTGCCGGCCAGCCCGAGCGCGCCCGCGGTCGACAGGTCGAGCCCCTGGGGGAGGCGGCTGATCCCGTACTGGTCGCCGGCCGTCAGGTACTCGGCCCACGCCCCGTCGCCCAGATACGACCGCATGACCACCCCGAACACCGGGTCGCCGACGCGGAACGGGCTCGTCGCACCGCCGATCGCCTCGACCTCGCCGGCGAAGTCCTTGCCGAGCACGACCGGGAACCGGTACTCCATCGCGCCGCGCATCATCCCGGCCGCCGCCTTCTTGTCGAAGCCGTTGATCGAGGACGCCCGCACCCGGACGAGCACCTCGCCGGGCCCGGGACTGGGCCGGGCCAGGTCGTCGCGCAGCGTGGGGGCGGCTCCCTCGGCGTCCAGCGTGATCGCCCGCATCGGCGCTTCCCTTCTCGTCGCCGCCGTCGGTGGCCGTCAGACGCCGCGGGCGCGGGGCCGGCGCAGCGAGCTGGGCGCGTTGACGCCCGCCTCGTCGCTGACGCTCACCCCGAGCCGCTCCACCAGCTCACCGCCGAGCCAGCCGGTCACCCCGACCAGGACGATGCCGGCGAAGCTGCAGATCAGCGCCAGTGCGTTCGGGTCCCAGTTGTCGGCGGCCCGGCGCAGCAGCCAGCTCACCGCGAAGAGCAGCAGGACCACCACGTTGCCGAGACCGTGCGCCGCACCGACCCGCTTGGCGCGGGTGCGGGCGGGGATGGCCCGCCAGTCGATCAGGCCGAACAGCGCGGCGATCAGGCCGCCGATGATGCCGGCCCCGATCGTGTACGCGGCGGAGATCTGGAAGCCCGTCCGGTCGGTGACCAGGTACAGGATGTCGAAGACCACCGAGGTGGCGAGCAGTCCCAACGGGAACACGATCAGGATGGGATGGATCCCGTGGCCCATCGCCTTCGCGCGACTTTCCATGCCGGTCCTCCTGTCCTCAGCCCCAGGCCCGGGGCGGATTCCCCGCCGCGGCCCGACTACACCTGGCCCGCTCAGGGCCGGCGGGTGAGCGCCTGCCGCGGGGCGCGGCGGATCACCGCCAGCCGGTCGCCGCGCGTGGTCACCGAGGCCCGCCCGCCGCGCCGTCGCCGTACCGTCAGGTCGACGGTGGCGCTGCCCACCCGGACGCCCTCCAGCCGCAGGTCCGGCAGCCACTCGGGCAGGTGCGGGTCGACGAAGATCGTGCGCAGCGGCGCGGCGGGCCGTAGCCCCAGCAGCGCCTGGACCAGCGCGATGATGGAGCTGGCCGACCAGGCCTGTGGGGAGCAGGAGTCCGGGTAGATTCCCGGGTGCGGGTGGGCCGGGTCGCGGGGCAGGCCGCTGAGCACCTCCGGCAGCCGGTGATCCTCGAACAGCGCCGCCGCGGCGAACATCCCCTCGGCAAGCCGGTGCAGGTGCGGCCAGCAGCCGTACCGGGCGAGCCCCAGGCCGATGGTGCCCGCCTCCACCGGCCACACGCTGCCCCGGTGGTAGCTGAACGGGTTGTACGCCGGATGGTCGGCCGACAACGTCCGCACCCCCCACCCGCTGAACATGTCCGGCGCGAGCAGCCGGTCGGCCACCCGCACGGCGGCCTCGGCGGGCACGATGCCGGTGGTCAACAGGTGCCCGTCGTTGGAGTTGGTCGAGCGCACCGGCCGCTTGTCCGGCCCGAGCGCCATCGCGTAGCAGCCCCGCTCCGGCAGCCAGTACGCGCGGTGGAACCGTCGCCGCAGCGCCCGAGCCCGGGCGAGCAGGGCCGCGCCCCGGGCCGGGTGGCCGGTCAGCGCGAACACCGCGGCGGCGTGCCGCAGGGCGGCGTACCAGTAGGCCTGCAGCTCGCTGGTGGCGATCGGGTTGGGCACCACCTGCCCCCACTCGTCGACGATCGCGGTGTCGGAGTCCTTCCAGCCCTGGTTCTTCAGCCCCGCCCGGGACCGGCAGTGGTACTCCAGGAAGCCGTCGCCGTCGGGGTCGCCGTACCGCTCGATCCAGCCCAGCGCCCGCCGGGCCGTCGGCAGCAGCTCCCGCACGGTATCCAGGTCACCGGTCCAGGCCAGGTACTGCCCGAGGAAGACCAGGAAGTCCGGCGCGGTCGACCAGTCGCCGTAGTAGCTGGAGAACGGGTTCAGCCCGAGTGCGGAGACGGGCCCCTGCCGCGCCTCGTGCAGCGGCTTGCCCGGCTCCTCGTCCCGCCAGTCGTCCAGCCGCTGACCGAGGTGGCGGGCGTTGAGCCGCAGGCTGTCGGCCAGCATGGTGGGACCGGCCAGCAGCGCCTGCCAGGAGGCGGTCATCGTGTCCCGGCCGAAGATCTCCTGGTAGATGGGGAGCCCCGCGATCGGCGCCGCCGGGCCGGCCGGCTCGCCGAGCGGGAGCACCCCCAGGTCGTGCGTGGCGCACCGCCACGCCGCCGTCACGTCGAAGTTGCTGCTGCTCAGCCCGGCCAGCTCACCGACCAGCCGGCCCCGGGCCCGGGCGGCGGGGTCGTCCGGCTCGGCGAACGTCGCCGGGGCAGCGGGCAGCCGCGACCCGTCGAAGACCGGCTCGACCAGCAGGTCGACCGAAGCGCTGCCGCGCGGCGGCACCGCCAGGTCGACGGTGATCGTCCCGTCGTCGTACGCCACCGGGGTGTCGGCGCGGATCCGGACCGCGACCGCCCGGTCGAGGTCGTCGCGCAGGTAGGTCAGGCGCAGTTCCCCGGCCGCCGGATCCCACCCGGCGGCGACGTCGCCGACCTGCAACCGGCGGCCCGTCTCCGCCTCGCTGGTGTCGGCGAAGTCCGCCTCGACCCGAATTCCGACCGCGAACCGCAGCGGCTGCTGGGAGTAGCTGACCACGGTGAGCCGGGTGCGCAGCCCGGGACCGACGAACCGCTCGGTCAGCAGGTACGCCGCGCGCGACGGCAGCTCCTCTCCGTCGCCCAGCTCCGAGTAGGAGAGCTGGGCGTGTCCCCGTACGTTCCCGGTGGCGAACGGCACCGGCTCCCGGCCGTCGACGGTGATCCGCTCCCGGCTGAGCACCCGCGTGTTGCGGGCGAAGAAGCCCTGCGGGTCGACGCCGCCGATCCGGCCCCGCACGTCGGTGACCAGCGTGCTCCACCCGCTCGCGACGTAGAGCAGGTCGGGCCGGACGCGCAGGTTGCGGACCCTGGTCATCGGCCCGCCACTACCCCGTTGCGCCCGGGATACACCCGCTCAGGGCGCGGTGCGGGCCCGGTCGCGGACGAGCAGCTCCAGAGCCAGGGCGATCGCCACCGCCTCCACGGCCAGCAGAGTGAGCAGGATGAGCAGCTGGGTCGCCCCGGCCTGCAGCGGTCCCGCCCCGCCCAACAGCACACCGACGAACGCGCCCGGCAGGGTGACCAGCCCGACCGTCCGGGTCTGGTCCAGCGCCGGGATGAGCGCCTGGCCGGCGGCCGGCCGGCAGATCTCCAGCGCCGCGTCGCGGGGGAGCAGCCCCAGGGCCAGCCCGGCCTCGTACTCGCCGTGCCGGGTGCGCAGCTCGTCCAGGGTCCGCCGGCCGGCCAGGCTCGTCGCGGTCATCGCCCCGCCGATCAGGATGCCCGCCGTCGGCAGCACCACCAGGGGCGTCGCGGGCAGGGCCCGGCTGGCCAGTAGTACGCCGAGGCTCGGCGCGACCCCGGCCGCGATGGCGAGGGGGGCGATCCGGCGCGGGCAGGACGGCCCGATCCGCCGGTGCGCGGTGACGCTGGCGACCACGTACATGAGCAGGACGAACGCGGCGGTGCTCCACCAGGCGCGCAGCACCGCGACGATGACCAGGGAGACCGCGCCGAGCTGGACGGTGGCCCGGGCGGCCGCGGTCAGGACGGCCCGGCCGCGGCTGACCCCGCTCAGCCGCAGCACCACGGCGGCCGCGACGGTCAGCCCGAGCAGGGCGGCGACCAGCGTCGGGCCGATGGGTACGGTGCCGGCGCTCACCTGATGATCGTATTGGCGTCGGCCGGCCGGCGGGTGGCTACCCGCCGGCCGACGTTTCGCTCGATTACGGCAGCGCGAGCACCGCCTGATGACCCAGGTGGTCCGACGCCCACCGGCCGTCGGGGGTCTGCCGCTCCGTGCCGAACACCTCGCTGGCCACCGGCACCACCGGGCCGCGGACCAGCACCATGTCGATCCGGTGCTCGACGTCGTCGGCCGGTTCGGTCAGGTCGTCGCCCAGCCCGGCCGTGTAGCCGGGGTCGCCGGGGTGCAGGATCGGCCAGGTGTCGACCATCCCCCCGGCGACCAGGGCGAGATAGGCGAGCCGGTTGTTCGGGTCGGGCAGTTCCGGCCCGCTGTTGAGATCACCGACGAGGATCACCCGCCCGGCCGCGTTCAGCGGGCCGCGCAGCAGTTCCTGCGCCTGCAGCACGCGTATGCCGGGGTGGAACGCCTCCAGATGGGTGTTGACGAACCGGAACGTCCGGCTGCCCAGCACGGCGTCCACCGCCGTCCAGCCGCGGGTGCTCGTGGCGGTGCCGCCGGTGGCGGCAAGCGGGAAGACCAGGTTGTTGACGAAGTTGCCCGACGAGGTGTCGGTCACCTTCACCCGGCCGCCGTGCCGCACCAGGATCACGTCCCGCATGGTGAGCCGGACGTCCCGCAGGTACGGCGCCCCGGCCGGAGCTTCCAGGTCAGCCTCGTCGCGCACCACGGCGACGTCGTACGGGTGGCCGGACTCGGCCAGCTCCGCCATCAGCAGCGCCAGGTAGTCGTACCGGACCTCGGTGGCCGGGGCCGGGTCGCCGATCGGCCCCGTGCGCCACAGCGCCACCTCCTGCAGGCCGACCAGGTCGGGCTTGCGCTCGCGGATCTCCTCGGCGATCAGTGCCGCCCGGGCCGGGAAGTCGACCAGGTCCACATGGCTCAGCAGGGCCGCGTTGGCGGCCAGGAACGCCGGCAGGGTCGGCGCGGCGATCGACGGGGTGAGGTCCCCGCCCAGGTAGAGGTTGCGGGTCAGCACCGCGACGTTGGGCCCGGCTTCCGCATGGGCCGGCGGGGCGACGAGCCCCAGGCTGGCCACCACGAGGGCGGCCGCGGTGGCCAGCCTGCCCAGGCGTCGAAGGTGCGAACGGCTGCCTCTGTCCATGTCTGGTCCTCTCCGGCCGGATCCGCGGATCCTGCGACGCTAACGCCGGTGGGACCAGTGTGGACACCGCCGTTCGGGCACCCTCCTCCCGGCGGTCAGGCCTGGGGCTGGGAGATGTTCACCAGCCAGGCGATGCCGAACCGGTCCACGCACATGCCGAACTCGTCGCCCCACATCTGCTTCTCCAGCGGCATCGTGACGGTGCCGCTCTCGGAGAGCTGCTGCCAGTAGCCGCGCAGCGCGTCGGCGTCGTCGCCGCTGAGGCTGATCGAGATGTTGTTGCCGGGGCTGAATTCCATCTCCGGCGGGGTGTCGGAGGCCATCAGCGTGAACCCGCTGCCGGTCTCCAACTGCGAGTGCATGACCTTGTCGGCCACCGCCGGATCCGGGTTGCCGAACTCGCCGAAGGTGCTCAGCGTCAGGTCGCCGCCGAACACCTTCTGGTAGAACTCCATCGCCTGCCGAGCGTTGTCGCGGAAGCTGATGTACGGGTTGAGCCGAGACGCCATTGTGCGACCCTCCTTCGTCCTTGACGAGGGTCATCGTCGCAGCCCGGTACGACAGGGGCAACGATGCGTGACGGGCGAGTCGCACCCGGCCGGACGGGACGGTGGGGGTGGCGCCGTTGCCACCCCCACCGCTCTCCCCGCCGGTGCGTCGGTCAGTCCTTCTGGAACGACTGACGCACCACACCCCCCACCAGGGCACACCAGGTGGTGGTGCTGACCTTGCCGTTCGGCTCCAGACCGTGCAGTTCCTGCAGGTCCTTGAGGGCCTTCTTGGTCACGTAGTCGGACTCGCCGGTGATCGCGACGTTGGCGTAGCCCTTGGAGTTGAGCATGAACTGCACCGCCTGGACCGGGATGCCGACCGCGTCCTTGTCCAGCTCGGGCGCCAGTGTCTCCCAGGTCGGCGCGGTCAGGGTGGCGTCGACGTCGACCGGGATGCTGTTGCGGGCCTGCCAGTCCTGGGCGGCGGCGACGGTGGCGACGTCGAACACCCCGGTCACCGGCACGGTGTAGCCGCGGAAGGTGAGCAGGTACTGCGCGACCTTCACCACCGGCCCACCGACGAAGCGCCAGATGTCCGGCCAGCGGCGGGCCGGCACGTCGGCCAGGTCGGTGCCGAGCTTGGCGAAGACCCGGCGGCGCAGGGCTGGGAACTCCCGGTAGAACATGGCGCCGGGGCACTGGGTGGCCCGGAAGTCCCAGTGGCCGAAGATGTCGTGGGCGTGCAGGCCGTACTGCTGGCAGATGGTGGTGCAGAGCTTCACCAGCGAGTCGAGCAGTTCCTGCGGCGGCGTCTCGGTGACATAGGTGCCCTCGTTCTCGATGCCGATGGCCCGACCGTTCTCGCCAGGGCAGTGTGCCGAGATCATCTGGCGGTCGCCGGCCTGGAGCCGCTCCAGGCTGCCGTGCCGACCCTCGGTGACGTGGCCGCCCCGACTGACCGTGAAGTGCTGCCCGGTGTCCGACCAGCGGTTGACGTCCATGTGCAGGTTCTGACAGTCCCGGGCGAGCTGCTTGGCGTGCTCCTCCGAGTAGTCCGTGCTGTTCGGGAATGCCATGTGGTGCACGATGATCTTGTTGGTGGGGATTGCGCTGACCGACAGTGGGTCCGCCGGCGGGCGGGCGCCCCACTCGTCGCAGCTGATGATCCAGTCGAGGTCCGCGCCCGGCGCGGCCTGCGCGGCGGCGGGGAACGCGAGCTCGCTCCCGACGACCGCGACCGCGGCGGCGCCGAGTCCGGCCCGCAGCAGGGTACGGCGGTCCAGCTCGGGGTGGTCGAAGTGCATGGCATCTCCTCTGTGGTCCCCGACAGGGGGCTTGTAAAGGAACTCCAACTGCTGCGCGCGAAGTGGAGAATATTGCCGACGTCGGTCGGCGCGCCAGAGGACAAATGCGACGACTGTCGATCGTCGGCGGACGTCGAACACCACGACCACGGCGCCGCGATCCGGCCACACCTACCGGAGAAGTAGGCGATGTCACTCCGGCCCGGCCGGACGGCCGAGCCCTCGTCGCGGGCAGCTGTGGCACGCTTGACCGGTGCAGTCGCCCAGTCTGACCGGGGTCGTGGTGCTCGTCGCCGTGCTCGCGGCCGCCACCGCGTTCGGCTGGTGGCGACGGCGCCGGGACGGCCGACTGCGCTCTGTCGCCCCGGACCGGGTTGCCCCGCACCGGGCGGCGCTGGCCGCCCTCGGCGTACGCCCCGGCGCGGTCACTCTGGTCCAGTTCTCCGCCCCGGTCTGCGCCCCCTGCCGGGCGACCCGCCGCGTGCTCGAGGACGTCGCCCGGCGGGTCGACGGGGTGAGCCTGCTGGAGGTCGGCGTGGCGGAGCACCTCGACCGGGCGCGGGAGTTGGACGTCTGGCGTACCCCGACGGTGCTGCTGGTCGACCGGGACGGGCGGATCGTCCAGCGGGCGTCCGGCGTACCGGCCCGCGACGACCTGCTCGCGGCGCTCGCGCCGCTGCTCACCGGGGCGCGGGCGTGACCGGCGTCCACCTCACCCGGCGGCGGGTCGTGGACCATGGACGGCTCGCGGCGAGCCTCTGTGCGTCGGTCGCCACCGTCTGACCGACCGCCTCCCGCTCGCCGAAACGGAACCCGCATGCTGCTCGACCCCCGTGGGCCGCGGTTCGCCGCCGTCCTCACCACCGTCGTCCTGGGCGTTGCTCTGCTCACCGGCTCCGGGCTGCTCGTGCTGGCCCAGGCGCTCGTCTTCGCCCTCACCGCCGCCAACCCCCGTGTCGGCCCGTACGGCCTGCTCTACCGCGTGCTGGTCGCGCCCCGGCTGGCCCCGCCGGCCGAGCTGGAGCCGGTGGCCCCGGTCCGCTTCGCCCAGCTCGTCGGCCTGGTCTTCGCCGCGGCCGGCGCGGTGGGTTACCTGGCCGATGTCCCCGCGCTCGGGCCGGTCGCCACCGGCGCCGCGCTCGCCGCCGCGTTCCTCAACGCCGCCTTCGACCTCTGTCTCGGCTGTGAGGGCTACCTGGCCATCCGCCGGCTGACCGGCCGGCCGCTCACCGCCCGGGTGCCCGCCGGGACGCGCTGACCGGCTACCGACCCGGCACCGCGCGAACCGGGTGTGGGGCGTGACCCAGCCGGCGGCTGACGACGGGGATGACGATGGCCGCGGCGATGATGTGGGCCAGGGCGAGCATCAGCTTGGTGGCGGTCGCGGTGGCGCCGGCGAGGCAGGGCCCGGCCATGGACACCGCGGTCAGTGCCACGGTGGTCCACCGGTAGGCGCGCGCCGGTCGGCGGGCGTACCGGGCGAGAAGTACCGCGAGGATGGTGCCCCAGAACACGGCGGTCGCCGTGCCCATGGCGAACATGCCGATGGTGATCGGGCCGGGGACGGAGGCGCCGACGTTGCCGGCCGCCATCGGCACCCCTGCCGCGCGGGCGGCCAGGCCGTAGAGTTCGGTCGCGATGGCGGCGGCCAACCCGGCCAGCACGCTGATCAGCCATACCGGTCGGGCGGCGCGGATGCCGGTGGACGGGGCGGTGCTGGTGCTCATGGTCGTTCTCCCTCGGGCTGGCTGTCTTGTGCCGTTGCCAGACGGACGGAGCGGTGCGGCCGGGCTCGACATCGCCGGCGCGGAATTTTCCTCGTCAGGATGTCGAGGGTGGCGCGGCGGCTCCGTCTGCTGGGTGACGACAGCGCGCCGGCACGGTGCACGGACCGGAGGGACGAGATGAAGTACATGCTGCTGATCTACGGCAACCAGGAGAAGTGGAGCTCCATCCCGGCTGAGGCCTGGCCCGCGGAGATCGCCAAGCAGGACGCGTTCAACAAGAAGTACCGGGGGACCGGCGAACTGCTGGGCGCGTACGGCCTGGCCGACGCCGCGGCGGCCCGGCTGGTGCGGCGCACGGACGGCGCGCCGGCAGTCACCGACGGGCCGTACCTGGAGACGAAGGAGTACCTCGCCAGCTTCTACCTTCTGGACTGCGAGAACGAGCAGCGGGCGTACGAGATCGCCGCGGACATGCCGTGGGCGGACCTCGAGCCGGTCGAGGTATGGCCGGTCCTGCACGAGGCGGCCGCCGACCTGTGATTGCCGATCGGGGCGTCGAGGACCTGCTGCGCGAGCTGGCGCCGCAGGTCCTTGGCGCGTTGGTTCGCCGGTACGGGCAGTTCGACACGTGCGAGGACGCGACGCAGGAGGCGCTTCTTCGGGCCGCGACGCGATGGCCCGCCGAGGGGGTGCCGGACAACCCCCGTGGCTGGCTGGTCACCGTCGCGTCCCACCGGTTGCTCGACGAGGTCCGCAGCGATCAGGCGCGGCGGCGCCGCGAGGACGCGATCATCGCCGCCACCCCGCAATCAGAACTCCTCGGCCGGCCCGCGGACGCCGAGCCGGGTGCCGACCGCGATGATTCCCTCACCCTGCTGTTCCTGTGCTGCCACCCGGCGCTGTCGCCGCCCAGCCAGATCGCGCTGACCCTGCGCGCGGTCGGCGGCCTCACCACCGCGCAGATCGCTGCCGCGTTCCTGGTGCCGGAAGCGACCATGGCGCAACGCATCAGCAGAGCAAAACAAGGCATCAGAGCCAGCGGCGCGACCTTCGCGATGCCCGAAGGACCGGAACGCGCCGAGCGGCTGCGCGTCGTGCTGCACGTTCTGTACCTGCTCTTCAACGAGGGCTACACCGCCACCACCGGCCCGGACCTCACGGTGCCCCAGTTGTCCGACGAGGCGATCCGACTCACCACCTGGCTGCGACGGCTGCTCCCCGACGACGCCGAGGTGGCCGGACTGCTCGCCCTGATGCTGCTCACCGAGGCGCGCCGACCCGCCCGTACCACGCCGGACGGGGCATTGGTGCCGCTCGCCGAGCAGGACCGCAGCGCCTGGGATCGGAAGCTCATCGGCGAGGGCGTGGCACTCGTCACCGAGGCGCTCGCCCGCGGCCCGGTCGGCCCGTACCAGGTGCAGGCCGCCATCGCCGCGGTCCATGACGAGGCCGAGCACCTGGATGCGACCGACTGGCCGCAGATCCTCGCCCTGTACGAACTGTTGGACCAGCTCGCGCCGGGTCCGATGGTCACGCTCAACCGCGCGGTCGCCGTGGCCATGGTGCACGGCCCGTCAGCCGGGCTGGATGTGGTGGCGGCGCTGGAATCCGACAACCGGGTGGCACGCCACCACCGCCTCCTCGCGACCCGCGCCCACCTGCGCGAACTGGCCGGCGACCACGCCGCCGCCGCAGCCGACTACCGCGCGGCCGCCCGACGCGCCACCAGCCTGCCCGAGCGCCGCCACCTCACCACTCGCGCCGCGCGACTCGGAGCGTGAGGGGCATCCCCCAAGCCTGGTTGGAAACGTTTTCGTAACGAGCCCTTGACCTGATCGTCGAGTCGGGCGCAGACTCCCGGAAACGTTTACAGCAGACAGCTGGAGGTGGCGGGCGTGGGTCGTAAACGTTTACACGAGTCGGCCGACGGCCGGCCCACCGTTCACACCGTCGCTGCCCGCGCCGGTGTCTCCATCGCGTCCGCCTCCCGGGTGCTCAACGGCGTCGGGGGCAGCCCCGAGACCATCCGCAAGGTCCGCGAGGCGGCGGCCGAGGTCGGCTACGTGCCCAACGCCATCGCCCGCTCGCTCCAGTCGCAGCGCACCGGCCTGATCGCCCTCGCCGTCGAAGACATCGGCAACCCGGTCTACGTCGAGATGATGCGGGCCATCGAGTCGGTGGTCGCCGCGTCCGGCCGGCAGCTGCTGGTGCACGCCACCGGCGGGCAGATCGCCAACGAGACCGCGCTGCTGCGCCGGCTCGCCCACCGCTACGTCGACGGCATGATCGTCTCTCCGATCCGGGTCACCGACGACCACCTCGCCGCGCTGGTCGACAGCCCGGTCCCGGTGGTCGTGGTCGGGCAGCTCGGGGCCGACGCGCCGGTGGACAACGTCCGCACCGACTCCCGTACCGGCGTGGGGCTGGCCGTCGACCACCTGGTCGCGGCCGGCCGGCGGCGGATCGGCTTCGTCAACGGCCCGCTCGACACCGTCCCCGGCGCCGCCCGGGACGCCGGCTTCCGGAGCGCCCTCGCCGTGCACGGCATCGACCTCGACGAGCGCCTGGTCGAGGTCGGCGACTTCCAGTACGCGGCCGGCCGCGCCGCCACCGAGCGCCTGCTCGCCCGGGCCCGCCCTGACGCGCTGGTCTGCGCCAACGACCTGATCGCCGTCGGTGCGCTGCACGCCCTCCTCGCCGCCGGCCACCGCGTCCCCGAGGACGTCGCGGTGGTCGGCATGGACGACACCGAGCTGGCCCGGATGATGTTCCCCCAGCTCTCCAGCGTCTCCCTCGGCTCGGCCGAGCGCGGTCGCCGGGCCGCCGAGCTGCTGCTGCAGCGCATCGCCGACCCGGGCCTGCCGGCGCGCCGCGAGCAGGTCGCGCCCAGCCTCGCCGTCCGCGCCTCCAGTGCCGTCGCGCCCGACGCCGCGCCGCTGTTCGTACCCGCGCCGGCGCAGCCGGCGTCCCCGCCGCGTACCCCGGAGGTGACGGCATGACCACGGTGGCCGAACGGCCCGACGTCACCCGCGCCGACGGGCCCCGCCCGGCCCGGTCCCGCTCCGACCGGCTCGGCATCTACCTGCTGCTGCTCCCGTCGCTGCTGCCCATCGTGGTGCTCTCGGTCTTCCCGCTGCTGCGCGGCATCTACCTCGGCTTCACCGACGCCCGCGCCGGCCGGCACGTCGAGATCACCTTCACCGGGCTGGCCAACTACCGGGAACTGCTCGGCGACGAGCTGTTCTGGAACTCGTTCAAGATCGGCCTGCTCTGGGCGGTCGGGGTGACCGTGCTGCAGTTCCTGCTCGCGCTCGGCCTGGCCCTGCTACTCAACCAGCAGTTGCGCTTCCGCGGGATCGCGCGGGTGCTGGCCGTGGTGCCCTGGGCGATGCCCCCGGTGGTGGTCGGCATCCTGTGGAAACTCGTCTACCACCCCGACGCCGGCCTGCTGAACGAGTTCTTCCACCAGATCGGCGCGGACGGCCTGCGCACCAACTGGCTCGGCGACTTCAGCACCGCGCTGCCCGCGGTGATCCTGGTCGGCGTCTGGGCCGGCATGCCGCAGACCACCGTCGTGCTCTTGGCCGGGTTGCAGGGGGTGCCGCGCGACCTGCACGAGGCGGCCGCGGTCGACGGCGCAACCACCTGGCACCGGTTCCGCAACGTGACCCTGCCCGCCATCGCGCCGGTCGTCGTGGCGATCACCTCGCTGGACTTCATCTGGAACTTCAACTCGTTCGGCCTGGTCTACGTGCTCACCGCCGGCGGCCCGGGCGGCAAGACCATGCTGCCGATGCTCTTCGCCTACGAGGAGGCGTTCCGCTACGGCAACTACGGCTACGCCGCCGCGCTCGGCAACGTGATGGTCGTGATCATCGTGGCGCTGCTCGCCGTCTACCTGCGTCGCCGGCTGAGGGAGGCGAACTAGACATGTTCGGAAAGCCGAGCCGCACCGGACGCACGCTGCAGTACGTCGCCCTGACCGGCTACCTGATCTTCCTCGGGTTCCCGCTGGTCTGGCTGCTCTCCACCGCGTTCAAGCCGCCCCGCGAACTGGTGCGGCTGCACCCGACGCTGATCCCCGACAGCCCGACCCTGCAGAACTTCGTGCAGGCCTTCACCGAGCAGGAACTGGGCCGGGCCGCGCTGAACAGCCTCCAGGTCTCGCTCGCCTCGGCGGTGCTCACCGTGCTGGTCGCGCTGCCCGCCTCGTACGCCCTCGCGCGGTTCAAGACCAAGCTCGGCACCGCCGCGCTGGGCTGGGTGCTGCTGTCGCAGCTGTTCCCGTTCGTGCTGCTGATCATCCCGATCTTCCTGATCCTGCGCGAGGTCGGGCTGGCCAACAGCCACGCCGGGCTGGTGCTCATCTACGTGGTCTGGGCGCTGCCCTTCGCGCTGTGGATGCTCCAGGGCTTCGTCCGCAACATCCCTCGGGAGCTGGAGGAAGCGGCCAGCGTCGACGGCGCCAGCCGCCTGCAGGTGCTGCGCCGGGTGGTCTTCCCGCTGCTCGCGCCGGGCATCGTGGCCACCGCACTGTTCTCCTTCATCTCCGCCTGGAACGAGTTCTTCTTCGCCCTCGTCCTGCTCAAGACCCCCGAACTGGCGACCCTGCCAGTGACCCTGGCGCGCTTCGTCGGCATCGAGGGCACCGCCCGGCTCGGCCCCCTCGCGGCCGGATCGCTGCTGGCCACCCTGCCCAGCCTGATCTTCTTCGCGTTCATGCAACGCCGGCTCTCGTCCGGGTCGCTCGCCGGCGCGGTCAAGGGCTGAACCACATCCCCCAACCCACCACCAAGGAGAGGAAACCCCCATGCTCCGTAGCAGATTCCGCCGTCTCGCCGCGGCCGCCGCGGTCGCGGTCGTCGGCCTCGGCGCCCTCACCGCGTGCGGTGACGGCGGCAGCAAGGACGAGGCCTCGTCCGGCCCGGTCAAGCTGCGCTTCCTCAGCCTCGCCTGGCAGAAGGAGTCGCTGCAGGCCAACAAGGATCTGGTCGCCAAGTGGAACAGCGAACACCCGGACATCCAGGTCGAGTACGTCCAGGGTGACTGGAACTCCGTCCACGACCAGCTGCTCACCTCCTTCGAGGGCGGCGACGCGCCGGACGTCGTCCACTACGAAGCCGCCGCCATCGGCGAGTTCAGCAAGCAGGGCTACCTGGCCGACGTCTCCAAGCTGCTCGGCGACGACTTCAAGGCCCAGATCGACCAGGGCGTCTGGGACACCGCCACCTTCGACGGCAAGGTCACCGGCGTACCGTTCCTGCTCGAGTCGCAGGTCGTGCTCGCCAACAAGAAGCTGCTCGACGCCGCCGGCGTCGCCGTCCCGCCCGCCGACGGCGGCTGGACCTGGGACGAGTTCCAGGCCAACGCGCAGAAGCTCACCAAGCCCGGCCAGTACGGCGTGGCCTGGGCGCTCAAGTCGCCCACCAACCGGGTGATGAACCTGGCCTTGAACTACGACGGCAAGTTCTTCTACACCGACGGCGGCAAGACCGAGGTCAAGGTCGGCGACGCCGAGAAGGAGGTGCCGAAGCGGATCCACGACATGCTCTACACCACCAAGTCCGCCTCCCCCGAGGCGCTGGGCATGAGCGGCGCGGACACCCTGCCCGGCTTCTTCGGCGGCAAGTACGCCATGGTGCCCGGCTCGGTCTCGCTGCGCCAGCAGATGGTCGAGCAGGCCCCCGCCGGCTTCGACTGGGTGACCCTCCCGCCGGTCAAGGGGCTGTCCACCAAGCAGGCCGCCAACCCGCAGACCCTGTCCATCTCCGAGGACAGCAAGCACAAGAAGCAGGCCGCGCAGTTCCTGCAGTGGTTCCTCAACCCCGCCAACATGGCCACCCTGGCCAAGGGTGACTGGCTGGTGCCCACCGGTAAGCAGGCCAACCAGGAGCTGGTCAAGGTCACCGGGGGCAAGCAGGGCTGGGACGTCGCCGCGGACAGCGCCGCCGACCTGACCGTCGCCCCGTTCCAGAAGGTCGACGCCTACCCGGAGTGGAAGACCAAGTACGCCACCCCGGCACTGCAGCAGTACTTCGCCAACAAGATCACCCTGGACCAGCTCGGCACGCAGCTGGTCGACGGGGGCAAGCAGGTTCTGAGGTAACCATGTCACTCTTGCTCGACACGTCGGTCGGTTGCCTGGTCGGTGCCGCGGTGGGCGACGCCCTCGGTGGGGCCACCGAGACAGCGCTTCCCGAGCAGATCCGTGCCCGCTTCGGCGGCTGGGTCGAGGGGATCGTCCCCCCGTACCACGCCGACTGGGCCACCGCGCGGCCACTCGCGCCGTACCACAAGGGCGACGGGCACATCACCGACGACACGTTGATGACCCACGCGCTGGTCCGGGCGTACGCGGCCAAGCGGGACCACCTCGACGCGTACGACGTGGTGGAACTGCTCGTCCCCGACCTGATCGAGCGGGTGGTCTACATCCCGGACCTGGAGCGGGAGGGGGTGACCTTCCACCGGTTGGCCGCGGCCGAACGGTGGCTGGTCACCCGCCTGCACCACGCGCACGCCGATCCCCGCGAGGCCGGGGTGGGCAACATCGTCAACTGCGGCGCCGCCATGTACATGGCCCCGGTCGGCATCGTCAACGCCGGCGACCCGGCCGGGGCGTACGCCGAGGCGGTGGAGATCGCCGGGGCGCACCAGCACAGCTACGGGCGGGAGGCCGCGGCGGTGTTCGCCGCCGCGGTCGCCGCCGCCGCGGCCCCCGGCGCGAGCGTCGACGACGTCGTCGCCGCGGCGCTCGACCTGGCCCGCGACGGCACCCGCGCCGCCATCGACGCCGTGGTCAAGGAGGCCCACGGCCACGACGACTGGAAGTCCGCCATCCCCGCGCTGCGGGCCGCGGTCGCCCCGTACGACACGGTGGGGGAGGAGTACCGCAGCCCCGGCCTGGGCGCCCGCCGCCCGAGCCGGCTGCATGCCATCGAAGAGCTGCCGGTGGCCCTGGGCATGCTGGTGGTGGCCGGCGGCGACTACCGGGCGGCGGTGCTCGGCGCGGTCAACTACGGCCGGGACGCCGACTCCACCGCCACGATGGCCGGCGCGATCGCCGGGGCGCTCGCCGGCACGGCGGCCGTGCCGGCCGAATGGTCGGAGGCGGTCGCCACCGCGTCCCGCACCGACCTGATCGAGCCGGCGCGGGCGCTCGCCCAGGTCGCCACCGAGGTCTTCGACCGCGACCGGGAGCGGTTCGCGCGCCGCGCCGAGCGGTTCGGCGGGCTGGCATGAGCGCTGCGGGCACCCCGGCCCACGGGCTGCGGCTGACCTGGGTGCAGCCGGAGGACCTGCTGCCGCACGAGCTGGCGGCCAGCCGCGACGAGGGCCGCGACGTCACCGCCCTCGCCGACCGCTGGGCGGCGGCCGGCGGCGACGTCACCGCCCCGGTCACCGGGGCCTCGCCGGTGCCGGCGTCGCCGGCGCTGCGTGCCCTCGCCGTCGAGCTGCTCGACGCCGCCGACGCGCTGCCCGGCCCCGACACCGCCGACGAGCCCGACGACCTCGACGCGGTCCGCAAGACCTGGCCGGGCACCTGGCACCTGCCGACCCGGGCCGAGCGGGACCGGCTGCACGGCGCCTGGCTCGGCCGGGCGGCCGGCTGCCTGCTCGGCAAGCCGGTGGAGAAGATCCCCCGCCACGGGATCCGGGAGATCCTCACCGCCACCGGCCGGTGGCCGCTGCGCGACTGGTTCACCGCGCAGGGGCTGCCGGCCGAGGTGGCCGCCCGCTGGCCGTGGAACCGCCGCAGCGCCCCGACCAGCCTGGCCGAGAACATCGCCGGCATGCCCGAGGACGACGACCTCAACTTCGCGCTGCTGGCGCTGCGCATCCTGGAGACCCACGGGCCCGGTTTCACGAGCGCCGACGTCGCCCAGGCCTGGCTGGACTGGCTGCCCGCCGGGCGGGTCTTCACCGCCGAGCGGGTCGCCTACCGCAACCTGCTGCTCGGCCTCACCCCGCCGGCGACCGCCCACCGGCACAACCCGTTCCGGGAGTGGATCGGCGCGCAGATCCGCACCGACGTGTACGGCTGGACCAGCCCCGGCCGCCCCGACCGGGCCGCCGAGGCGGCCTGGCGCGACGCCGCCGTCAGCCACGTCCGCGCCGGGGTGTACGGGGCGATCTGGGTGGCCGCCCTGGCCGCGGCGGCGCCGGTCGCCGGCAGCGTCGACGAGGTGCTCGACGCGGGCGAGTCGGTGCTGCCCCCGGGCAGCCGGTTCACCGCCGCGATCCGGGAGGCGCGCGCCCTCGGCGCCGGCAGCGACGACTGGGAGAGCATCGTGGACACCCTCTACGCGCGGCACGGACACCTGCACTGGGTGCACGTCCGCAACAACGCCGCACTCGTCGCGGCGGCCCTCGCGTACGGGCGCGGCGACCTGGAACGGTCCATCTGCGCCGTGGTCTCCGGCGGCTGGGACACCGACTCCAACGGGGCCACCGTCGGCGCGGTCACCGGGGCGCTCACCGGCGCCTCCCGGCTGCCCGCCCGCTGGGTCGCTCCGCTGCGCAACCGGCTGGCCAGCAGCATCGCCGGGTTCGACGGCATCGGCTTCGACAAGCTGGCCGACCGTACCCTCGCCCTGGCCCACGCCGGCACGTCGGCCAAGGTGACGCAGTGAGCGCCCGGGTGGTGGTGGTCGGCAGCGCCAACCTGGACCTGGTGGTCACCGCGCCGCAGCTGCCCCGGCCGGGCGAGACGGTGCTCGGCGACGACTTCCGCATGGTGCCCGGCGGTAAGGGCGCCAACCAGGCGGTCGCCGCCGGCCGGGCCGGCGGCGACTGCGACTTCCTCGGCGCGGTCGGCGCCGACGAGTTCGGCGTGCTGCTGCGGGACAACCTGGTCGCCGCCGGCATCGACGTGCGGGGCCTGCGCACCGCCGACAGGCCGTCCGGCGTCGCGCTGATCGCCGTCGACCAGGCGGCGGAGAACTGCATCGTGGTCGCCCCCGGCGCCAACGCCACCCTGACCCTGGACGACGCCGACCGGACCGCGGTGGCCGCCGCCGACGTGCTGCTGCTGCAACTGGAGGTGCCGCTACCGGCGGTCAGCCGGGCCGCCGAGTGGGCCCGCGCCGCGGGCACCACGGTGGTGCTCAACGCCGCCCCGGCCCGTCCGCTGCCGACCGAACTGCTCGACCTGCTGGACGTGCTGGTGGTCAACGAACACGAGGCCGCGGTCGTCGCCGGGGTGTTCACCGACGACCCCACCCCGCTGCTCGACACCCTGGTGACCCTGGTGCCCCGGGTGGTGCTCACCCTCGGCGCGCGCGGCGCCGCGTACGCCGACCGGGACGGCACCCGGATCGAGGTACTGCCGCCGAAGGTCGACGCGGTGGACACCACCGCCGCCGGCGACGCCTTCACCGGCGCCCTCGCGGTCGCGCTCGCCGAACGCGGCGGCCTCACCGCCGACACCGCCACCGCCGTGCTGCGCTGGGCGTGCGCCGCCGGCGCCGCCTGCGCCGAGCGACCCGGCGCGTCCACCGCCCTGCCCGAGCGGGCCGCCATCGAGGCGCTGTCCGCCGCCACCTACGGAGGGGCCGAGTGAGCTTCAACCCGTACGTGCCGAGGCCGATCGACCGGCCCACCGAGGTGCCACTCGGCGCGCACGCCGACCTGACCACCCTCGACGAGGCGAAGATCTTCGCCGCCCCCGACGACCCCGCCGACTGGCCCGCCTGGCGGGAGCAGCTGACCCGGTGGCGGGCCGACGCCCGGGCCCGCCTCGGCTACACCGGCGGGCACTACGACGAGATCACCGGGGACTGCTTCACCGTCTGCCTCGCCTGGCTCTGGGACGAGACCCTGTACGACCACGACCGGGGCGTGTTCACCGTGGCGGCGTTCCTCGACGCCGCGCGGCGCGACTTCGGCGGCTTCGACGGGGTGGTGCTCTGGCACGCGTACCCGGTGATCGGGCTGGACGAGCGCAACCAGTTCGACTGGTACCGCGACGTGCCCGAGCTGCCTGACGTGGTGCGCGCGTTCCAGGCCCACGGGGTGCGGGTGTTCGTCGACTACAACCCGTGGGACACCGGCACCCGGCGGGAGCCCGGCACCGACGCCGAGGAGGTCGCCGCGCTGGCCGCCACCCTCGGCGTCGACGGCGTCTTCCTGGACACCCTCAAGGAGGGAGCCGGGGAGCTGCGCAAGGCCCTCGACGCCGTCCGCCCCGGCCTGGTCCTCGAAGGCGAGAGCCGGGTGCCGCTGGCCCGCATCGCCGACCACGCCATGTCCTGGGCCCAGTGGTTCGCCGACTCGGACACCCCCGGCGTGCTACGGGCCAAGTGGTTCGAGCGCCGGCACCTCCTGCACCACACCCGCCGCTGGCACCGCAGCCACCTTGACGAGCTGCACTCCGCCTGGCTCAACGGCTGCGGCGTGCTGGTCTGGGAGAGCGTCTTCGGCGTCTGGGTCGGCTGGAACGACCGGGACAAGGCGGTGCTGCGCGCCATGCGCCGGGTGCAGGCCAGCCACGCCGCGTGGTTGCGCGCCGAGGACTGGGTGCCGCTGGCCGGCCACCCCGGCGCCGGCCAGGTGCACGCCTCCCGCTGGACCCACGACGACCAGCCGCTGTGGACGGTGGTCAACCGGGGCGACCACCACGACGGACCCTGGCTGGTCACTGACCCCCGCCCGGAACGTTTCGTCGACCTGGTCACCGGCGCCGAACTGACCGTCACCGAACTCGAGGACGGCCGGGTCGCCGTCGGCGGACCGCTGCAGGCCGGGGCGATCGCCGCCGTGGTCGCCACCGACACGCCGGTGCCGCGGCACGAGCCGCCGACCGGGGATCCGTCCTTTCCGGCCCGCGCCGCCGTGCGGACCCGCACCCCGTGGGCGCGGCTCGCCGCCCTGCCCGACGGCATGGCCACCGTCGAGGCCGGCCGCCATGACCTGACCGTCCGGCACCGGGTCCGGGAGACCGGCCTGTACGGCGAGGCCCCGTACGTCGACGAGTGGAAGCCGCTGCCGCCCCGGCTGCACCACACCGGCACCCTGCACCGGACCGTGCGGCTCGGCCGCTTCGCCATCGACACCCACGAGGTCACCCACGGCCAGTACGCGCGCTTCCTCGCCGCCACCGGCTACCGCCCGGTCCGGCCGGAACGGTTCACCGCCGGGCAGGGCCCCGCCGACGCCCCGGTCACCGGCGTCGACCTCGCCGACGCCCGCGCCTACGCCGACTGGGCCGGGATGCGGCTGCCCACCGAGGACGAGTGGCAGGTGGCCGCCGAGGCGGGACTGCTCGTCCGGCGCGAACCCCTGGTGTGGAACCTGACCGAGAGCGAACACTCCGACGGGCGGACCCGGTTCGTCATCCTCAAGGGCGGCTGCGCGTACCGGGCGGAGGGCTCCGACTGGTACCTCGACGGCGGCCCGCAGCCCCCCGAGGTGTCGGTGAAGCTGCTGCTCACCGGCGCCGGTCTCACCCGCTCCACCTCGATCGGCTTCCGCTGCGCCGCCGACCTGCCCGAGGAGGCGCGATGACCGGCCCGCTGCACGGGATCAAGGTCATCGACCTGGCCACCCTCTTCGCCGGGCCGCTCGCCGCCGCGTTCCTCGGCGACTTCGGCGCCGACGTGATCAAGGTGGAGCACCCGGCCAAGCCCGACCCGTCCCGGGGACACGGCCCGGCCAAGGACGGCGTGGGCCTGTGGTGGAAGGTGCTCGGCCGCAACAAGCGGACCGTCACCTGCAACCTCTCCGACCCGCAGGGCGCGGAGCTGCTGCGCCGGCTGCTCGCCGACACCGACGTGCTGGTGGAGAACTTCCGCCCCGGCACCCTGGAACGCTGGGGCCTCGGCCCGGACGAGCTGCACGCGGTCAACCCGCGGCTGGTGATCGCCCGGATCAGCGGCTTCGGCCAGATCGGCCCGTACGCGCCCCGGCCCGGGTTCGGCACCCTCGCCGAGGCGATGAGCGGGTTCGCCGCGGCCACCGGCGAACCCGACGGGCCGCCCACCCTGCCCCCGTTCGGCCTGGCCGACTCGGTCACCGCGCTCGCCGCCGCGTACGCGGTCATGCTGGCCCTGCGCGGCCGCGACCTGACCGGTCACGGCCAGGTGGTCGACCTGGCCATCATCGAACCGATCATGGCGATGCTCGGCCCGCAGATCACCTGGTACGACCAGCTCGGCTACGTGCAGCCCCGGCTGGGCAACCGGTCCAACAACAACGCGCCCCGCAACACCTACCGCTGCGCGGACGGGCGGTGGGTGGCCGTGTCCACCAGCGCGCAGAGCATCGCCGAGCGGGTGGTGCGCCTGGTCGGCCGGCCCGAGCTGGTCGAGGAGCCCTGGTTCGCCACCGGCAGCGGGCGCGCCGCCCATGCCGACGAACTCGACGCCGCGGTCGGCGCCTGGGTGGCGAAGCGCGACCGGGACGAGGTGGTGGCCGCCTTCGAGGCCGCCCAGGCCGCCGTCGCCCCCGTCTACGACGTCCGCGACATCCTCACCGACCCGCAGTACGCGGCACTCGGCACCGTGGTCACCGTCCCCGACGAGGACCTGGGCGAGCTCCGCATGCAGAACGTGCCGTTCCGCATGTCCGCCAACCCGGGCGAGATCCGGCACGCCGGCCGCCGCCACGGCCAGGACACCGACGAGGTGTTCCGCGGGCTCGGCCGCACCGACGCCGAGCTGGCCGCGCTGCGCGAACGGGGCGTGATCTGATGCTGCTCACCTGGCTCTACGTCCCCGGCGACCGGCCCGACCGGTTCGCCAAGGCGGTCGCCTCCGGCGCCGACGCGGTCATCCTCGACCTGGAGGACGCCGTCGTCGCCGGCCGCAAGGCGTACGCCCGCGACGCCGTCGCCGAATTCCTCGCCGACCCGCAGCCGGTGCCCGTCCAGGTGCGGGTCAATGAGCTGACCGGCTCGGACGTCGACGCCGACCTGGCCGCCGTCGCCGGGACGCCCGGGCTCGCCGGGCTGCGACTGCCCAAGGTGGAGTCCGCGGCGGCCGTCGCCGCCGTCGCCGCCCGGGTCGACACCCCGCTGCACCCGCTGATCGAGTCGGCCGTGGGGCTGGAATCCGCGTACCCGATCGCAGCCGCGCACCCCGCGGTGGCCTCGCTCGGCCTCGGCGAGGCCGACCTCCGCTCCGACCTGCGCGTCGCCGACGACGACGGCCTGCTCTGGGCGCGCGGCCGGATCGTGGTCGCGGCCCGCGCGGCCGGCCTGCCGCCGCCGGCCATGTCGGTGTACGCCAACGTCGCCGACCTCGACGGCCTGGCGACGTCCTGCGCGACCGGCCGACGGCTCGGCTTCCTCGGCCGGGCCGCCATCCACCCGCGCCAGCTGCCGGTGATCGCCGAGGCGTTCCGGCCGGCCGACCATGAGGTGGCCCGGGCGCGGGAACTGCTCGCGGCGGTCGCCGAGGCGCAGACCCGGGACTCCGGCACGGTCGTGCTGCCGGACGGCCGGTTCGCCGACCGGGCCATGGTCGCGGCGGCCCGCCGGGTGGTCGACCTCGCCGCCCGCTACGCGGCCTGACCGCGGCTCACCAGGCCACCCCGACCACCCGGCGGACCGCTCTTCCGGCGTCTCACGACCGGCCTTTGACCCGGGCCGCGACGAGGGTCGGGCGGATCACCGGTCCTCCTCGGTCGCGGAGGTACGGGTGAGCTGGTCGATCCGGCAGAGCCGGCCGTCCGGCGCCAACCGGCCGAACATGTGGATCTCGGTGACGGTGGCCCGATCGCGCGCCACCGCGGTCAGTGTGTACCGGGCCGCCACCTGGTCGCCGCAGACCAGCGCGTCGTGGATGTCGAGGTCGCAGCGGGTCACCCTGCGGCGGACCGGCCGGGCGTGCGCCATCAGGCGCTCGCGGTCGAGGTGGAGACCGTTGTTGTACCAGGCGATGTCGGGGGTGTGGTAGCGGTCCATCACCACCCCCGGCTCCTCGCCGCCGAAGGCCATCTCCTGCACGTACGACCGTAGATAGCCCGCCAGGTCCTCGCCGGGGGACGGGGGTGCTTCCGTTCGCATGACGCTCCCTCGATCTGTTAACTCTGACATTCGTGTCAAGGCTAAACGTCTCGGGTAGCCTTGACAACCGTGTCAGAGCAAAATTCTCCCGATCGGCGACGACGCGTCCGCGCGGAGGCCCGACGGAGCATCTCGGCGATCCTCGACGCCACCGTCCAGGTGCTCGGGGAACGCCCACAGGCCACCATGGACGACATCGCCGCCGCCGCCGGCCTGTCCCGCCAGACCGTCTACGCGCACTTCCCGTCCCGGGACGCGCTCATCGTCGCCGTCTACCAACGGATGACCGACGAGGTCCTGGCCGCCGTGGACGAGGCGAAACTCGACGAGGGGCCAGCGCCCGCCGCGCTGGTGCGCCTGCTGGAGGTCAGCTGGCAGACCATCAACAGGTACCCGTCACTCCCGGAATCCGCCGGCTCGGCGGACGTCGAGCTGCACCGGCCCGTCTTCGACCGGATCACCCGGCTCATCCGCCGCGGACAGCAGTCCGGCGAGTTCGACCGGGACGCCGCGCCCAACTGGCTGGTCGCCGCGACCATCGCGCTCGGCCACGCCGGCTGGGCGGAGGTCGTCGCCGGCCGGATGTCCGCCGAGGAGGCGGCCGCCGCCGTGCAAGCCGGCGTCCTGCGGGTGTACGGGGCGAAGCCGCCAGCCGCCTGACCAGCGGCCTCAGTCGCTGAGGTCAGCCCACAGGAGGCCCGACCACCGATCCGCCGTCAGCCGCGATCGGTCCTGCCGGCCGGCACATCGCCGGCCAGTCGGGTAGCCTCTTCGAACGCCGCCGCCCACGGGAACGCTTTCTGGCGACTGTCGCCGCTGCCGGGTGGGTGTGGCTCCCATCCGTCGTCGGTTCCGAGGAAGACCCGTACGCGCTCGTCGCGGAGGTTCGCCACGGCACGCTGGAAGGGTGCGCGGCTAGCCAGTGCGGCGTTGACGAACGGGACGACCACGGTCGGCACCTGCCGGCCGATCAGCTCGGCGACCGTAGTCATGGCGTAGTTGTCGGCGATGCCGAGGGCGATCTTGTTGATGGAGTTGTAGGTGGCGGGGGCGATGATGAGCGCGTCTGCGGCGGGGAGGGAGCGGCGGGTGCCGGGGAACGACCGGTAGGTGGACCGGACCGGGTGGCCGGTCAGCCGCTCTGTCGCCTGGATGTCGATGAAGTCGAGGGCGCTGGGAGTCGCGGTGACCGCCGTTGTCCACAACTGCTGCGTCGCGGTGGTGATCAGTTGGGTCACGTCTGCGGCGGGCCCGGCAGCGCAGACGACGATGTGCAGATGGCCGTCGGTCATGCGCGGATCCCGGCACGCTGAGCGAAGTCGAGGACGGCGGTACGGACGTGTCCGCGGGTGAGGACCGCCAGGTCGCTGGCGATGCGCTGAACCGCTGGCCGGCACCGGACCTCCTCTGGTGCCACCTCATACGCGCTGCGAAGCGCGTTCAGGCCGTGCTCGTAGCGTCCCCACTGGGTGTAGGCCCGGGCCACGTCGACGAACAGGGATGCCTTTCGTTCGGCGAGGCGGATCTTGTCCAGCGGTACGTGCCGGGCGAGCGCGATGGCGGTACCGGCGTCGCCCAGGGTCAGTGCGATGTTGACGCGGTGCAGCAGTACGTTGGTGGTACCGAAGCCGGTCCACCGGTCGTTGCCGTCGTAGCCGAGTCGTCCGGCGGCATGGGAGGCCTCGTCGAGCATGGCTTGTGCGTTGTCACGGTTGTCGTCGCGGGCGGCGGCGATCGCACCGCGCAGCAGCAGTGCGCCGTAGACGGCGACCGCGTCGGTCGAGGCGAGTCGGGTGTCGCGTCGGAGGGTCTCGGCTGCGTCGCCGGCGAGTTGCCGTGCCTGGGTGCTGTGGCCGTTGCTCATGAGGGCGTGGGTCATGATCCGGGCACTCGCGGCCATCGACACCGGGTCCTGACTGACCGAGGCGGCGCGGGTGCTGCGTTCGGCGGCGACCAAGGCCATGCCCTTGTCACCGACTTTGAGCAGCACGCTGCCAACGACGTGGTAGAGGTCGCTGGCCAGGGAGTCGAGCTGCGCTCGCTGCTCGCCTTCGGTGTCCGCACGAGTTGGTTCCAGGGCGGGCAATAGGGTCACGAGTCCGGCGAGAACGTGCTCGTAACGGCAGGCCTGGTAGTCGATCTTCGCGGCGGCGACGTCTCGAGCGAATTGCCAGAGAGGCCGGGCAACTGGCTCGGTGTTTCGAGGTGGTGCGACCAGTGCGTCGAGCAGGGCTGCGACGCTCGGCAGGGCGGTGCCGCTGATCGTCACGCCTGTCAGGAGGTCTCTGCGCCGCACGTCGCCGTCCGAGTCGATGTCGTGAATGCTGCCGTCGCCAGTATGGATGCGGGTGTCGGTGACGGGCAGCGTCGGGGGATCGACAAGTGCACCGCTGGTGCCTGCTCTCACCATTGCTTCGAACCGCTCGCGGACGTCCAGGGTGGCACGGGCTAGCACCGTGTCCAGGGCAGCCTGCATGTCGGCACGCAGATGGACCTTGTCGCGCTGGCTGCTCCACCTGGCCACAGTCCGCCGGGCCGCACCCAGATGGTCGGCGAAGCCGGTAACGCTCATCCGCAACGCCTGGCGCAGCGCGTTTGCTTCCCGGCCGGTCCAGGTCGTCACCGCAGCCATCGCACGTCCTTCCGGTGGGGACAAGTTGTCGGCCGGACGATCGTAACGGCACTCGGCGTGCCTGCAGATGCACCGTGAGTGCACTGCCGGGACATCCCCGTCGCCGCGCTCACCGAGGGAACCTGATCGTGCTGGTGCGCCAACGAGTAGGTGGCCGGCACGCAATCGCAGTCTCACGCCAGGGAGCTCGAGATGAACAACGGGACCGCCGGAAGGCAGGAGTGTGCCCCAGCGCCATCGTGTGACGCCCCCTCACGCGTGCGGGTGAGGCCTCGCCCTGCGTACTGCCATGGGGCTGCGTGGGTGAGTGATCGGCGAGCTGCTTCCAGCCGCCGTGGTGCTGCGGTGGGCTTGTCCTTCCCCGGGCGAGCCCACCGCTCACCGTCGGGAACGGGGGTGCCGGCATGACGGTGTACGTCTCGCGCGAGGGCCGACCAGTCCCGGCGGCCCGAGCCCAGCCGTGCGTCTTCGCAGGTGCGGCCCGTTGATCCGCCGTTGCTCACCTTCGTATGGCGTCGGCTCTTCGAGCAGCAGGCCCGTGAGGGTGATCGCCGATGACGGGGCAGCAGCGCCGTCTCACGGCGCACCGGATCGCGTCGGCGGCGGTGGAGCATCTGCCGTTGCGTCCGCTGTGGTTGTGCCGCCGGTGCGGGCAGCCGTGGCCGTGTGGGACGGCGAAGCTCGCACTGGTGGCCGAGTACCAGGACGCGCCGGTGAGCCTGTTCCTCTATCTGACGGGCTGCCTGCACGACGCGATCGACGACCTGCTCCGGCTCAACGCCAGCATGACCGGCAGTGGCGCCGACATGTTCGACCGGTTCCTCGGCTGGCCCGCCCGACACATCCATTCCTACCGGGCCACCACGACCAGGTCTTCCGACGTTGAGGAGGCCTCGTCATGACCGTCCGTGCCCGTCCTGGCGGAGTCAGCCGTTGGCGAAAGCTGACCGTCGGGTGAGAGCTCCGGGGTCAGGTGACTCCGGTTTCCCCCTCCGCCGCCTGGGTAGCGACCTTCACGGCGCCGAAAATGGGAGGAGACCCCTGATGGCACGACCGCACGTCGTCATCGTCGGCGCGGGTTTCGCCGGGCTTCACGGCCACGCGGCGGCTGTCCCGCAGCGCTGCCCGGCGTATGGCTGGTCCTGGGTGAGGTCGACGAGATGGACGTGGTCGGCCGGCGGGTCGGCTGCCAGGACGCCACCGGCAAGTGCGACCGGCTCCGCTACTACCGGCTGGTGCTCCCGGCGGGCAGCGTCACCAAGCTGCTGCCGATCCCCAGCGTCGTCGACCACGCCCACGGCGCTGTACCTGCGCGACAACCGCGCGACCCGACGACATCAAGGTCGTTCTCACTCTCGACTGAGAGGAGGCACCCGTGCCGCGTCCGATCGAGGACTACGCCGTCCTCAGTGATCTGCACACCGCCGCGCTGGTGGCCCGGGACGGCTCGATCGACTGGCTCTGCCTGCCCCGCTTCGACTCGCCGGCCTGCTTCGCCGCCCTGCTCGACGACGAGGAGGCCGGGCACTGGCGGCTCGCCCCGGCGGCCGGCGGCCCGGCCACCCGCCGCCGCTACCGGGACGACACCCTGATCCTGGAGACCGAGTGGGGCACCCCGGACGGGGCAGTGCGGGTGGTGGACTGCATGCCGCCGCGCGACAAGTCGACCGACGTGGTCCGCGTCGTGGAGGGGCTCTCCGGGCGGGTGCCGATGCGGATGGACCTGCGACTGCGCTTCGACTACGGGCACATCCTGCCCTGGGTCCGCCGGCGCGGCCGCGACCTCGGCGCGGTCGCCGGTCCGGATGCGGCGTGGCTACGCGCCGACGCCCCGCTACGCGGCGCGGACCGGTCCACGATCGCCGAGTTCACCGTCGCGGCGGGGGAGCGGGTGCCGTTCGTGTTGACCTGGCAGCCCTCCCACCTGTCCCGCCCCACCCCGATCGACGCGCACGCCGCGCTCGCCGACACCGAACGGTACTGGCGCACCTGGATCGGCCGCTGCGCGTACGACGGGCGCTGGCCGGACGCGGTGCGCCGGGCGCTGATCACCCTCAAGGCGCTCACCTACGCCCCCACCGGCGGCATCCTCGCGGCGGCCACCACCTCGCTGCCCGAGCAGCTCGGCGGCCCGCGCAACTGGGACTACCGCTACTGCTGGATGCGCGACGCCACCTTTACCCTCCAGGCGCTGCTCGGCACCGGGTACGTCGCCGAGGCCAAGGCGTGGCGGGAGTGGTTGCTGCGCGCCGTCGCCGGCGACCCCGCCGACCTGCAGATCATGTACGCCCTGGACGGCGCGCGCCGCATCCCCGAGCAGACCCTCGACTGGCTGGGTGGGTACGCCGGCTCCCGCCCGGTGCGGATCGGCAACGCCGCCGCCGAGCAGTTGCAGCTGGACGTGTGGGGCGAGGTGCTCGACGGCCTCCAGCTCAGCCGGGAGGCCGGCATCGCCGCCACCGAGGAGGCGTGGGATGTGCAACGCGTCCTGCTGGACTTCCTCGAGGGCAATTGGCACCAGACCGACAACGGCCTCTGGGAGGTCCGCGGACCTCGCCGGCACTTCGTCCACTCGAAGGTGATGGCCTGGGCCGGTTTCGACCGGGCGGTCACCGCCGTCGAGCGGCATGGCCTGGACGGCCCGGTGGACCGGTGGCGGGCCCAGCGCGACGCCGTGCACGCCGAGGTCTGCACCCGCGGTTTCGACCCCGACCGCAACACCTTCACCCAGTTCTACGGTTCCCGAGGGCTGGACGCCGCGCTGCTGCTGATCCCCCGTGTGGGCTTCCTGCCCTGGACCGATCCGCGGGTGGTGGGCACGATCGACGCGATCCGCCGGGAGCTGCGCGCCGGCGAGTTCCTGCTCCGCTACCGGCCCGAGCACGACGACCACGTCGACGGCCTGCCCCGCGGCGAGGGCATCTTCCTGGCCTGCACCTTCTGGCTGGTCGACGCACTGCACAACACCGGCCGGACCAAGGAGGCGGAGGAGATCTTCACCCGGCTGCTCGACCTGCGTAACGACGTCGGCCTGCTCAGCGAGGAGTACGACCCGGTGGCCGGCCGGCAGCTCGGCAACACCCCGCAGGCGTTCAGCCTGGTCGGGCTGGTCAACTCGGCGCGCCAGCTCGGCGGGGCCAGCACCCGCACCTCGGCGTCGCGGGCCGAGCAGCACACCCCGGTCGAGCGGCACCCGACCGCCTAGGGTCTGTCCTGGGGATCGTGGGATGCGGCGTCCGGCGGGAGGCCGGCGCGACGCGGGCGTTGCGGCGGGAGCTTCACCGGGCCGGCCGCCGGCCGTGGACGGAGGTGTGGGAGCTGGAGAAGACGGACGCTCGGCCAGACACCCGCGGTCCCGGCGGCCCTGGATGGCGGGCGGCAAGGCCGTACCGGCCGCTGGCGGCGCTGATGCTGGCCACGTCGATGGCGTCGTTCGCGGCACTCGGCGCGCTGTCGCTGTTTGCCCGGGACGAGTTACGTGCCTCCGACACGATGGTGACGGTCAACTTCGCCGTCGTCGCGCTGGCCAGCATGGTGGTGTTGCTGGCGACGGGCCGCTTCTCGGACCGGAGGAACGTCCGGCCCCCGATCATCGCGGCGAGCCTCGTCTGGCTGGGGGTTGGCTACGCGATCCTGGCGAGCGTCCGGTCGTACCCGGCCATGCTGGCGGTCGGGATCGTCTTCTTCTGCGCGGTTGGCGTTCCCAACGCACAGCTGATGGCGTATGCCCGGGACCTCGTTGATCGCCGGAACGACACCGCCGCATCCACCGCTGTGATTGCCCTGATGCGGATCGTCCTGTCCGTCGGTTCGTTCGCCGGATTCGGCATCGGCGGTCTCGGGCTGGCCTATCTCGGGGCACGTTCGCTCTTCGGGGCGGTGGCCGTCGTCTGCTTCGGTTGTGCGGCGCTGTCGTGGCGCCTGCTTCGAGGAGGCGACGACGTCGCGACCGCACCACCGCGCCCCGCCGGGGACGAGCACACCGGCGACCAGGCGGGCGTTCGGACGAGAGCGGCCGGTGGCCCGCAGCTGCTGCTGGTCCTCGTGGTCGTCATGGTGCTGTTCTCCAGTGGACGCGTCATGCAGCTGTCGCAGTTGCCGATCTTGATGCGCGTCTCGCTGCACGCGCCACTGCAGCTGACCGGATTCGCGCTGGCGCTGCCGCCGCTGTGCGAACTGGTACTCATGCCGGCGATGGCGTTCGCGGCCATGAGATGGGGACGCGGCACGGTCTTCCTGGTCGGCGGCGCCGCGAGCGTGGCCTACTACGCCGGCCTCGTCGTGGTCACCACACCTGGGCAGCTGATGCTGCTGCAGGTCGTCTACGCGGTGTTCGGAGCCGCCACCGTCATGGTCGGTATCGACTTGGCGCAACGGTTGATGGCCGGTCGCGCCGGCGCGGCAACCTCCATGTACCTCAGTCACGAGAACGTGGCCACCGTGAACGGAAGCGTCGTGGCAACTCTGTCCGTGGCCACCCTGGGACATCGGCTCGGCTTCCTCGTCCCGGGAACGTTGTGCCTGGTAGCGCTGGCGCTCGCCGCGTGGGCATTCATCCGGCATCCACAGGCCTTCGACCTGCGCCTTACCAGTGCCGTTGCTTGTCGATCAGGGGAGCGGGGGAGGCGTACCCGAGCCTGATCGTCAGCTCGTCGCCGCCCAGCCGGGAACCCAGGTCCCGGCGGGGTGGTGGCGCGGCCGCTCGACGTGCTCGACCAGCGCGGTGAGCCCGGGGTGCGGGTTGTCCCGGCGCCGGACGAGCGAGTGCGGGTAGACGGGTGTCGGGTCGACAAGCGGGATGCGCCGCAGGTCGTGGTCTGCGGGCCAGAGCAACCGGCTCTGCGCGCCGACCAGGGTCGCCACCACCGCGGAGTCGGCGATCACGTCGAACAGGGCCTCGGTGCCGAAGTTCGGCCCGGTCGCGTCGATGGTGAGCCCGAACGCGGCGGCGAGTTCGGCGTAGTAGGCGGCCCACTCGGTGCCGGTGACGATGCCGGGCATCCAGATCCGGTGTTTGGTGAGCGCGGCTGGCGTGACAGCGCGGGCCCCGGCGAGCGGGTGCGCCGGTCCGGTGAGGAGCTGGAGCGGTTCGTCGAGGACCCGGGTGGCCGTCACGCCGTCCGGGAGCGGCGCGGTGACGGCGCGGAAGGACGCGTCGATGGTGCCCGACCGGATGGCGGAGACGGCCTCGCCGATGTCGAGCAGGGCCACCACGTCCAGGTCGATCCCGGGGTGCGCGCGATGGAAGTCGCGGAGCAGGCCGGCCGGGGCGATCCGCCGGCCGATCACGTCGACGCGGAGCGCGCGGCGGCCGGGCCGTACCGAGGCGGCGGCCCGCTCCTCGGCCAGCAGGAGGTTGCGGGCGTGCGGCAGGAACGCCTGCCCGTCGATGGTGAGCCGGGCGCCCCGCGCGGTGCGGGTGAACAGCCGCACCCCGAGTTCCTTCTCCAGGGCGGCGACCCGCTTGGAGACGGCCTGCTGGGTGACCGACAGGTCGGCGGCGGCCTCCTGGAACTGCCCGGCGTCCGCGACGGCCACCACGGTGCGTACGGCGTCGAGGTCCACGGCCACCGACCCTAGCCGCACAACCCGTCGTTGTGGCTCGCCGGGGGAGCGGTTGTTTGATCCGCAGTCCCGCCGCTCGCTTGGATGCCCGTGGTCAACGTCGGGTTGTCCGAAGGGTGGGTGGAGATGGGGCGGTCGCTGGGGCGGCGGTTCGGGTGGTTCTGGGCTGCGTACGGGGTCAGCACGGTCGGCACCTGGCTCGCCTTCGACGCCTTCACCCTGATCGCGGTCGTCGTGCTGCACGCCGGGCCGACCGAGGTGTCGGTGCTGTCCGCGGCGGGACTGGCGGTGGGGGCGGCGGCCGCGGTGCCGCTCGGCCCGTGGGTGGAGTTCCGCCGCAAGCGGCCGGTCATGGTGGCGATGGACCTGACCCGGTTCGCCGCCGTGGCGAGCGTCCCGGCCGCGTACGCGCTCGGCCGGCTCTCCTTCGCCCATCTGCTGGTGGTGTCGGTCGTCGTCGCCGCGGCCGGTATCGCCTTCCGGGCGGCCAGCGGCGCCTACCTGAAGGCGCTCGTGCCACCGGGGGATCTGCTCCTGGCGAACGCCCGGTTCGAGTCCACCACCTGGACGGCCACCGCGCTCGGACCGCCGCTCGGCGGCTTCGCGATCGGGCTGTTCGGCCCGGTGACGACCGTGGCGGCCGACGCGGTCAGCTACCTGCTCTCGGCGGCCGGCATCCGCGCGATCGGCGGGCGGGAGCCGCGACCCGGGCGGGCCGACGTGTCGCGGTCGCGCGCCGCCGACCTGCTCGACGGCTGGCGGCACATCCTGACCCACCCGACGCTGCGCCCGCTGTTCCTCAACACGGTGCTGGTCAACGGCCTGATCCTGGCGACCTCGCCGCTGCTGGCCGTCCTCATGCTCGGCCGCCTCGGGTTCACCCCCTGGCAGTACGGCCTGGCCTTCGGCGTGCCCTGCGTCGGCGGCCTGCTCGGCTCGCGGCTCGCCCGCCGGCTCGTCACGCGATACGGCACGCACCGGGTCCTGCTCACCGCCGGGGCGCTGCGCGCCTGCTGGTCGGTCTGGCTGGCCTTCGTCCGCCCCGGCGCGGCCGGGCTGGTGCTGGTCATCGCCGTCGAGTTCGGGCTGATCACCTGCATGGGCGTGTTCAACCCGGTGTTCGCCAGCTACCGGCTCGACCGGACCGCCACCGACCGGATCGCCCGCACCCTGTCCGCGTGGTCGGTCACCGGCAACGCCACCGTAGCGGTACTGACCGGGCTGTGGGGCCTGCTGGCCGACCTCACCGGCGCCCGCACCGCGATCGCCGTCGCCGGTCTCCTCATGCTGACCACGCCCCTCCTGCTGCCTCGGCGGGAGCGGGCGCCGCGGCGCGAGCCGGAACCGGCCGCGGCCACAGCGCCCGACCGGGTGCCGGCTACCGCGGGTCGGCCCCGCCGCCGCGCGGGTGGGTGAGCCCCTCGGCGAGGCCCTCGATCGTCTGGTTGAGGTAGTCGAAGTCCGGCACGGCGACCCGCTCCGCGCGCTCGTGCAGGCTCTCCGTGGTCACCGTGTCGTCGATCCGGGCCACCTCGTGGCGTCCGTCGCGTTCCATGACCTGCCTCCCTTCTGACGGGGGCGGCGCCGCAGCGCCGTCAGATAACCTCCGGCACAGGCCAATCATTGCACTGTGCAATGGAGGCCGCCAGGGGTCGGCGAAGGCCGGTCACGCCCCGGTGGCCGACTCCTCGTCCGGCGCGGTGAAACCCAGCCACCACTCCTGCTCGGGCAACTCGCCGGCGGCCGCCGCGAACGCGGTCAGCGCCTCGGTCACCGCCGGCTGCCAGTAGGCCGACGTCGCCGCCACGATCCGGGACAGCTCCACCCGGCGGCGCCGGATCACCTCTTCCACCAGACTCCACCCGGCCGGCGTGAGGCGCAGGCGCACCACCCGGCGGTCGGTGCCGGACCGGGTGCGGCGGATCAGGCCCTTGCGGATCAGGCGGTCGCACATCCGGGTCCCGGTCGACGGCGCGACCTGGAGCTCGGCCGAGATGTCGACGGACCGCTGGGGACCCCGGGTCGCCAGCACGACCAACGCCCGGAACTGCGGCAGGGTCACCTCGACGTCCAGGTCCGCCAGCGACCGGGCGGCCAGCCCGACGAAGGCCCGGCTGGCGGCCATCAGCGCCTCGACGGCCCGCTCGGCCTCCGGAGCAGGTGGTGGCATGCCGACCATCATGGCAGCCCGCCGTCGACCGTCCGCCGCGGCGACGGTCGAGGCGTGGAGGTGTGAAAGCCGGCGGAGCGGGTAGGCCCGGCGCCGGGAGGCGGGCGCCTCCGGGATCGAGGGGGAGCATGGGAGTCGCCGTCGCCATCGCGGTGGTCATCGTCGTCGTGCTCGTGGCGCTCGTGCTGTCGTTGAGCGTGCGGCTGGTGCAGCAGTACCAGCGGGGCGTCGTGTTCCGCTTCGGTCGCGTGCTGGACCGCATCCGGCAGCCCGGCTTCCACCTGATCATCCCGGTCGCCGACCGGATGGTCCGGGTGAGTATGCAGACCACGGTGATCGGGGTGCCCGCACAGGGTGTGATCACCCGGGACAACGTCACCCTCACCGTCGACGCGGTCGTCTACTACCGGGTGGTCGATCCGGTGAAGGCACTGGTCAACGTGCGCGACTACCCGTCGGCAGTGCTCCAGGTGGCGCAGACCGCGCTGCGCTCGGTGATCGGCAAGGCCGACCTCGACACCCTGCTGCGGGACCGGGACCGGATCAACGCGGAGCTGAAGTCGGTCATCGACGCGCCGACCGAGAAGCCGTGGGGCCTGCTCATCGAGCGCGTCGAGGTGAAGGACGTGGCGCTGCCCGAGGGGATGAAGAGGTCGATGTCCCGCCAGGCCGAGGCGGAGCGGGAACGCCGCGCCCGGGTGATCGCCGCCGACGGCGAGTTCCAGGCGTCGCGCCGGCTCGCCGATGCTTCCCGGGCGATGGCGAACACGCCGGGGGCGTACCAGCTGCGGTTGCTGCAGACGGTGGTGGACGTCGCCGCGGAGAAGAACAGCACCCTGGTCATGCCGTTCCCGGTCGAGCTGCTGAAGTTCTTCAACGCGTTCACGGGGGGCGAGCAGGCGGCACCGGTAGGGCCAGGGCGGGCGGAGCAGGGCCCGACGCTCGGCCCGACCACCGAGACCGTCGCCGCGGCCGCCGAGGGGGACGGGCACCGGCGCGAGCGCTGACGGGGCAGCGTATATACCGGCTAGCTGTATATGCTGCCGGCCATGACCGACAGTCCGCTCCGGGAACCCACGTTCCTGATCCTCACCGCGCTGGCCGAGACACCCCGGCACGGGTACGCCGTCATCGAGGACGTGCTGCGCATCTCCGACGGCCGGGTCCGGCTGCGCGCCGGCACCCTCTACTCCGTCCTCGACCGGCTGCGCGCCGACGGCCTCATCGAGGTCGACCGCGAGGAGGTGGTGCAGTCCCGGCTGCGCCGCTACTACCGACTCACCGCGCTCGGCGCGACCCGGCTCGCCGCCGAGGTCGCCCGGCTGCGTCACAACGCCGACACCGCCGGCCTGCGGCTGCGCCGCGCCGGCCTGCTCCCCGAGGGAGGGGCGGCGTGAGCGGGACCGCACTCGAGCGCCGCTACCGCCGGCTGCTCGCCGTCTACCCGTGGGAACACCGCCGGGCGTACGAGGAGGAGATGCTCGCCGTCCTTCTCGCCGGCGCGCGGCCCGGCCAGACCCGGCCGGGCGCCGGGGACGCGCTGAACCTGATCGGCGCCGGCCTGCGAGCTCGGCTGCGGGTGAGCACCCGGGGGCTCACCGAGCCGGCCTGGACCGACGCCGCCGCCGTCACCGGCGTCCTGGTGGCCCTGGCCCTGTTCGCCGCCGCCGGCAGGAACCTGGCCGACCACCTGGTCGTGAACCCTGCCCTTCCGCCGCCGCTGCGGCCGGTCGGCGCCGATGCCGTCGACTGGCTGCGGGTGGCGGGGTGGGCGGGCGTCGCCCTCGCCGCCCTGATCGGGCTGCGGCGGGTCGCGGCCGGACTCGCCTGGGCCGGGGTCGCTGCGTGGCTGGTGCTGGTCGGGCCGGGAGCCGTCGACCAGCCGACGTACGTCGTGGACACCCTGCCCCAGTTCGCTCTCGCCCTGGTGACGGCGGCCGCGCTCACCGTGCCTGCGCCCGGGCGTCGGGCGCTTGCGGTGCTTGGCGCACGCCGGCTGGCGGCGTTGGTGCTCGCGCCGCTCGCGGTGGGCGCCGTCCTGGCGGGCAGCCGGCTGAGCTCTGCCGGTGCCGACTTCGCCGGTCCCGTGACCGTGTACGTGTTCTACGGATTGCTGGAGGCCCGCAGCGAGGCTGTGCTGTGGCTCTACGTCGCCGGGCTCGCTGTCGCCGTGCTGGCCGTCCTGGTCAGCCTCGCCACGCTCGCCCCGGCGGTGCGCCGGCGGGTCGTGGTCATGCTGGCGCCGGTCGCCGCGCTGGCCCTGGTGATCGACACCGCGCTGGCCGGTTGGGCGGTGTCCACCCTGCACATGGGACACACCATTCCGCTGGTGCCGGCGCAATGGGCGATGCTGGTGCTCGTACCGCTGGTCACCTTCCTGGCCGGGGTGCTGCTGGTCCGACGCCGGGAGGAGACGCTGCGGATGGTGGCGTTGGGCCGGGCCGCCGACCGGGAGCGGCCCGCCGCCTGAGCCGCCGTCGGTGGTCCCGCGCGTCGTGCGAAACCGTCGCTCAGTCGAGCAGGCCGCCGGTGGGCAGCGGCAGCTTCGGCAGCGGCGACAGGCTCGGCAGGGACGGCAGCGGCAGCGCGGGCAGCGGCAGCAGCGGTCCGCCACCGCCCGGGGAGGTGCCGGGGGCCGGGGAGGTGGCGGGCCGGGACTGCCGCGGCGACGGGGCGCGGGTGCCGCCGGAGGGACGGGCGGCGGGGGTGGTCGGCCGGACCTCGGGCGTGAGGGCCGGCGACGGGATGGCCGACAGCGATCCCCGTGCCGCGGCGAGATCCCGGTCGAGGGCGTCCAGCTCGGCGCGCAGCCGGTCGACCGTGGCCGGGTCGGTGACGTCCGCGAGTTCGCGGCGGGCCCGGTCGACGAGCTGCCGGGCCTCGTCGAGGTCCCCGCCGGTCAGCGCGGCGCGGGCCTGCGCGATCAGTTCCTCGACGTCGCGCACCTCGGCCTGCTGCGGGTACAGGACCCTGGTCAACGACCACAACGGGCTGCCCGGCCCGGCGCTGCGGCTGCCGACGCCGAGCCCGCCCGCCATGGCGAGCAGCGCCACGGCGGCGGCCGCGAGGCGTACCGTCCACGGCCGGTGCCGCCGGGCCCGCGCCGCCGCCAGCGACGTGGGCGCGGGCAGGCGCTCCGCCCCGACCGACGGCTCGGCTGCGGGGACGGCGTTCCCGCCCTCCGGTCGAATTTCCTCCGGGTGGCCGTCGCCGGTCGGGGCCGGCGGCCGTACCGCGGCCGTGGGGACGCCGTCGGCGATGTCGGCGTGCCAGGCGCCGAGCATCGTGGCCAGGTCGTCGCCGGCCGGGGCCGGCTCACCGCGCCCGAGGGCGTCGAGCAGCAGGTCGTCGCGGGCGAGGATGTCCAGATCCATCGCCTCGTCACCGCCGCCCGGCGTGCGCTCGCTCATGCCGCCACCTCGTCAAGGGAACCCTCGGCAAGGGTACGGAGCCGGGCCAGCGCCCGGGACTGGGCCATCCGCACGGCGGCCGCCGTCATCCCGACGATCGTGCCCACCTCGTCGGCCGAGAGGCCCGCCGCGACGCGTAGCAGGACGATCTCCCGCTGGATGTCGGGTAGCCGGTCCAGCAGGGCGGACAGTCGCCGGGCCAGGTCGGTCGAGACGGCCTGCTGCTCCGGTCCGGGCGCCGCGTCGGGCTGCTCCAGCGGCCTGTCGGTAGGGGTGACCGCGGCGTCCCGGACGGCGGCCCGCTGCGCGTCGGCGACCTTGTGCGCCGCGATGCCGTAGACGAAGGCGGCGAAGGGGACGCCCTGTTCCCGATAGCGGGGCAGCGACCGCAGGACCGCCAGGCACACCTCCTGGGCGACGTCGTCGGCCGTGGTGTACGCCCCACCGACCCGACCCAGCCGAGCTCGGCAGTATCGCACGAGGCCGGGGCGCACGTCGGTCAGCAGCTCCGCCGTCGCCGCTCGGTCACCGTGGACGGCTTGACGGACCAGTTCTGGATCGACTGCTCGGATCATGGGGTTGCGAGGCACCTTCGTTACCGACGGGTTAACCGCACCGTACTGAAGCCGCCTGGTTTCCGCACCTATTGCGTTCCGTAGCGGGGCAACGCCGCAACGAAGTCGAAAAGAAGTTGTTGCGAACGAGCCTGCTCCTGCGATGTCTCTGTCGAACGAGGCGATGGGAGGGGTGATGGGCGTCGAGGTGGCCGTACAGGGACTGACCAAGTCCTTCGGTGGCCAGCCAGTGTGGTCGGACATCTCCCTGACCCTGCCGGCCGGTGAGATCTCCGTACTGCTCGGCCCCTCCGGCACCGGCAAGTCGGTGTTCCTCAAGACCCTCGTCGGGCTGCTGCGACCCGACCGGGGCGACATCTGGATCGAGGGACAGAACCTGCCCCGACTGTCGGAGCGGGCGCTGTACGAGCTGCGCAAGCTGTTCGGCGTGCTGTTCCAGGACGGCGCCCTGTTCGGCTCGATGAACATCTACGACAACGTGGCGTTCCCGCTGCGCGAGCACACCCGCAAGTCCGAGTCCCAGATCCGGGCCGTGGTCAACGAGAAGCTGGACATGGTGGGCCTGGTCGGGGCGGAGAAGAAGCTGCCCGGCGAGATCTCCGGCGGCATGCGCAAGCGGGCCGGCCTGGCCCGAGCGTTGGTCCTCGACCCGCAGATCATCCTCTTCGACGAGCCGGACTCCGGGTTGGACCCGGTCCGCACCGCATACCTCAACCAGCTCATCATCGACCTCAACCAGCGCACCGAGGCGACCTTCCTGATCGTCACCCACGACATCAACACCGCCCGCACCGTCCCGGACAACATCGGCCTGATCTACCACGGCCACCTGGCCATGTTCGGGCCCCGGGAGATGCTGCTGTCCAGCACCGAACCGGTGGTGCGGCAGTTCCTCAACGCCCAGCGGGTCGGCCCGATCGGCATGGCGGAGGAGAAGGACGCCGAGGAGCTCGCCGCCGAGGCGGAGGCCGGGGTCGAGCTGCCGCCGCTGCCGCCCATCCCGCTGCAACTGCCGCCCTCAGACGGGCTGCCCCGCCGGGCCGAACGCCCACCCGGGCAGTGGTGCCGCGAGCACGGCGTCACCCCACCACCCGGCTCCTTCGAGGGCCGCCGGGACGACGAGCGACCCACCATCGACCTGGGCCCGCACCTCGCCGCCGACGCCCGCCACCGGGAGGTGACCGGATGAGCGCCCCGACGACCGCCGTCCGCAACACCGGCGAGTTCTTCGCGTTCTGCCTGGACACCCTGCGCGGGCTGGGCCGGCGGCCGGTGCAGGTCCGCGAGTTCGTGCAGCAGGCCTGGTTCATCAGCTCGGTGTCCATCCTGCCCGCCGCGCTGGTGTCGATCCCCTTCGGCGCGGTCATCGCCCTCCAGCTCGGCTCGCTGGTCCGCCAGCTCGGCGCGCAGTCGTTCACCGGCGCCGCGTCGGTGCTCGCCGTGGTCCGCGAGGCCGGGCCGATCGTCACCGCGCTGATCATCGCCGGCGCCGGCGGCTCGGCGATCTGCGCCGACCTGGGCTCCCGGAAGATCCGCGAGGAACTGGACGCCATGCAGGTCCTCGGCATCGACCCGATCCAGCGCCTGGTGGTGCCCCGGGTGCTCGCCTCGATGCTGGTCGCCGTCCTGCTCAACGGGCTGGTCAGCGTCGTCGGCGTGACCGGCGGCTACACGTTCAACGTGGTCCTGCAGGGCGGCACGCCCGGGGCGTACGTGGCCAGCTTCCAGGCCCTCGGGCAACTACCCGACCTGCTCGTGGGCGAGGTGAAGGCGCTGCTGTTCGGCGCGGCCGCCGCGCTGGTCGCCTGCTACAAGGGGATGACCGCCAAGGGTGGACCGAAGGGCGTCGGCGACGCGGTCAACCAGAGCGTCGTCATCACCTTCATGCTGCTGTTCGCGCTGAACTTCATCGTGACGGCCGTGTACTTCCAGGTCGTACCGCAGAAGGGAAGCTGACATGACCCCGCTGCGCTACCTCGACGACCTCGGCGGCCAGCTCGCCTTCCACCTGCGCGCCCTGGCCTGGGCGCCGCGTACCCTGCGCCGCTACAAGCGCGAGGTGATCCGGCTGCTGGCCGAGGTCAGCTTCGGCACCGGCGCGCTGGCCGTGCTCGGCGGCACCGTCGGCGTCATCTGCTTCCTCACCTTCTTCACCGGCACCGAGGTCGGGCTCCAGGGCTACCAGGCCCTCGACCAGATCGGCAGCAGCGCCTTCACCGGCTTCGTCTCGGCGTACTTCAACACGCGGGAGATCTCGCCGCTGGTCGCCGCGCTGGCCCTGTCCGCCACGGTCGGCTGCGGCTTCACCGCCCAACTCGGCGCCATGCGGATCTCCGAGGAGGTCGACGCGCTGGAGGTGATGGGCGTGCCCTCCCTGCCGTTCCTGGTCACCACCCGGATAATCGCCGGTTTCATCGCCGTCGTCCCGCTGTACGTGATCGGGCTGCTCGCCAGCTACCTCGCCACCCGCACCATCGCGGTCGGCTACTTCGGACAGTCCGCCGGCACCTACGACTACTACTTCCACCTCTTCCTGCCACCCGGGGACGTGCTCTGGTCCTTCGGCAAGGTGCTGGTGTTCAGCGTGATCGTGGTGCTGGTCCACTGCTGGTACGGCTACACCGCGCAGGGTGGACCGGCCGCCGTCGGCGTCGCCGTCGGGCGGGCGGTGCGGACCGCCATCGTCGCGGTCAACGTCGTCGACTTCTTCCTGTCCCTGGCCATCTGGGGCGCCACCACCACCGTCCGGATCGCGGGGTGACCATGCGACACCGTGTCCTCGGCATCGTCTTCATCGCCGTGCTCACCGCGGCGCTGACCGCCTCCGTGCTCCAGTACCGCAAGGCGTTCACCCCGGTCGACCGGGTCACCCTGCAGGCCGACCGGGCCGGCCTGCAACTCCTCGACGGCGCCGACGTCAAGGTCCGCGGCGTGGTGGTCGGCGACGTCCGCTCGATCCGCAGCGACGGCCAGGGGGCGGTCATCGGGCTCGCCCTCGACCCGGCCACCACCGACCGGATCCCCGCGGACGTGACCGCCCGGCTGCTGCCCAAGACCCTCTTCGGCGAGCGGTACGTCGAACTCGTGCCACCGACGGGCAGCACCGCCGGACCGATCCGCGACGGCGCGGTCATCAACCAGGACCGCAGCCGCACCGCCGTCGAACTGGAACGGGTGCTCGACCAGGCGCTGCCGCTGCTGCAGTCCATCCACCCCGACCAGCTCGCGGCCACCCTCGGCGCCATCGCCACGGCCCTGGAGGGACGCGGCGACCAGCTCGGCGCCAACCTCATCCGGCTCGACGCGTACCTGCGGCAGCTCAACCCGCAACTGCCGACCATCGCCGAGGACCTCCGCCAGCTCGCCACCGTGCTGGACAGCTACGACGCCGCGCTGCCCGACCTGCTGGCGCTGCTGCGCGACGTCACCGTCACCGCCGGCACGGTCACCGACCAGCGCGCCCAGCTCGCCGCGTTCCTGGCCGACACCACCGACACCGCCGACACCACCCGCGGGTTCCTCGACCGGCACGGCGACCAGCTGATCCGGCTCGGCGACGTCAGCCGCCCGGTGCTGGAACTGCTCGCCACCTACGCCCCCGAGTACCCGTGCCTGGTCCACGGGCTGGTCGCCCTGCAACCCCGGGTCGAGGAGGTCTTCGCCGGCGGCCGGATGCACATCACCCTGGAGGTGACCCGCGACGGCGGCCCGTTCGAGCGAGGCCGCGACGAGCCGGTCTACGCCGCCCACAACGGCCCGAACTGCCGGCAGCTGCCGAACCCGCCGGTGCCCGCCCCGGAGGTGCCGGTCGCCGACGGCTATGACTACGGCGGCGCCCGAACCCGGCCACCCCTGCCGGTCGGCCTGCCGGCCGGTCCGGCGGCCACCACCGCAATGGGGCAGGCCGGCACCGGCGAGGAGCAGTCCCTGGTCAAGCCCCTCGTCGGTGGACTCACCGGGACACCCCCGGTCGAGGTGCCGGACATCGCGGTCCTGCTCTGGGGCCCGCTGCTGCGCGGTGCGGTGGTGAACGCCCGATGACCGGCAAGACGACCTCCGCGCTGGTCAAACTGGTGGTGTTCGCCGTCGTCACGCTGCTGGCCACCGGGCTGCTCGCGCAGACCCTCGGCGCGTTCCCGCCCGACGGGGTCACCTACCGGGCCCGGTTCACCGACGTCACCGGTCTGCTTCCCGGCGACGACGTGCGCATCGCCGGGGTGCGGGTCGGCAAGGTCGCCGACATCGCCGTGGTCGACGACACCGTCGCCGAGGTCGCCTTCACCGTCGACGGGGACGTGCCGGTGGCCAGCAGCGTCCGCGCCGCCATCCGCTACCGCAACCTGGTCGGCCAGCGCTACCTGGCGCTGACCGAGGGGCCGGGGGACGGGCGGCCGCTGCGGGCCGACGGGCTCATCCCGCTCACCCAGACCAGACCGGCGCTGGACCTGACGGTGCTGTTCAACGGGTTCCGGCCGTTGTTCACCGCGCTCAACCCCGACGATGTCAACAAGCTCGCGTACGAGATCATCCAGGTCCTCCAGGGCGAGGGCGGCACCGTCGCCAGCCTGCTGCGGCGGACCGCGTCGCTGACCACCACCCTGGCCGACCGGGACGCCGTGATCGGCCGGGTGGTCACCAACCTCAACGCCGTGCTGGGCACGTTGGCCAGCCGCGGCCGCGAGCTGGACCAGAGTGTCAGCCAGCTCCAGCAGTTCGTCTCCGGGCTCTCCGCCGACCGCACCGCCATCGGCGAGGCCCTCGTCAACCTCGGCGAGCTGACCGACACCACCGCGGGCCTGCTGCACGAGACCCGGCCGCCGCTGGCCGCCGACGTCCGGGCCCTCGGCGACCTGGCCGGCACCCTGGACCGCAACTCCGCCGTCATCGACTCCACCCTCGGTCGGCTGCCGCAGCGCTACGAGTCGCTGACCCGGGTCGCCTCCTACGGTTCCTGGTTCAACTTCTACCTCTGCGACTTCGACGGCCGGGTGGCCGTCGCCGGCCAGGCGCCGCTGACCCCGGCCGGCGTCAGCGCCCCCGCCGCCCGCTGCGCCACCGGAGGTGCCCGGTGAAACCGTTCCGCGAACGCAACCCCGTCGTCGTCGGCGCGGTCGGCCTGGCCGTGATCGTCGCCGCGCTGCTCGGCGCCTTCCAGCTCGACCGGATCGCCGCGCTCACCGGCCGCACCTACCAGGCGGCGTTCCACGACGCCAGCGGTCTGGCCACCGGCAACGAGGTCCGGGTGGCCGGAGTCCGGGTCGGCGTGGTCACCGCCGTGGAGCTCGCCCGTGAGCCCCAGCCGTACGTACGGGTCCGCTTCCGGGTCGACGACGACGGCGTACGCCTCGGCCGCGACACCGGCGCCACCATCCGGATCAAGACCGTGCTCGGCCAGAAGTATCTCGCCCTGTCGCCGGCCGGACCGGGGAAGCTGCCCGAGGACGGGCAGATCCCGCTCGACCGCACGGCCGCCCCGTTCGACGTGGTGCAGGCCGTCACCGGCCTGGCCGACACCCTCGACAGGGTCGACACCGACCAGCTCGCGCAGGCGTTCACCACCCTGTCCGAGACCTTCGCCGACACCCCGGCCAGCGTCGGCACCTCGCTGACCGGGCTGTCCCGGCTGTCCCGCACCGTCGCCAGCCGCGACGCCGAACTGCGCGCCCTGCTCGCCCGCGCCCGGACCGTCACCGGCGTCCTCGCCCAGCGGGACGAGGAGTTCCGCAAGCTGGTCACCGACGGGGAGAAGCTGCTCGCCGAGGTCAGCCGCCGCCGCGACGCCATCCACCAGCTCCTCGTCGGCACCGACCAGCTCGCCACCGAGCTGTCCGGGCTGGTCGCCGACAACCGCACCCAGCTCGAACCGGCGCTGCGCAAGCTGCGCGACGTGGTCGCCGTCCTGCAACGCAACCGCGACGACCTGGAGCAGACCATCCGGCGGATGGGCCCCTTCGTCACCGCCTTCGCCAACGTGGTCGGCAACGGCCGCTGGTTCGACTCCTACGTCGACGGGCTGCTCCAGCCGTACCTGCCCACCACCGGAGGACGCTGATGCCCGGTCGGATCCACCGCTGGCGCCGCCCCCTCGCCGCGGCCACGGTCCTGCTCACCGCCGTCGCCGTCGGGACGGTGGTGTGGCGGCACGAGGCGCCGCAGCGGCGCGTCGTCGCGTACTTCACCCGGGCCGTCGGGGTGTACCCGGGCTCGGACGTCCGGGTGCTCGGCGTCCGCGTCGGTGAGGTCGAGAAGGTCACCCCGCAGGGCACGACCGTCCGCGTCGAGATGCGCTACGACCCGACGCTGCGGGTGCCCGCCGACGCCCAGGCGCTGATCGTCCCGCCCAGCGTGGTCAGCGACCGGTACGTGCAGCTCACTCCGACTTTCACCGGCGGAGCAGCCCTCTCCGACGGGGCCGAGATCCCGGTCGGGCGGACCGCCGCGCCGATGGAGATCGACGACATCTACCAGGCGCTCGACGAGTTCAACAGGACCCTCGGCCCGCAGGGCGCGAACGCCGACGGCACCCTGTCCGACCTGGTCGCCACCGGCCGGGCCAACCTCGAGGGCAACGGTCAGAACCTGCACGACACCCTCGACGGGCTCTCCCGCGCGCTGGGCACCCTCTCCACCGGGCGCGGCGACCTGTTCGGCACGGTGACCAACCTGCAGCGCTTCACCACCACTCTGGCCCGCAGCGACGAGCAGGTACGCCGTTTCAACCAGCAATTGGCCGACGTCGCCGAGCAGCTCGCGGGGGAGAAGGAGGAACTCGCTGCCGCCCTGCGCAACCTCGCCACCGCGCTCGCCGAGGTCACCACCTTCGTCCGGCAGAACCGGACCGCGCTCACCTCCAACGTCACCGCGCTGGCCGACATCACCCGGGTCCTGGTCCGCCAGCAGCAGGCCGTCATCCAGATCCTCGACGTGGCGCCCCTCGCCCTGGGCAACCTCAACCTCGCCTACAACCCGCGCTCGGGCACCCTCGACACCCGCGACAACGCCCTGGGCCCGTACGACCCGGCCACCTTCGTCTGCTCGCTGATCGTGGCGCAGCTCCCCGCCGCCGAGGTGCCGGCGAAGTGCACCGCGCTCGCGCAGACCCTGCACTCCCGCGGTCTGCCCCTCACCGACCAGCTGCGCAAGCTGCTCAAGCTGCCGCCCGGCGCCCCGACGGCCGGCGGGTCCCCGCCGGGCTCCGTCAGCTCCCCCGGTGCGCCGACCGCCGACGAGGCGCCGGGCGGCGCCACCACCACGAGCGACCCCACGCTCGGCGGCATCCTGCGAGGTCCGGCGTGACCGCCCGGCGGCTGCGCCTGCTGGCCGGCGCGCTCACCGTGTCGCTGCTGCCCGCCGGCTGCGGCCTGCCCGAGGTCGCCGACCTGCCGCTGCCCGGCGGCAAACCGGCCGGGGACGGCTACATCGTCACCGCCGAGTTCTCCGACGTGCTCGACCTGGTGCCGCGCGCGGCCGTCAAGGTCGACGATGTCACCGTCGGCACGGTGGAGAAGATCTCGCTGTCCGGCTGGCACGCCCAGGTCCGGCTGCGCATCGACCGCGCGGTGCGGCTGCCCGCCAACGCCACCGCCGCCGTACGCCAGAGCAGCCTGCTCGGCGAGAAGTACGTGACCGTCGCACCGCCGCCCACCGAGCCGGCCCGCGGCCGCCTCGCCGACGGTGACCTCATCCCGCTGTCCCGCACCACCCGCGGCGCCGAGGTCGAGGAGGTCCTGGCCGCCCTCGGCCTGCTGCTCAACGGTGGCGGCCTGGCCCAGCTCCGGACCATCAACGCCGAACTCGGCCAGGCGCTCGCCGGCCGCGAACCGGAACTGCGGGACACCCTGGCCCAGCTCGACACCTTCATCGGCGGACTCGACCGGCAGAAGGCGGACATCGTCCGCGCCATCGAGGCGCTCGACCGGCTCACCGGCCGGCTCGCCCGGCAGCGGCAGGTCCTCGGGGACGCGCTGGACTCCCTCGCGCCCGGCCTGACCGTGCTGGCCCGGCAACGCGCCCAGCTCACCGGGGCGCTGACCGCCCTCGGCCAACTCGGCACCGTCGGCACCCGGGTGGTCGAGCGCAGCCGGCAGGACACGGTGGCCAGCGTGAAGGCACTCCAACCGATCCTGGAACAGCTCGCCCGGGCCGGTGACGACCTGCCGAAGTCGCTGGACTTCATGCTGTCGTACCCGTTCCCGCCGAACGTCACCGGCGCGATCGTCGGCGACTTCGTCAACCTATCCGTGACCGCCGACCTGGACGCCGCGAGCATCCTGGCCAACCTGGTGGCGGCCGCGCCCGCCCCGGCGGCGCGCGCACCCCGGACGAAGGCCCCCGCCGCGCCGCGGCCGCCCGCCACCGGCCCGGCGGTCCCCGGTGGGGTCCTGCCCGCGCTGCCGCTGAAGTGCCTGCCGGACCTGAAGGACTTCCCGGCCACCTGGACCCCGCCCAAGGAGTGCGGGCTGCCGGAGGGCTGCAAGCTGCTCAAGCCGGGCTCGACGGTGCCCCTCGGCGGGCTGCTCCTGCCCAAGGGCGTCGTGCCGCCCGGCACGGCGCTCCCCGCCGGCACCGAACTGCCGGACGGCACAGTGCTGACCGCCGAGTGCGTGCTGCCGGTGACCGGAGCCGTCACCGGGCAGGTCGGCGGCCTGACCGACATGCTGGGTGGAGGGCTGATCCCATGATCGGACGGACCGCGAAACTCCAGGTCATCGCGTTCGTGCTGGTGAGCGTCCTCGGCATCGGCTACGTCGGGATCCGCTACGTCGGCCTCGGTGACAAGCTGCTCGGCGCCGGCTACGTGCTCCACGTCGACCTGGCTCGCGCCGGTGGCCTGTTCGCCAACGCCCCGGTCACCTACCGCGGGGTGCCCGTCGGCCGGGTCACCGCCGTCGGCCTGCACGCCGACGGGGTCCGCGCCGACTTGCGCATCGACCGCGGCGTACGGGTGCCCGACGCGCTGCGGGCCGTGGTCGCCCAGCGGTCGGCCGTCGGCGAGCAGTACCTCGACCTGCGGCCCGACCGCGACGGCGGGCCGTACCTCGCCGACGGTGCGGTCATCCCGGCCGACCGGACCGGCCTCCCGCTCGCCCCGGAGGCCCTGCTGACCAACCTGGACGCCCTGGTCCGATCGGTCAACCCGGACGACCTGAGCGTGCTGATCACCGAGCTGGGCGCCGCGTTCGAGGGCAACGAGCAGGCCCTCGCCCGGATCCTCGACTCCGGCGACGCCCTGCTCGATGAGGCGGACAACCGGCTGCCCGAGACCCTCGCCCTGATCCGCGACGCCCGGACCGTGCTCACCACCCAGGCGGAGTCCGCCGCGGCGCTGCGCCGCTGGTCGGCCGGGCTGGCGCAGCTCGCCGCCACGCTCCGCGCCGCCGACCCGGACCTGCGCAAGCTGCTCGCCGTCGGGCCGCCGGCCGGCGCCGAACTGCGGGCGCTGCTGCGCGGTCTGGAACCGGACATCGGGACCCTGCTCGGCAACCTGGTCACCGTCAACGGGATCGCCGCGCGGCGGCTGCCCGGCATCGAGCAGCTCCTGGTGGTCTACCCGATAGCGGTGGCCGGCGGGTTCACCGTCACCCCCGGCGACGGCACCGCCCACCTCGGACTCGTGGTCAACGCCAACGACCCACCGTCCTGCGTGTACCACGGCGGCACCCGGTGCAGCGCGAAAGACCGCACCGCCGGGGCGAGCGTCCGGGGTGCCGGGAACGCGCCCCGACCGTCCAGCGCCGATCCGGCGCCGCCCGCCCCCGACGAGGGGGCCAGCCCGGGGTACGACCCCGCGACCGGTCTGGTGCTCGGCTCCGACGGCCAGCCGCTGCAGTTCGGCGGCACCGGCGGGCAGTACCGCACGGCCGGTGACCAGTCCTGGAAACAGCTGTTGCTCGCCGGCCTGACCCCGTGACCGGCGTACCGGAGGAGGTGGCGGTGCCCAGCCGCAGGAACACCACATTCAAAGTCATCAAGGGCGCGAAGGCCGGCGGCCCGACCCCGGCGCGCCGGCGCGTGGTCACCGTGCTCCACCCGGCCGACCCGGTCGAACGGGTGCTGGAACGCCTCGACCAGGAGCCGGTCGAGGACCCCACGGAAGCGGGCAACCTGACCGTGGTCGCCGACGACGAGCCCCGCCGGCCCGCCGGTCGCCGCCCCACGTCCGCCGCCCAGGCGGACCGGGACACCGGGCCCGAGACCGGCCGCCGCAAGCCGGCGGTGCCCGGCGGGCCGCACCGGGGCCGCGCCCTCACCGCCCTGCTGGTCGTGCTGCTCGCGGCCGCCCTCGCCGGCGCCGGCGTCTACGGCCACCGCTGGTACGTCGACCGGGCCACCGACCAGGCGCACCGGGAGGCCATCGCCGCCGCCCGGCAGGCCGCCGTCAACTTCGTCTCGGTGAGCGCCGCCAGCGTCGATCGGGACCTGCAACGCGTCACGGCCGGGGCCACCGGCGACTTCAAGGACGAGTTCACCCGCGGCCAGGCGCAGGTACGCACCGCCGTGGTGGAGAACAAGGTGCAGTCGCAGGGCAGCGTGCTGCGCGCCGGCCTGCTCTCCGGGGACCGCCGGCACGCGGTGGTGCTGGTGGCCGTCGACGCCACGGTGAAGAACGTGAAGGCCCCCGACGGCCGCCCGTCGCACTACCGCATCCAGCTCGACCTGGTCCGGGATCGCGACTCGGGCGAGTGGCTGGTGTCCAAGCTCCAGTTCGTCGGCTGACCGAGGAGAAGACGATGCGTGTCCCGACCGTGCTGCGCCGCCGCCCGGCGCGGCTGCGCCCCGTGCCCGTGCTCGCCGTCGCGGTCGTCCTGGCGGCGGCCGTGGCCCTCGCCGGCTGGTACGGCGACCACCGCGCCGCCGTGCGCGACCAGGCCGTACGCCAGGCCCTGGCCACCGCGCCCGCCGCCGCCAAGGCGCTCTTCTCGTACGACTACCGCACCGTCGACGACAGCGTCACCAACGGCCGCACCTTCGCCACCGGCGCGTTCGCCGACGAGTACGCCCAGACCACCGCCGCGCTCAAGCAGACCGCCACGAAGCAGCAGGCGGTCGTGCTGGCCGAGGTCTCCGCCACCGGCGTGGTCAGCGCCGAGGCGGACCGGGTCGAGCTGCTGCTCTACCTCAACCAGTATCGGCGCAACGTGACCACGGCGGGGGAGAAGGTCGACCAGAACCGGGTCGTGCTCACCATGGTCCCGGTGCGCGGCGAGTGGAAGGTGGTCAAGGCCACCGCGATCTGACGGCGGTGCTGACCGGCTGACCCGTCGGTTCCGGACCCCGTCGCCGGAACGACGGGTTTCTGCCCGTGGTCGAGGGGTAAGCGCCGCGCCGTGGCGTCGATTTCGAGACGGGCGGCTGCTCCGTGACCGCAGCAGCTCCACCGCGAGCAGGCTGGTCAGGTTGTCCAGCCCGGTCTGCAGCTTTGGGCGCCCGGTTCGCGCAGCGACGCCGGGACAGGCTGGCCGGCTTCCTCGCCGATCCCGATCGGGGTTGATCGGGCCGTGGGCGGGAGGGTGACACCGGGAGACCCAGACCGCGGCGTGGCCGCGCCGGACCGGTACGGCCTGGTCCTCGCGCTGCTGATGATCAGCTTCCTGCTGACCGCCTTTTTACCCGGCGAGCACATACGTGTCGTGCCGCTGCTCCTCTACCTCGCCGCCCTGGCACTGGCGCTGCGTAGCGCGCCCCTGGTGCGGGCACACTCCCACCGGCTCCTGTGGGTGCTGGTAGCCGCCACGGCGGTCGCCGCCGTCCTCCTCGTCGTGGTGCCGGCCCGGGTCGTGCACGGCGTGATCTCGCTGTGGATGGCCGGAATCCTGGCCCTGGCGATCGTGGCCGTGGTGCGGCGGGTGCTGTCTCATCGGGTGGTCACGCTGCAGACGATCCTCGGTGCGTTGAGCGCGTATCTGTTGATCGGCTTGTTCTACGCCGCGCTGTTCTCGGCCCTGGCCCAGTTTCAGCGGACCGCCCTGTTCGCGAATGGTCAGCCGGCCGACAACAACGACATCCAGTACTTCAGCTTCATCACCATGACCACAGTCGGGTACGGAGATTTCACGGCCGCCGGTGAACCGGGCCGTACCCTGGCCGTCTTTGCCGCGCTGAGCGGTCAGATCTTCCTGGTCACCCTGGTCGCCCGGCTGGTGTCGACGTTCGGCGCCGCACGTCGCGAGCAGTAGCCGGATCCACGCCGCCGGGACCGACGCCCCTCCCTGGGCGACGTCCGGGTGGTGGAAGCACCCGTTGCGCCGATGGACGGCAGCTTCGCCGTGTCCAAAATGATCAGAGAGGCGGTGGCCGATATCGCCCCTGGATTGCCGTGGAGTACGTCGCATGAGCGGCTGGCAACTGTCCGGCTACACGCCGGTCCGTCGGCTCGGCGCCGGCGCGTCGGGCAGCGTCATGCTCGCCACCCACGACGGGACCGGCACCCCGGTCGCCATCAAGTACCTGGTGCGCGACATCGGCGACGACGCATCCTTCCGGAGCGCCTTCCGGGAGGAGGCCCGGCTGCTCGGCGAGATCGACGACCCGCACGTCTCCCGGCTGTACGAGTACGTCGAGTCTCCCGGCGGCGCGGCCATCGTGATGGAGCTGGTCAACGGGGTGTCGCTGCGGCAGATGCTCCGGGCACACGGCCCGACCACGCCCGAGTCGGCGCTCTGCGTGCTCAAGGGCTCGCTCGCCGGGCTCGCCGCCGCGCACTCCCGCGGCGTCGTGCACCGCGACTACAAACCGGAGAACGTGCTGGTCACCGGGGCGGGGCTGAGCAAGCTGGCCGACTTCGGCATCGCCATGCCGATCGGTCACGGCTCCGACACCACCGTTTCCGGCACCCCCCGCTACATGGCCCCGGAGCAGTGGACCGGCGCCCCGGCCAGCCCCGCCTGCGACATCTACGCCGCCACCGCCACCTTTTTCGAATGCCTCACCGGCCGGCCCCCGTACGACGGACGGGACCTGTTCACCCTGCGCGAGCAGCACGCCTCGGCGCCGATCCCCACCGACCCGGCCCCGCTGCCGGTGCACGATCTGCTCCGGCACGGCATGGCCAAGCAGCCGGCCGACCGGCCGCAGCCCGCCCAGGTCTTCCTCGAGCTCCTCGACCGGGTGGCCGGCGAGGCGTACGGCCCGGACTGGGCCGAGCGCGGGCTGCGCGAGCTGGCCCGTCGCGCGGCCCTGCTCGCCGCGCTGTGGCCGTTCCCGGACGGCAGCGGTGGCGCCACCAGCCTGGCCAGCACCGTGCTCGGGGCGGGCGCGGCGCCGGTCCGCCGGGGCCTGTTCCATCGGGGCCGGAAGCGGACCGCGCTGGTCGGCGGCGCCCTCGTCGCGGCCCTGCTGGCCGGCGGCGCCGGCTACCGCTACGCCGCCCACGACGACCCGGCGGTCGCGGGCGGGCCGCCCGGCGTCGACCCGGCCGCGACCGGCACGCCGAGCGCCACCCCGACCGACGCCGCCACGCCGAGCCCGAGCCCCACCCCGAGCGCGTCGACCAGCCCCACGCCGTCGGCGACCCCGAGCGCCACGCCCAGCCGGTCCCGGTCCGTCACGCCGACCAGGTCGCCGGTGCGCACCAGCGCGCCCGCACCGACCCCGTCCACCAGCACCGCGCCGCCGCCCCCGCCCGACGTCACCGCCCCCACCGTCGGCGGCGTCACGGCCAAGCCCGCCGAGCTCGTCCCGCAAGGCTGCTCCTACGGCTACCGGACGAGCACCGTCACGGCCACCGTCACCGACGACCGCAGCGGCCCGGCCGCGCTCAAGGTCAGCCTTCGCTACACCCTGGAGGGCGTCACCTCGACGGTCGGGATGAGCTCGGCCGGTCGCGGCGTGTTCCAGGGGACGTTGGGGCCGCTGCCGGTGCCGAAGCAGATCAGCCGCATCCCCGTTCAGGTCATCGCCGTCGACGCCGCCGGGAACGCCGCCACCTCGGCCTCCCCGGTGTACGTGACGCTCTACCGAGACTGCCCCATTGGCTAGGAGTTGCGACGTGCCCGCTACCAACCGATCCATCACGGCCCGGGGACGGCTCGGGTGACCCGGCCGGAGGAGCCCACCGAGGCGCTGCCCACTCGGCCGGTGCCGCTGCCCCTCGACCCGGGGGCGACCGTCGACCTCGACCGCACCCTGGCGGTCGGCGGCGCCGAGCCCACCGTGCAGCTCGCTGCCGCCGACCCCACCGTGCAGCTCGGCACCCCGGACGCGACGGTGCAGCTCGGCGCACTCGACCAGACCGTGCAGCTCGGCGCGCCGGAGGCCACCGCACACCTCGACCTGCCGGACCGGACCGTCGACTTCGGCGCGCGCGACCTGGCTGCCGACGCGACCGTGCACCTGGCGGGGCCGACCCTCGCCGCGACCAGTCCCGCCACCATCGGGTACGCCGGCGCGACCGACGCGTACCCCCGGACCACGGGGGACGCGCGGGCGGCGAGCGGTCCCGCGCAGCCGGCGCCCGGCGGCGAGCTGCGCTTCGGGCCCGGCGTGCCGGCCACGCCGCCGGCCGCCCCCGCCTGGCCGACCGTGGCCGGGGCGCGCCGGCCGCGGCCGCGGTGGCGCCGGGTCGTCTCGGCGCTCTCCACCCTGCTGACCCTCGCGCTGCTGGTGGTGGTCGGGCTCTACCTGTGGCAGCGGCTCAGCCCGCTGGAGGTCGAGGGCGTCAGCGTGGCCGTGCCGCAGCCGGCCGGCGACCGCTGCGACGTCACCGTCGATGTGGTGGCCACGGTGCGGACCAACGGCCGGAGCGGGGTGATCCGGTACCAGTGGTTCCGGTCTGACGCGCCGCCGGGCGCCCTGCTCACCGAGCGGGTCGGTCGGGGTCAGCGGACCGCCACCCTGACCCTCAAGTGGACGTTCAGCGGCGTCGGCGCCACCACCGAGACCGCCACCGTCAACATCATCGAACCCTCGCCGGTGCAGGCCGGCACCCAGGTCGCCTACCGCTGCCGGCGGGGCTGACCGCGTTTCCACGCCGGGCGCCCAGGGTAGGTCGAAGCGGACTGACCTGACCCTGCCTGTGCGTGGAGGCCTTCGATGAGAGACAACTTCGGCAACGCGGTGGGCGACGCGTTCCGCTCGGTGCTGCTGTTCCTGCCCAAGGCGGTCGCGTTCATCGCGATCCTGGTGGTCGGCTGGCTGATCGCCAAGGCCGTGCTCAAGATCGTGGACAAGGTCCTGGAGCGGGTGCACTTCGACCGGGCCGTCGAGCGCGGTGGCATCAAGACCGCCCTGGCCCGCTCGAAGTACGACGCCAGCGACATCGTCGCCAAGCTGGCCTACTACGCGGTGCTGCTCGTCACCCTGCAGCTCGCGTTCGGCATCTGGGGGCCGAACCCGATCTCGGACCTGATCGCCGGCGTCGTCGCCTGGCTGCCGCGGGCGTTCGTGGCCATCGTCATCGTGGTGGTGGCCGCAGCCATCGCCAAGGCGGTCAAGGACATCATCTCCAGCGCCCTCGGCGGCCTCTCCTACGGCCGGATCCTGGCGAACCTCGCCTCGGTGTTCATCCTTGGCCTCGGCATCATCGCCGCGCTCAACCAGATCGGCGTGGCGACCGCGGTGACCACGCCGGTGCTGATCGCCGTCCTCGCCACCGTCGGCGGCATCCTGGTCGTCGGCGTCGGCGGCGGTCTGGTCCGCCCGATGCAGAGCCGCTGGGAGCACTGGCTGGCCCGCGCCGAGGAGGAGTCGCGGACGATCGCCACCCACGCCAAGGCGTACCAGGCCGGCCGGCGGGACGTCGAGGCGCGGCTGAACGATTCGGCCGGCCCGTACGCCGAGGCCGACCGCACCCAGCCGGTCCCGCCGCACCAGCCCACCGTCGGGCAGGCGGCGGACAACGAGTCCACGATGGTCATCCCGCAGGCGGACGTGGAGAAGTTCCGCCGCTGACCGTCCGCGCCACCGCCGGGGCGGGACCCGACCGGGTCCCGCCCCGGTTTTGTCTCTGCGGGGCCGACGCGAAGGGCCGATGCCGGTTAGCATCGGCGCATGACCTGGCGATGTTGATCCTGCCCTAGAGGCCGTGGCCGCGGGCCGCCGCGGACGCCGTACGTCCGGTGTCCGTTTCGTCCCCGTGGGAAGGCCTCATGATCGTCACTCCTGCGCGCGTACCGGCGACCCGCCCATTGGCGGCCGCGCTCTACGGCTACGCGTTCCTCACCGACTTCGTCCTGCTCTACCCGCTGTACGTGCTGCTGTTCGCCGACACCGGGCTGTCGGTCGGGCAGATCTCCTCGCTCTTCGTGATCTGGTCGGCCACCGGCATCCTGCTGGAGGTGCCCTCCGGCGCCTGGGCCGACGCGGTGTCCCGGCGGCTGCTGCTCGCCCTGGCCCCGCTGCTGCCCGCGGTCGCCTTCGCCCTCTGGCTGATCGTCCCGTCCTACCCGGCGTTCGCCGTCGGCTTCGTGCTCTGGGGCGCGGGCGGGGCGTTGCGCTCCGGCGCCCTGGAGGCGCTGGTCTTCACCGAGCTCGACCGGCTCGGCGCCGCCGACCGGTACGCCCGCCTCATGGGCCGGGCCCGCACCGCGGAGGTGGCCGCCGCGGCGACCGCCGGGGCGGTGGCCGGGCCGGTCTTCGCCGTCGGTGGCTACCCGGCGGTCGGCGTGGCCAGCATCGCGGCCTGTCTGCTCGCCGCGGCCGTCGCGACCCGGTTCCCGGAGCCCCGCCCGGTCCGGGCCGAGGGGCCCGCGCCGGTCGCCGGCCTGCCCGGGCCGGTCGACGGGGACGACGAGCCCGGCTGGCTGGCCAGCCTGCGCGCCGGCCTGGCCGAGGCCCGCGCCGACCGCAGGGTACGGGCGTCCCTGCTGCTCGTCCCGGCGGTGACCGCCGTCTGGGGCGGCCTCGACGAGTACACCGGCCTGCTGGCCCGGGACACCGGCGTCGCCGAGGCCATCGTGCCGCTGCTGCTCCTGCTGCTCTGGGTCGGGATGACCGTGGGCGGGCTGCTCGCCCCGGTGGGGGAGCGGCTGACCGCCGGCGGGTACGCGAGGCTGCTGCTGCTCGCCGCGTCGACGCTGGCGGCGGGCGCCCTGGTCGGCCGCCCGGCGGGGTTCGTGCTGCTCGCCGTGGCGTTCGCCGCGTTCCAGTTGGCCACCGTGCTGGCCGACGTGCGGTTGCAGGCCCGGATCACCGGGACCGCGCGGGCCACCGTCACCTCGGCGGCGGGGATGGCCACCGACCTGACCATCGTCGCGTTCTACGGCGCCTACGGCCTGGTCGCCGGCGCGGCGGGCAACGCGACCGCCTTCGCGCTGGCGGCGCTGCCCTACCTGGCGGTGGCGCTCTGGCTGGTCGTGAGTCGGCGGTCGGCGCGATGAGGGGCGCCGCGGCCGGCTCGGGCAGCCAGCCACCCGTGCCCGACCGGGCGGGTCGGGTGGAGATCGGGCACGCCATAGCGGCAAGCGGGCGGTCCAAAAGAGAGAGATGTGGCTTCCATCCGGTTCTCCGCTGTCCATTCGGCACCGGGTAGCGGGCAGCAAATTCACCCCATTACCCCGGACGTGACCGTCGTCACGCCAAAGTGCCGGTGTTACAAAAAGAGGCACGAGCGGGCGGGAGGTGCCAGGTGGACGCAGAACAGCGCAGACACCACATCCTCACCCTGGCTCGCCGTCACGGCGACGTCGACGTGCAGAAGCTGGCCGTCGACCTGGGTGTCGCGCCGGAGACGATCCGGCGTGACCTCAGCCTGCTGGCGCACCAGGGCCTGGTGCGCCGGACCCACGGGGGCGCGTACCCGGTGGAGACCGCCCGCTTCGAGACGACCCTGGAGAGCCGGACCACCAGGTTCGTCGTGGAGAAGCGGCGGATCGCCGCCGCCGCGGTGGAGCACCTCGGCGACGCGGAGTCCGTCTTCATCGACGAGGGCTACACGCCGCAACTGATCGCCGAGGCGCTGCCCACGCACCGGCCGCTGACGGTGGTGACCGCCTCGCTGCACACCGCCGCGGTGCTCGCCGCCTGTCCGGCCGTCACCGTCCTGCTGCTCGGTGGGCGGGTCCGCGGCCGTACCCTCGCCACCGTCGACCACTGGGCCACCGCCATGCTCGGCGGCTTCGTCATCGACCTGGCGTTCGTCGGCGCGAACGGGATCTCCCGCGAGCACGGGCTGACCACGCCCGACCCCGCGGTGGCCGCCGTCAAGGCCAAGGTCATGGCGGTGTCGCGGCGGGTGGTGTTCGCCGGGGTGCACACCAAGTTCGGCGGCCACAGCTTCTGCCGCTTCGGGGACGTCGGGGACGTCGACATCATCGTCACGGACACCGCGCTGCCGGCGTCCGAGGCGCATCGCTACTCACTGCTCGGCCCCGTGGTGCTGCGCGTCTGAGCGCCCGGGCCGACCCGTCTCCACCACCACCAACACCACCACCATGGAGGTTCGCTGTGTCCAGAACACGGTCTCCTCGCCGATGGCGCGGTGCACTCGCCGTCGCCCTCGCGGTCGGTCTCACCTCGACCGCCTGCTCCGGAGCCGGCGGCGGCTCCTCGTCGGGGGGCGGCAGCGGCGGCAAGACGATCACCGTGCTGATGGTCGGTAACCCGCAGATGGAGGACCTGGCCAAGGTCACCGCCGACAACTTCACCAAACAGACCGGGATCACCGTGCGGTTCACGATCCTGCCGGAGAACGAACTGCGCGACAAGGTCACCCAGGACGTCGCCACCCAGGGCGGCCAGTACGACGTGGCGACGATCGGGGCGTACGAGGCGCCGATCTGGGCCAAGAACGGCTGGCTGCACGAACTGAGCTCGTACGCCGACTCCGATGGCGGCTACGACGAGGGCGACCTGCTCAAGCCGATGGTCGCCTCGCTCTCCGGCCAGGACGGCAAGCTCTACGCGGCGCCGTTCTACGGCGAGTCCTCGTTCCTCATGTACAACAAGGAGCTCTTCGCGGCCAAGGGCCTGACCATGCCGGAGCGGCCGACCTGGCAGCAGGTGGCCCAGTTCGCCGCGAAGCTCGACGACAAGAAGGCCGGCGTGGCCGGGATCTGCCTGCGCGGCCTGCCCGGCTGGGGGGAGCTCTTCGCCCCGCTGACCACGGTCGTCAACACCTTCGGCGGCACCTGGTTCGAGAAGGACTGGACGCCGAAGGTGAACGCGCCGGAGTTCACCGAAGCGACGAAGTTCTACGTCGACCTGGTGCGGGCCCACGGCGAGGCGGGCGCGCCGCAGGCCGGCTTCACCGAGTGCCTGAACACCTTCGGCCAGGGCAAGGCGGCGATGTGGTACGACGCCACCTCGGCTGCGGGCACGCTGGAGGACAAGAGCGCGAGCAAGGTCGCCGGCAAGGTCGGCTACGCGTACGCGCCGGTGAACCGGACGAAGTCGTCGGGCTGGCTCTGGGCCTGGGCCCTGGCGATGCCGAAGACCACCAAGAACGCCGACGCCGCGTGGAAGTTCATCTCCTGGGCCACCGGCAAGGAGTACGAGAAGCTGGTCGGCTCCTCGCTCGGCTGGTCCCGGGTGCCGGCCGGCAAGCGGCAGTCCACGTACGCGATCCCGGAGTACCGGCAGTCCGCCACCGCCTTCGCCGACCTCACCCTCAAGTCGATCCAGGAGGCCGACCCGGTCAACCCGGGGGTGCAGCCCCGTCCCGCGCTCGGCGTGCAGTTCGTCGGCATCCCGGAGTTCGCCGATCTCGGCACGAAGGTCTCCCAGGAGGTCTCCGCCGCGATCGCCGGCAGCACCACCGTCGACAAGGCGCTCGCCGACGGCCAGCGAATGGCCGAGGGTGTCGCCAAGGAATACCGGTAGCCGCTGTCCGGGGCCGGCCGTTCGCCGGCCGGCCCCGGCCCTGCCTCGAGGTGGTCCCATGACCCAGACCGTCACCGCCGGCGCGGGCGCGGCACGCCGGCGTACCGTCAGACCCGTCCCCGGCCGCGCGCGGCAGCGCTGGACCCGCCGTGCCCCGCTGCTGCCCGCCCTGATCTTCGCGATCGTGGTGACCCAGATCCCGTTCCTGGTCACCCTCTATCTGTCCACTCTCGACTGGAACGCGCTGCGGCCCGGCCGGCGCGCCTTCGTCGGCCTCGCCAACTACGGCGAGGTGCTCACCGACGCCCGGCTGCGCGCCGCCCTGCTGAACACCGTGGTGCTCACCGCCGCCTCGGTGGTGCTGTCCGTCCTGCTGGGCCTCGGCCTGGCCATCCTGCTCGATCGGCGGTTCCCCGGGCGCGGCGTGGTGCGTACCCTGCTCATCACGCCGTTCCTGGTGATGCCGATGGCCGCGGCGCTGCTCTGGAAGCACGCCATCTACAACCCGTCGTACGGTCTGATCAACGGCATCGTGGGCGGCAGCACCGACTGGGTATCCCGGTACCCGATGTTCTCGGTGGTCACCACCCTGGTCTGGCAGTGGACCCCGTTCATGATGCTGATCATCCTGGCCGGGTTGCAGAGTCAGTCACTGGAGACCCTGGAGGCCGCCCGGGTCGACGGTGCCGGACCATGGCAGACCTTCACCCGGGTGACCCTGCCCTACCTGCGTCCCTACCTGGAACTGGGCGCCCTGCTCGGCTCCATCTACCTGGTGCAGACCTTCGACGCCGTCTTCACCATCACCCAGGGCGGGCCCGGCACCGCCACGACCAACCTGCCGTACGAGATCTACCTGACCACGTTCCGCAAGTTCGAGTACGGCGAGGCCGCCGCGGCGGGGGTCGTGGTGGTGATCGGCACGATTGTCGTCGCCACCTTCGCGCTGCGGGTGATCTCCAGCCTGTTCCGGATGGAGGATGCGCGATGACGACCCTGACCCGACGCGCCTCCCGGCGCCGGCCGACCAGCCCGACCCGGCGGACGAGCGGCCGCACCGGAGCTGCCTGGACCCTGCTGGCCTGGCTGGCGGGGCTGCTGTTCTTCCTGCCGGTGCTCTGGATGGTGCTCACCGGCTTCAAGCGGGAGGTCGACGCCGCCAGCAACCCGCCGTCCTGGTTCTTCACCCCGGTGCTCGACGGCTACCGGCAGGTCTTCGACCGGGACCTCACGCCCTACCTGCTCAACTCCCTGATGGCCAGCCTGCTGTCCACCCTGCTGGTGCTGCTGTTGGCCACCCCGGCCGCGTACGCGCTGTCGATCCGGCCGGTCGTCAAGTGGCGGGACGTGCTCTTCTTCTTCATCAGCACCAAGATGCTGCCCGCGGTCGCCGCGCTGCTGCCGATCTACCTGCTGGTCAAGGAACTCGGCATGCTGGACAACGTCTGGACCATGGTCATCCTCTACACCGCGATGAACCTCCCGCTCGCGGTGTGGATGATGCGGTCGTTCCTGCTGGAGGTCCCGTCCGCGCTGACCGAGGCGGCGGCGATGGACGGCGCGAGCCTGGTCGTGACGATCCGACGGGTCCTGCTGCCCATCGTCGCGCCCGGCCTGGCCGCCACCGCCCTGATCTGTTTCATCTTCAGCTGGAACGAGTTCTTCTTCGCGGTCAACCTCACCGCGACCCGGGCCGGTACCTCGCCGATCTTCCTGGTCGGCTTCATCACCTCCGAAGGGCTCTTCCTCGCCCGGCTCTGCGCGGCGGCGACCATCGTGTCGCTGCCGGTCGTGCTGGCCGGCTGGATCGCCCAGAAGCAACTCGTCCGAGGACTCTCCATGGGGGCGGTCAAGTGAAGGCAGCGGTCATCGTCACGCCGGGTCAGATCTCGCTGGAGTCCGTGCCCGATCCCGCACCCGGGCCGCGCGAGGTGGTCGTCGAGGTCGCCGGCTGCGGGATCTGCGGCACCGATCTGCACATCATGGACGGCGAGTTCGCGCCCGCCTACCCGATCGTGCCGGGTCACGAGTTCGCCGGCACGGTGGTCGCGGCCGGCGCCGACGTCACCGAGGTACGGGTCGGCGACCGGGTCGCGGTCGATCCGTCGCTGCACTGCGGGGAGTGTTACCAGTGCCGGCGCGGCCGGGGCAACCTCTGTGAACGCTGGGCGGCCATCGGTGTCACCGTCGCCGGCGGCGCGGCCGAGTACGCGGTCGCGCCGGTGAAGAACTGCTTCCCGCTGCCGGCGTCCGTCGCGCCGGCCGATGCCGCGCTGATCGAACCGCTCTCCTGCGCGGTACGTGGCTTCGACGTGCTGCCCCGCCGGCTCGGCGACCACTACCTGATCTACGGGGCCGGCACGATGGGGCTGATGATGTTGGAGCTGGCGAAGCGCTGCGGCGCGGCGAGCGTGAGCGTGGTGGACCCGAATCCGGACCGGCTGGCCACCGCGGTCCGGCTGGGCTGTACGGCCAGCGCCGCGAGCGCGGAGGAACTGACCCGCCTGCGCGGCTGGGACGTGGTCATCGACTGCACGGGGGTGCGGGCGGCGATCGACGACGGGCTCGGCCGGGTCGCCCCGGCCGGGACGTTCCTCCAGTTCGGGGTCGCCGAATACCGCACCCGGGCGACCGTGGAGCCGTACCGGATCTACAACCAGGAGATCACTGTCACCGGGTCGATGGCGGTGCTGCACAGCTTCGAGCGGGCGGGTGAACTGTTCGCCGCGGGCGTGCTGGACCCCGACGTGTTCATCAGCCACCGCTTCCCGCTCGACCGGTACGCCGACGCGATGGCCCAGTTCCGCGCGGGCGTCGGTCGCAAGATCCAGATTGCGGGTTGAGGGGGTGACCGCAGGCGGTTGCCGGCAAATCGGTGGTTAACCGGATAAATGTTCGCCCTTCTGGCTACGGTGGGGTGCGCAAGGCGGTCAGTAAGCGCGGTCCGGTTCGGGTGGCCCGACGGTCTGCCGCACGGGCTGGCCGGGCAGGGCCGACCGCGGGAGGCGAATCCGGTGACCATGGAAGCAGAGCGCACCCTGCGGGACGAGGAGCTCACCCGGCTGGGTGAGCTCGCCGCCCAGCTCCGGGTGGACTCGATCCGCTGCAGCACCAGGGCCGGGTCCGGACACCCGACCTCCAGCCTGTCGGCCGCCGACCTGCTCGCGGTGCTGATCTCCCGGCATCTGCGCTACGACTGGTCCTACCCGGGCAACCGGGCCAACGACCACCTGATCTTCTCCAAGGGCCATGCCTCGCCCCTGCTGTACGCGGTCTTCCGGGCGGCCGGCGCGATCAGCGAGCAGGAGCTGATGGACACCTACCGGCAGTCGAGGTCGCGCCTGCAGGGCCACCCCACCCCGGTCCTGCCCTGGGTGGATGTCGCCACCGGTTCGCTCGGCCAGGGACTGCCGGTCGGGGTGGGCATCGCGCTGGCCGGACAGTACCTCGACCAGCTGCCGTTCCACGTCTGGGTGCTGTGCGGCGACAGTGAGATGGCCGAGGGCTCCATCTGGGAGGCGCTGGACAAGGCCGGCCACTACGGCCTGCGCAACCTGACCGCGATCGTCGACGTCAACCGGCTCGGCCAGCGCGGGGCCACCGAGCTGGAGTGGGACCTGGACACCTACCGGCGCCGGGTCGAGGCGTTCGGCTGTCAGGGGATCGTCGTCGATGGCCACGACCTGGTCGCCATCGACGAGGTGCTGGGCCGGGCCCGGCAGGCGTCGGGCCCCACCGTGGTGCTCGCCCGGACGGTCAAGGGCAAGGGCGTGCCCGAGATCGAGAACAAGCCGGACTGGCACGGCAAGGCGCTGAAGCCGGACATGGCCGAGCGGGCCGTCGCCGCGCTCGGCGGGGTCCGCCAGATCCGGGTCACCGCGCCGCCGCCCGAGCCCCTGCCACCGTCCGGCCCGCCGGCCGCCGTCCAGCCGCCCGCGCTGCCGGAGTACCCCAAGGGCGAGAAGGTGGCCACCCGCAACGCGTACGGCGACGCGCTGCGGGCGCTGGGCGCCCGGAAGGACGTGGTCGCCCTCGACGGCGAGGTCAGCGACTCCACCCGCGCCGACAAGTTCGGCGAGGCGTACCCGGACCGGTTCTTCGAGATGTTCATCTCCGAGCAGCAACTGGTCGCCGCCGCGGTCGGGCTCCAGGTCCGCGGCTACCGCCCGTTCGCGGCGACCTTCGCCGCGTTCCTCTCCCGCGCCTACGACTTCATCCGGATGGCCGCCATCTCCCAGGCCGACATCGCGCTGTCCGGCTCGCACGCGGGCGTGGAGATCGGCCCGGACGGCCCCTCCCAGATGGGGCTGGAGGACCTCGCCGCCATGCGCGCCGTGCAGGGCTCCACCGTGCTCTACCCCAGTGACGCCGTCTCCTGCGCCGCGCTCGTCGCCCAGCTGGTCGACCGCGAGGGGATCAGCTACCTGCGCACCACCCGGGGCAAGTACCCGGTGCTCTACGACAACGGCGACGTGTTCCCGATCGGCGGCAGCAAGCTGGTCCGCGACGGGGACGACGTCGCGCTGATCGGCGCCGGGGTGACGGTGCACAACTGCCTCGCCGCCGCCGACGAGCTGACCCGCGAGGGGATCGACAGCCGGGTCATCGACCTCTACTCGGTCAAGCCGCTGGACCGGCAGCGGCTGCTGGACGCCGTCCGCGCGACCGGCGGCCGGCTGGTGGTGGTCGAGGACCACTACCCGGAGGGCGGGCTGGGATCGGCCGTGCTCGAAGCGCTGGCCGACCTCGCCGAGCCGGTACGGGTCACCCACCTCGCGGTGCGCGGACTGCCCGGCTCCGCGACGCCGACCCAGCAGATGAACCAGGCGGGGATCGGGGTGGACGCCATCGTCCGGGCGGCGCGCGCCCTGGGGTGACGGTCCCGTCGTTTCACCCCCACCTGCGCGGGTACCCGCAGGTCCGGTCCGAGAGGGGGTCCCAGGTGAACCACACGGAGTTCATCCAGTCGGTGGCGGCGAAACCGCAGATGTCACCGGCGCAGGCCGAGCCGATCACCCGTGCCGCGCTCGAGACGCTGGCGGAACGGATCACCGGCGGGCAGGCGCGCGACCTCGCGTCGCAGCTTCCCGAGGAACTGAAGGGGTGTCTCAGCTTCGCCGGGGTGAATCCCGAGCCCTTCGGGCTGCCGGAGTTCCTGGAGCGGGTGCAGGCCCGGGCCGCGGTGGACCTCCAGGCGGCGACCGACGGCGCCCGCGCCGTGTTCGACACGTTGCGGGAGGCGATCAGCGCCAAGGAGTACGGGGACTTCATCGACCAGTTGCCGCAGGACTTCCGGCAGCTGACCGGGCCGTCGGTCAACCGGATGGAAACCCGCCGGGTCGGCACCTGACCGGGGGACCGGCGGGATCACCGCCGCAACCGGATCTCGGCCGGTTCGCGGTCGCTGCGCAGCCCCTTCCAGGAGGGGTGCCGGAGCCGCTGGTCCGGGGTCCAGGACCGGAAGGTGACGTCCCCGACCAGGACCGGGTCCACCCAGACGGCCTGCCGCGCGTGCTCGCGCGGCACCGGGGCGTCGAACGGCGGGTCCGGCCGGGTCAGCGGCTCCAGGCGCTGCTGGAGGTCACGCAGCACGGTCTGGGTGAAGCCGGTGCCGACGTGCCCGACGTAGACCAGCCGGTCGTCCGGGTCGTACATGCCCAGCAGCAGGGACCCGATGGTGCCGGCCCGCCGGCCGGCGCCCGGTTTCCAGCCGCCCACGACGACCTCCACGGTGTCGTTGAGCGGCACCTTGACCCACGCCGACGCGCGGCGGCCGGGCTCGTACGTCGAGCGGAGCTGCTTGGCGACCACCCCTTCGAGGCCGAGTTCCGCCGCCGCCGTGGCCAGATCCCGGCCGGCGTCGCCGGTCCAGTAGGGCGGGGTGTCGATGCTCTCGCCGCTGAGCCCCAGCTCCTCCAACGCGGTACGGCGTTCCGTGTACGGCAGGGCCGTGGTGTCCCGCCCGTCGAGGTACAGGAGATCGAACAGGTACACCCGTACCGGTGTCGCGCTGACCAGCGCGGCGGCCGGCGTCCGGACGTGCATCCGGCGCTGCAGCGCCGAGAAGCTGGGCCGGCCCTCGCCGTCGAGCGCCACGATCTCCCCGTCGAGGACCGCCCGCCGCCCGGCCAGGAGCCCGGCGAACTCGCCGAGCTCCGGGTACGCCCGGGTGACGTCCCGATCGTTGCGGCTGAGCAGCCGGAGCCCGCCGTCGACGTAGGCGATCGCGCGGACGCCGTCCCACTTGAACTCGTAGCCCCAGCCGGGCCCGGTCGGCAGGGCGCCGCTGGAGGCGAGCATCGGCGGCACGAGCTCCGGCATCCTGGCAGCCACGCCTCGATCCTGGCCGACGTCGCTCCGGGCTGATGCCGGTTTCCGGCCTTTCGCCCGGCCGGCCGGGTACACCGCCGTTTGTGGCAGTCGCCGATGGGTAGCCACGCACGCTGTCTCCCGGACGGGAAGGACGGACATGGCGGAGCTGGAGTTCTTCGAGAAGGTGGCCGCACGGGCGGGTGTCCCGGCGGAGACCGCGCGATCCCTGACCGAGGCCACCCTGCGTACGCTCGCCGAGCGGATCAGCGGCGGCGAGGCCGCGGACCTGGCCGACCACGTGGCGCACGAGCTGCGCCCGCTGCTGGCCCGGGCCCGCCCGGAGGAGCCACAGGTCTTCGGGTACGACGAGTTCCTGCGGCGAGTGGCGGAGCGCGCCGAGGCGGCGCCGGACGTCGCCGAGCGGGGCGCGCGGGCCGTGCTGCAGACCCTGCACCGGGTGGTGGGGCACGAGGAGTTCGAGCACGCGTTGGCGCAGCTGCCGAAGGAGATCGGGGCCCTGGCCCAGCCGGTGCCCCGCGCGCCCTGACCGGGCGATGGTCGGTCGGCCGTTACGGTGGGCGGATGACCGGCCTGAGCTTCGACCGCCACCGCGCCGAGATCGTCGCCCAGAGCGACCTGCTCCGTTCCCACCTCGACGGCGCCGACCTGACCAGGCCGGTGCCGTCCTGCCCGGGCTGGAACGTCGGCCAGCTGGTCCGGCACCTCGGCGGTGGGCAGCGCTGGGCCGCGGAGGTGGTCCGCACCCGGGCCGCCGGCCCACCCTCCGACACGCACTTCCGCGACCTGTCCGCCTACCCTCGCGAGGATCCGGCGGTGGTCGGCCCCTGGCTCGTCGAGGGCGCCGCCGAGCTGGCCGACGCCCTGGAAGCGGCCGGCCCCGAGCTGACCACCTGGACGCCGCTGCCGATGCCGGCGGCCACGACGTTCTGGGCCCGCCGGTTCGCCCACGAGACGCTCATGCACCGGGCCGACGCCGCCCTCGCCCTGGACGCGGGGTTCGCCGTCGACCCGGCGGTCGCCGTCGACGCGCTCGACGAGTGGATGGAGCTGGGCGCGCTGCCGCAGATGTTCGACTTCCACCCGCACCGGCGCGAGCTGGTCGGGCCGGGCCGCACCCTGCACTTCCACGCCACCGACCTGCCGCCGGAGGCCGGCGCGGAGTGGCTGGTCGACCTCACCGGCGACACCCTCGCCTGGCGGCGGGCGCACGAGAAGGCGGCGGTGGCCGTCCGCGGGCCGGTGACCGAACTGCTGCTGCTCATCTACGGTCGGCGGCCGGTCGACGCCGCCGCCGTGGAGGTCCTCGGCGACGCCAAGCTGCTCGACTTCTGGCTGGAGCGGGTCGCGTTCGGCTGACGGTGGGGCCGGCGGTCCACCGACCGCCGGCCCCACCACCGGCTCAGCCGGCCAGGTGCAGGAACGACCACTGGTGGCCGTCGAGGTCCCGGAACCCGCGCATGTACATGAACCCGAGGTCCTGCCCCGGGCCCAGCGACGTGCCGCCCGCGACGACCGCCACGTCGACCAGGTCGTCCACCCGCTCGCGCCGGTCGACGCCGAGGCCGACGATCACCTCCCGGCTGGTGGAGGTGTCGCAGACCCCGGCCCCGGCGAACGCGGCGAAGGCCGCCGGGGTGTGCAGGATGAGGTGGGTGGTCTCGCCGAGGGTGAGTTGGACGCTGTCGCCCCCCGGCTGACGGGGACCGGCCGTGAACCCCAGCGCGGTGAAGAACTCGACCGCGCGGTCGAGGTCGCGTACCGGCAGGTTGACGAAGGTGGCGGCGTTCATCGGGCCACCTCCGAGGACTCCAGGAGCTGCTTCAGGGCGGCGAGCCGGTCCCGCCAGTACGCCTTGAGCCGGTCGGCCTCTCCGGCGTCGGTCAGCTTCTCGTGCAGGACGGCCACCCGGGCCTTCGCGTCGCCGAGCGGGGTGAAGCCGACGGCGATCCGGGTCGGCCCGCCCGCCCAGTCCGCCCGGAAGGTCTTCGGGGCGGTCGCCGTCCGGACCCGGACGTCCACGTCGGGCAGCCATCGGCGGCGCAGGGTCTCGTCGGCGAACGCGTCGAAGAGCACCGTCACCGGCACGGCCACTGTCCGGCTCCCGGAGGTCTCGAAACCACCACCCCGGCGTTGTCCGGGGGCGCGCAGGCCGCGCGACTGCTCGTACCCGACGGTGATGGTCTGCGCCCACCAGCCCGGCACCTCGTGCGCGGTGACCAGCCAGCGGGCAATCTCCGTGTGGGTCCGCTCGACCGCGCCCCACGCGTCGAGCCGGGCGAACCAGGCGTCCCAGTCGTGGCCGGTGCGCTCGCGCAGCAGCGCGGCCGAGATCCGGTCCAGCTGGCCGCGGCCCCGGGCGGCGTCCGTGGCGGGGGTGTCCGGCGTGGCCTTGGCGAGCACCTGCCGGCGGGCGGTCGTGTAGCTCTCGCCGGTCCTGCCCATGCGGGCGCGCACCCGGGACTTGAACGACTTCTGACTCGTCATCACATGCTCCCTGTCGACGGCGCGGTCGCAGGGACTCACGCTCCCGTCGACCCCGCCGTGGGCATGTGGCGTGTCGGTGGGCCAGTCGGCACCGCGTCCCGAGGGCTCGAGGCCCCCTTTGCCTCCGCGGGGCCGGTGGCGTGAGCACCGGGCTGGAGGTGAGGCGCAGGACTGCGCCGCAGTCAGTTTACGCCTCCGACCGCCCGGAGTGGGGAGGTCGGCTCACCGGGTGGGCTCGGCGGCCTGCTCCCAGATCGACTTCATCTCGTCGAAAGCCTGTTCCATGAGCTGCACCATCGCCTGCCGGGCGCGCTCGCCGTCGTGTCGCTGGATCGCCTGGGCGACCTCGGCGTGCAGGTGCAGCGCCTGCTCGTGCGGGTGATGTGGCATGAGGTGGTGCTTGTGCCGGCCGGTGAGCACCTCCGCGACCAGGTCCTGCAACCGGACGAACATCTCGTTGCCGGAGGCGAGCAGCACCCGCCGATGGAATTCGATGTCGAGGCGCAGGAAGCGCTCCTCGTCGCCGGCCTTGCCGGCGGCCCACATCTTCGCCGCGAGCCCGACGAGATCACTCGCTTCGTCGTGACCGGCCCGGCTGGCGGCCAGCAGGGCGGCATGCGGCTCGATGGCGGTGCGCAGCTCGGTGATTGACCGGAGCTGGGCGATCCGGCTCTCCGAAGCGAGACGCCAGCGGATCACCTGCGGGTCGAAGACGTTCCAGTCGTGCGCCGGCCGGATCGTCACCCCGACCCGTCGGCGGGTCTCGATGAACCCGATCGACGCCAGGACCCGCAGCACCTCGCGGATCACCGAGCGGGACACCTCGTACCGGTCGACCAGTTCGTCGATGTTGAGGACCGCCCCGGGGGCGAATTCGCCGCCGCAGATAGCGGTGCCGAGGTGCTCGAGGACACGTGCGTGCAGCCCGGCTTCGGCAGGGGCGTGCTGGGTGCTGGTGCCCCCGGAGGAGTACGGTTCCACGTCAAGCATCATATCAGTTGGATCAACCCCTTGAATAAGTCAGCTTTTTCGGCCTAGCATCCCGACGTTAAGCGGATGTAAACCCCGAGGTAGCGCCCTTCCCGGGCAGCCACCGGGACCGAAGGAGAGATAAGCGTGCGACGTCGATCGATAATCGCCACGTCCCTGGCCGTCGTCGCCGCCATGGGCCTGTCCGCCTGCGGTGGCGGGGGCGACGGCGGCAGTGGGTCGAAAACCCTGCGCGTGACGCTGGTGAACCACGTCTGGACGGAGAACATCAAGAAGGCCCTGCCGGAGTTCGAGAAGCAGACGGGCCTCAAGGTCGAGGTCACCCAGCTCGGTGAGGACCAGCTCTCCGACCAGTACAACGTCAAGCTGAACGCCGGGTCCAGCGACCTCGACGTGATGATGTACCGGCCGCTGCAGGAGGGGAAGCTGTTCGCCAAGAACAAGTACCTCGCCGACCTGACCGAGCGGACCAAGTCCGACAGCGCCTTCGACTTCAGCGACTTCCAGGCTGGCCCGGTGCAGGCCACCTCGTACGAGGACAAGGTGGTCGGCGTGCCGATCATCACCGAGCAGGAGGTCCTCTACTACCGCAAGGACCTGCTGAAGAAGTCCGGCTTCGACGCTCCGCCGAAGTCGCTTGACGAGCTCAAGGCGCAGGCGGCCAAGGTCGAGGCCGACAACCCGGGCGTCGCCGGCTTCGTGGCCCGCACCGGCAAGGCGGCCGCCGTCACCCAGTTCTCCAGCTTCCTGTACAGCTTCGGCGGCGACTTCGTCGACGCCAGCGGCAAGGCCACGGTGAACAGCGAGCAGGCCAAGCAGGCGTACGCCTACTACGGCGGGCTGCTCCGCGAGCACGGCCCGAAGAACATCAGCACCGACATGAGCTGGTCCGAGGCCATGGCGATCTTCACCCAGGGCAAGGCGGCCTTCTACACCGAGGCCGACTCCCTCTACAAGAACGCCACCGACCCGGCCAAGTCCAAGGTCTCCGACACCGTCGGCTTCACGGCGTTCCCGGCCGGCGCGGCCGGCTCGAAGCCGTACAACATCCCGTCCTGGGCGCTCGGCATCAACGACCAGTCGAAGAACAAGGACAACGCCTGGAAGTTCATCCAGTGGGCGGCCGGCAAGGAGCAGTCCCTGGCGCAGCAGAAGGCCGGTGTCCCCGGCGCCCGGGCCTCGGTCTGGGCCAACCCGGAGGGCACCGCGAGCTACCCGAAGGACCTGGTCGAGGCCATCGCGGCCAGCACCAAGGACGGCGTGGGTCACGACCGCCCGCTGGTGGTGAAGGTCGCCGAGGCGCGCGAGATCGTCGGTCAGCCGATCGTGGACGCGATCACCGGCAAGGACGCGGCCGCCTCGGCGGACGCGGCGAACGAGGCGTTCCAGAAGTTCCTCGACGACGAGGCGAAGTAGCCCGACCGCGGGGTGGCGAGGCCCGACCGGCTCCGCCACCCCGCGCCGGGACCCTGGCCCTGAGCACTCGGAGACCTCATGTCAGCCGTCACCACACCAGTCACCAGATCGCCCGAGGCCGGAGCGGCCCCGTCGGAGCCGGCCTGGTCGCGCTGGGCCAACGCGCACCGCAAGTGGCTCTTCGCGGCACCCGCAATGGCGTTCGTCGCCGTGTTGATCATCTTCCCGGTGGCGTGGACCGGATACCTCAGCCTGACCGACGCCGAGGGTTCGGTACGCGCCGACAGTGAGTTCATCGGGTTCCAGAACTACCTCGACGTGCTCACCGACACCGACCGGTTCTGGCCGGCGGTGTGGCGCACCCTCCTCTTCACCGGTGTGGTGCTCGCCGTCGAGGTCGCGCTCGGCATGGCGATCGCCCTGCTGCTGTGGCGACCATTCCGCGGCGAGAAGTGGGTCCGGGTCGCCATCCTCCTGCCGCTGGTGGCCACCCCGGTGGCGGTCGGCATGATGTGGCGGCTGATCTTCGATCCCAACATCGGGATGGCGAACCAGTTGCTCAGCTGGGTCGGCATCGGTCCCCAGCCCTGGCTGTCCGGCCAGGGTTCGGCTCTGCCGACGACGATGTTCATCGACATCTGGCAGTGGACCCCGATGGTCGTGCTGATCCTGCTCGCCGGCCTGACGTCGCTCTCCGACGAGCCGCAGGAGGCCGCCCTCATCGACGGCGCCAGCACCTGGCAGCGGTTCCGGCACGTCACCCTGCCGCTGCTGATGCCCACCGTTATCGTCGCGATCCTGCTGCGCGGCATCGACGCGCTGAAGACCTTCGACATCCTCTACGCCACCAAGGGCCGCGGCGGCGGGTCGTTCCACGAGGTGGAGACGCTCAACGTCTACGCGTACGGCCTCAGCTTCGACTACAACGACTACGGCGTCTCATCGACGGTCCTCATCATCTTCTTCCTGATCATCATCGGGGTGATGTGGGCCCTGACCTACCGCAAGAAGGGGTTGGCGCGATGAAGCCGAGCAAGCCGTTCAAGGTGTTCCGGGCGGTGGCCCTGGCCGTGGTGGTGCTGGCGCTGATCGCGCCGCTGCTCTGGATGATCGCCGCGTCCTTGAAGACCAACGTCGACATCTACGACACCGGCAAGGCCTTCGCCTTCTCGCCGACGCTGGACAACTACGGCAACGTGCTCCAGCGGGCGAACTACGTGCAGTTCATCGGCAACAGCCTCTGGGTGGCGTTCGCCGCCACGGTGCTCTCGCTCATCCTCGGGGTGCCCGCCGCGTACTCGATGAGCCGCTTCAACATGAAGAAGTCGGCGCTCGTCGTGCTGATGGCCCGCGTCATCCCCGGCGTCTCGCTCCTGGTGCCCTGGTACTACGTCTTCTCGAACCTGCAGATGGTCGGCGGCTTCACCGTGCTGATCCTCAGCCACATGTTCGTGTCGCTGCCGCTGATCGTCTACATCATGATGGGCTTCTTCGACAGCCTGCCGGACGATCTGGAAGAGGCGGCGCTGGTCGACGGGCTGACCAACATCGGGGCGTTCCGTCGGATCACCCTGCCGCTGTCCGTGCCGGGCATCGCGACCGCCGGGATCCTGTCCTTCATCTTCTCCTGGAACAACTTCATGTTCGCCCTGGTGCTCTCCGGCGCGGACACGAAGACCCTGCCCGTGGCGATCTTCGACTTCGTCGGCTACGCCAGCATCGACTGGGGCGGCCTGATGGCCGCGGCCACCGTGGTCACCCTGCCGATCATGGTGATCGCCCTGTTCGTGCAGAAGTACATCGTCTCCGGCCTCACCGCCGGCGCCACGAAGGGCTGAGCGGCATGACCACCATCGGCCGCATCGAGACCTTCCTCGTCGCACCCCGCTGGCTCTTCGTCCGGATCGAAACCACCGACGGGATCGTCGGCTGGGGCGAGGCCACCTGCGAGGGCCGGTCCGAGACCGTACGCACCGCCGTCGAGCAACTCAGCGAGCTGCTGATTGGCCGGGACGCACTGCGCATCGAGGACCACTGGCAGGTCATGACCAAGGGCTCGTTCTATCGCGGCGGGCCGATCCTGGCCAGCGCCGTGTCCGGCCTCGACCAGGCGCTGTGGGACATCGCCGGCAAGCACTACGGCGCCCCGGTGCACCAGCTGCTCGGCGGCCCGGTCCGGGACCGGATCCGGGTGTACGGCTGGGTCGGCGGCGACGAGCCCAGCGAGGTCCGCGACCAGATCAGCGCCGCCGTCGAGACCGGCCTCACCGCGGTGAAGATGAACGCCTCGGGCCGGATGAGTCCGGTGGCCTCGGTGGCAGAGCTCGACGGGGTGGTCCAGCGGGTGGCCGCGGCCCGTGAGGTGCTCGGCGACCAGCGGGACGTCGCGGTCGACTTCCACGGCCGGTTCAGCCTCGCCACCGCCCGCCGGGTCGCCCCGCTGCTCGAGCCCTACCGGCCGTTCTTCCTGGAGGAGCCGGTGGTCCCGGAGAACTCGCACCTCATCGGCGAGTTGGTGCGTTCCACCACCACGCCCGTGTCCACCGGGGAACGGCTCTACAACCGACAGGAGTTCCTGCCGGTGCTCCAGGCCGGCATCGCGGTCGCCCAGCCGGACCTGTCGCACGCCGGTGGCATCACCGAGGTCCGCAAGATCGCGGCGCTGGCCGAGGTCTACGACGTGCAGCTCGCCCCGCACTGCCCGCTCGGCCCGATCGCCCTGGCGTCCTGCCTGCAGGTCGGCTTCGCCACGCCGAACTACCTGATCCAGGAGCAGAGCATCGGCATCCACTACAACCTCGGCGCCGAGGTGCTCGACTACTGCCTCGACAAGAAACCGCTGACCTTCGTTGACGGCTACGTCGAACGGCTCACGGGACCGGGCCTCGGTATCGAGATCGACGAACACGCGGTGCGGGCGGCGGACAAGCGCGGGCACGCCTGGCGCAGTCCCATGTGGCGGCACCGCGACGGCTCCTACGCGGAATGGTGATCACATGACCTTCGACCTTGCCTCCGAACTCGCCGCCGCCCGTATCCTCGCGGTCATCCGCGGCACCGACACCGCCGGCGCGATCGCCGCCGGCACCGCCCTGCTGGAAGCGGGCGTACGCATCGTCGAGGTGGCCCTCACCACGCCGAACGCGGCGTCGGCCGTCGAGGCGCTGCGCGCGGCCGCGCCCGCCGGGTCCCTGGTCGGCGCCGGGACGGTGCTCACCGCCGCCGATGTCGCCGACGTGGCCGCCGCGGGCGCGCAGTTCGTGGTGACGCCGGCCGTGGTCGAGTCGATCCCCGAGGCGGCACGTCGCGGACTTCCCGTCGCCGCCGGAGCATTCACCCCGACCGAGGCGTACACCGCGATGCGAATGGGGGCGTCGGCGATCAAGCTGTTCCCGGTGTCCGTGGGGGGTCCGGCGTACCTGAAGGCGGTGCGCGACCCGTTCCCGGACATCCCGTTCGTCGCGGTCGGTGGGGTGAGTCTGGCCGACCTGCCCGGCTACTTCGCCGCCGGGGCGATCGCCGTCGGCGTAGGCGGGCCGTTGGTCGGCGACGCGGCCTCCGGCGGCGACGTCGACGCCTTGCGGGAACGGGCCCGCGCCTACCTGGCCGCCGTGTCGTGACTGGCGTCGACCTGCTGACGTTCGGCGAGGCGTTGGTCTCACTGCGCTCGACCGGGCCGCTTGCCGCCAGCGGCCCGCTCACCCCGCACCTGGCCGGGGCGGAGTGCAATGTGGCCATCGGCGTGTCCCGGCTCGGCCACCGCGCGGCCTTCGCCGGCCGGGTCAGCGACGACGAGCTCGGCGGATTCCTGCTGCGCCAGCTGCGCGCCGAGGGCGTGGAGGTCGCGCACGTGACCCGCGACCCGGAGCGCTCGGCGGGGCTGATGTTCCTGGAGCGGCGTACCGCCGACCTGACCCGGGTGATCTACCAGCGGGCCGGCTCGGCCGGGTCGGCGCTGCGCGTCGACGACCTGCGGCCCGCCCTGGCGGCCGGCACGCGGGTGCTGCACCTGACCGGCATCACCCCGGCGCTGTCCGACAGCGCCCGGGAGGCCACCCGGTGGGCGGCCGAGACCGCTGCCGGCGCCGGGGCGCTGGTCTGCCTCGACGTCAACCACCGGACGAAGCTGTGGAGCCGGGACGCCGCCCGCGCTGTGCTCACCTCCCTCGTCGACCACGCCTCGGTCGTGGTCGCCTCCACCGACGAGCTGGACCTGGTCGGCGCACCGGGCGCGGACGAGCAGACGGTGGTCGCTGAGCTGCTGGACCGGGACGTGTCGACCGTGCTGGTGAAGCTCGGTGCCGAGGGCGCCCGCGCGTACACCCGTGAGGGAGTGCGGCAGGCGGCGGCGCTGCCCGTGACGGCGGTCGACACCGTCGGCGCGGGGGACGCCTTCACCGCCGGCTACCTTTCCGGCCACCTCGACGGTCTCGACCTGGCCGGGCGGCTGCGCCGCGCGGTCACCCTCGGCGCCTTCGCCGTCGCCGGGCACGGCGACTGGGAGGCCCTGCCGCGCCGCGACGAGCTGTCCCTCCTGGACGACGTGCAGCCCGGCAGCACCCTTCGCTGACACCACCCCGTGAGAAAGGCATCGGTATGAAGATCGTCGCAGCGGACGTCATCGTCTCCAGCCCCGACCGGAACTTCGTCACCCTCAAGATCACCACCGACGAGGGGCTCACCGGGCTGGGGGACGGCACCCTCAACGGGCGAGAGCTGTCGGTCGCGTCGTACCTGGCCGACCACGTCGTCCCCCTGCTGATCGGGCGGGACCCGCACCAGATCGAGGACACCTGGCAGTTCCTCTACCGGTCGGCGTACTGGCGCCGGGGGCCGGTCACAATGGCCGCCATCGCCGCCGTGGACGTCGCGCTCTGGGACATCAAGGCCAAGGCCGCCGGGATGCCGCTATACCAGCTGCTCGGCGGGGCGTCCCGGACCAGGATCATGGCGTACGGGCACGCCTCCGGGCGGGACCTGCCCGAGCTGTTCGACTCCATCCGCCACCACCTGGAGCTGGGCTTCCGGTCCATCCGCGTGCAGACCTCGGTGCCCGGCATCAACGCCGTTTACGGCGTGGCCGCCCAGCCGAGCCTCGACGGCAAGCGCTACGACTACGAGCCCGCGCAGCGCACCGCGCTGCCCGCCGAGGAGGACTGGGACACCCGCGCGTACCTGCGCCACCTGCCCGGCGTCTTCGAGGCCGTGCGCAACGAGTTCGGCCCCGAGCTGCCGCTGCTGCACGACGGGCACCACCGGATGACCCCGATCCAGGCCGCCAAGCTCGGCAAGGCGCTCGAACCGTACGACCTGTTCTGGCTGGAGGACTGCACCCCGGCCGAGAACCAGGAGGCGCTGCGGCTGGTCCGTCAGCACACCACCACCCCGCTGGCCATCGGCGAGATCTTCAACACCGTCTGGGACTACCAGACCCTGATCCGGGAACAGCTGATCGACTACGTCCGGTCCGCCGTCACCCACACCGGCGGGATCACCGCGATGCGCAAGCTCCTCGACTTCGCCGCCCAGTACCAGATCAAGTCCGGCATCCACGGCCCCACCGACATCTCGCCGGTCGGCATGGCCGCCGCGCTGCACCTGGATCTGGCCATCCACAACTTCGGCATCCAGGAGTACATGCAGCACGGCCCGCTCACCAACGAGGTGTTCCGCCAATCGTTCAGCTTCACCGACGGCTACCTGCACCCGGGGGAGCAGCCCGGCCTCGGCGTGGAACTCGACGAGGAGGCCGCCGCCCGGTACCCGTACCAGCCGGCGTACCTGCCGTACAACCGGCTCAAGGACGGCACTGTTCATGACTGGTGACCGCCAGCCCACCCGGCACGTCGTGGTGATGGGTGTGTCCGGGGTGGGCAAGACGACGGTGGCCCGGAGGATCAGCGAGCTGACCGGGCTGCGGTTCGCCGAGGCCGATGAGTTCCACCCGGCGGCCAACGTGGCCCAGATGCGCGCCGGCATCCCGCTGGACGACGCGGCCCGCTGGCCGTGGCTGCGCGACCTGGCCGCCTGGATGGCCGCCCGGCACGCCGAGGGGGTGTCCACGGTGCTGGCCTGCTCGGCCCTGAAGCGCTCCTACCGGGACGTGCTGCGGCAGGGGCCGCCGGACGTGGAGTTCCTCCACCTGGACGGGGCGGCGGAGCTCATCCGGGAGAGGCTGGACCGCCGGGCTGGGCACTACATGCCGGCCAGCCTCCTCGACTCGCAGCGCGCCACTCTGGAGCAGCTGGACCCGGACGAGTCCGGGGTGGTGCTGGAGGTGGTGGCGCCGCCGGACGAGCTGGCCGCCACGGCGGTCGACCGGCTCGGCCTGCCGCTGCGCGCGGCGGTCGCTGGCCGCTGACCGCCCGGCCCGGCCGTCAGTCGGGGAGGGCGTCCAGGTAGACCCACCGGCCGTCCTCCCGGACGAAGCGGCTGCGCTCCTCCAGGGTCCCGGGGCGGCCGGCCTCCCGGTAGTGGGCGCGGAACGCGACCGTGCCGGTGGTGTCGAACAGGCCGCCCCGGTCTGCGCCGAGGATCTCCAGGCGGGTCCACCGGGTCGCCGGGTCCAGCCGCAGCCGCGCCGGCCGGGTCGCGGAGTGCCAGCTGCGCAGCAGGTAGTCGGCGTCCCCGACGGCGAAGGCGCTGTACCGGGAGCGCATCAGCGCCTCGGCGGTCGCCGCGGTCGACGCGCCTCGGTGGACCGGCCCGCAGCAGTCCGCGTACGGCAGGCCGCTGCCGCAGAGGCAGGCCCGGTTCTCCTCGGCCGCGCTCCGGCGGGCACCGCGTTTCGCCACCCGGTCATTCTCGTCGAGCGGTCAGCGGGGTGAGCGGGCGGCTCCGCGAATCGGCCCGCGGCTGGGCCGGCGGGCCGTATTCCGCCGGGCGGACGACTCCATCGTCGTCGCCTTCTTCGCCGGCGTCCGGGTCGCGGCGACGGTGCGGGCCTTCGCGGTGGCCGCGGCCTGCTTGGCGGTGGTCTTCCTGGCCGTACCCTTCTTCACCGCCGCCTTCTTCGCCATGACCTTCGTGGCGGGCGCCTTCTTCGCCGTGGCCTTCTTGGCGGGGGCCTTCTTGGCGGCCGCCCTGGTCGCGGGGGCCTTCTTCGCCGCCGCCTTGGTGGCCGGGGCCTTCTTCGCGGCGGCCGCCTTCGCGGTCGGCCGGCGGGTGGGCGTGGCGGTGGTGGCCGCGGTCTCCGTCTTCTTCGCGACCCGGGTGGTGGTCGGGGTCGGCTTCCCGCCCGGGGTCTTGGCCGCCGTCATCCCGGTCGCCCGCTTGGTGGCGGTGGCGACCTTCTTCGCGGCGACCTTGTTCGGCATCGGGGCCTTGCGCGCCCCGGTGGCTTTCCTGGCGCTTCTCGGTCTGGTGGCCGCCTGGGCCATCGCTCCTCCTCGCGTCCGCCGCGGCCGGACGGGCGGTGGGCGTCGTCCGGCGACGTCGGGCCGATCAGCCCGCGCAGCGCGCGTGTCTTCCCGCCGCGCCGGTGGTCAAACCCGGCGCGGGAACGCGGCGGGCTGCTGAAGCTGGCCTGAGGTCGCTGATTGGCCCAATCGCGAGCACGTGGATCGGCTCTGCTGATGGGCCGCTTGCCGCCCTACCGTCGACTCGGCAACCGATACCCGCGAAGGGACCGAGACGACGATGACCACTGCCGACATGTGGTTCGACCCACGCTGCCCGTGGGCCTGGAACGCCTCCCGCTGGCTCCTGGAGGTGGAACGGGTCCGTGATGTGCGGGTCCGCTTCCACGTGATGAGCCTGTTCGTGCTCAACGAGGGGCGCGAGGGGCTGGAGGAGTGGTACCGGGAGTGGCTGAAGCCGGGCCTGGGACCGGTCCGGGTCTGCGTGGCGGCCGAACAGAAGTACGGCCCTGAGGTGCTGCGCGACCTCTACACCGCGCTGGGCGAGCGGATCCACCACGAGCGGACGCCGATCGGCCGGGAGCTGTACGCAGCGGCGCTGACCGAGCTCGGCCTCCCGGTCGAACTGGCCGACGCCGCCGACACCACCGACCACGACGAGGCCCTGCTGGCCAGCCATCACGCCGGGCTGACCCCGGTCGGCGAGGACCTCGGCACGCCGACCATCCACGTCACGGACGCCGACGGGCGGGTGAACGCGTTCTTCGGGCCGGTGCTGGCGCCGATCCCGCGCGACGAGGACGCGGGCCGGCTCTGGGACGGGGTGCTGCTGGTCTCCGGCACCGACGGGTTCTTCGAGCTGAAGCGGGCGCGTACGCGCCCGCCCATCGAGCGCTGAGCCCGATCCGGGCTGCGTTGGTGGTGGGCGGCGGGTGGCGGTCGGCGGCGGACGTGACACCCCGCCCGCCGCGACCGCTGCCTCAGACCCCGATCCAGGACCAGTCACCCCAGATCGCGAACGTCATACCCCGGCTCGCCTGGATGTTCACGAACAGGGTGTGCCCGTCCGGGCTGAAGGTGGAGCCGGCGAACTCGTCGTTGGACCGGTCCGCTCCGGTGCTGCTGACCAACCGGTTCAACGCGATGTCGAACAGCTCGCCGCGGGGGGTGAGCCCGCGCAGGTAGTTGTCGTTCACATTGTCCTCGCAGACCACCAGCGTGCCGCGCAGGCTGGTGGTCACGTTGTCCGGGAAATCGAGCACATCCGGCCCGGGCGACTCGAACACCAACCGCAGCACCTTCGCCCGGCAGTCGTACGCCCACACCTGGCCGTGCCCGTTGCCGTACCCGTCGGCGACGGGGCCGGTTGACGTCTCTCCGGGGCCACCGCCCTGAGTGGCGGTGAAGTACACGACGCCGTCGTCGTACGCCGACCCCTCCAGGCGGGAGAAGAAGGCGGCCCCCCGGTCCCAGCCCTGCCGCGAGACATGCGTCAGCGCCTGGTCGTTGGTCGTCGGCGCGACCTGGCCCGGGGTGTACGGGAACCGCGGCGCCGGGTCGTCGATGTCCACCCACTCCACCGGGTACGTCGCGTGCGGCCGCTGCGCCGCGGCCAGGTCCAGATTGGGGCGACCGCGCACCGCGAGCATCTGCAGCCGGCCCCCGTCGGCCAGCCGGCCGGAGCTCATCGGGTCCGCCGGGGGCGTGTACCGGTAGAAGCCGGACGGGAAGCCGAAGTTGTCCTCGGTGAGGTACAGGTGCCCACCGCGCGGGTCGTAGGCCACCGACTCGTGCGCGAACCGGCCGGCGGCGGTGATGGGCGCTCGGTCCGACTGTCCGTCCGCGGGTACCTCGTAGATGAAGCCGTGCGGCTGGGTGAGCGGCACGTTGGAAGTGCCGGTGAAGTCCGGGCCCACGTCGGGCCCGTTGACCGTCTCCTCGCAGGTGATCCAGCTGCCCCACGGCATCCGGCCGCCGGAGCAGTTCATCATGGTGCCGTTCAGGCTGGTCCAGGCGCGCCGGACCTCGCCAAGGCGGGTGACCTCGACCGTGGTGGTGCCGCCCTGCGCCATCGGGTCGTACGCCGCGGAGGCGTCGCCGAAGGCGGGGCCGGGGTTGTTCACCTCGTGGTTGCGGACCAGCCGGATGGTGCCGTCGGGGCCCCGGAAGGCGCCCATGCCGTCGTGCCGGCCGGGCAGCCGCGTGCCGTCGTCCAGCAGCACGGGAAACTCGGTGTCGTGGAACGAGCGGTACTGGAAGCCCTCGGGCAGGTGCAGGCGGACCTTGCCGTCGCGCAGGTCCGGCACCGGCCCGAGGGTCGGGTCGGGTGCCGGACGCCGGCCGACCGCGCCGGCCTCGCCACGCGCCACGAACCCGATGAACGGGCCGCCGAGGACGGCGCCGCCGGCCGCGGCGGCGGCGCCGCGCAGCAGGGTGCGCCGGTGGAGATCAGGCATCGGGGGACTCCTTTGTCTCAGGTCCCCGTTCGTCGAGGCAGGGGACCGATCCTCCGAGTGATCCTCGTCAGTTGTTTACCGCATGGCAACCTTCAGGCAAGGTCGCCGGCCCGGTTCAGTAGCTCGGCTCTGCGTCGTCCGGCGGCTCAGGCCGACGGCAGCTCGACCGGCAGCGGCACCGGACGCTTCGCCACCCGGTCGTCGCCGGAGGAGCGGCCGCGCAGGTGCCGCGCCAGCCAGGGCAGCAGGTGCCGGCGGGTCCAGGCCAGCTCGGCGCGGACCACCTCGTGGCGGGGCCGCCGGGCGGGCGGCGGCAGCGGGTGTGACCACGACTCGTCGTAGCCGGGCAGGCCGGCGGTGTACGCGAGCGCGGCGGCGATCCGCTCGTGGCCGGCGGTGTTGGCGTGCAGCCGGTCGTCGCTCCACAGTCGCGGGTCCGAGGCGACTGGGTGCGCGCCGAGGTCCAGCAGGGTGGCCCCGGTCTCGGTGGTGACCGCCCGGACCGCCGCGTTGAACGCCAGCATCCGGCCGCGCAACGGCCGGGCCAGCGGCATCACCGGCGCCGGGTCGGGCAGCGTGAAGGTGAGCACCGTTGCGCCCTGACCGACCAGGGCCCGCTGCATCGCACCCACGTCCTCGGCCACCCGGTCGGCGTCGAACGACGGCCGGAGCACGTCGTTCATCCCGGCCACCACGGTCGCCAGGTCGGGGGCCAGCTCCAAGGCCACCGGCAGCTGCTCGGCCCGGATCCGTCCGGTGGTCCGGCCCCGGATGGCCAGGTTGGCGTACTCCAGGCCGCCCTGCGCCCGCGCCACAGCCAGGGCGAACCGGTCCGCCCAGCCGCGATAGCCGCCGGTCCCGTCCGGGTCGTCCAGCCCCTCCGTGGTGCTGTCGCCGATCGCCACATACCGCCGCCACATCACGAGTGCCAGCGTCCCTGATCAGCTTCGGGATCCTGAGTCGGATTGAGTTCCGGGATCGTTGCCCACCGTGGCGGGGATGCGTGGGCGTGGAAGTGGAATCCTGCGCCCAGTGCTGCTCCTCGTGGCTGGTGGCCGGTGGTGGGTGTGCTGATCGTGGTCACGCTCTGGTGCCGGTGGGCTGCGCGGGGCAGCCTCATCCGGTCCGTGAACCGCCCCGGGTCTGGTGGAGTCCTCAGACTGTGACCAGGGCTTGCTGGTCGGGGTGGTGGTGAGCGTAGAACATCGATTCGTACTCGGCTGGTGGCAGGTAGCCCAGGGCGGAGTGCAGCCGGTGGTGGTTGTACCAGTCGACCCATTCGGCGGTGGCCAGCTCGACCTGGGCGAGGCTGCGCCACGGCCGGCCGGGCTTGATCAGCTCGGTCTTGTACAGGCCGATGGTGGATTCCATCAGGGCGTTGTCGAGGGCATCGCCGACGGTGCCGATCGAGGCGTCGATGCCGGCAGCGACGAGATGGCTGGTGAACCGGAACGACGTGTACTGCGATCCGGCATCCGAGTGGTGGATCAGGCCCGCCGCGACCGGGCGGCCGTCGCGGTCTCGGCGCCACAGGCCCATGTCGAGGGCGTCCAGGACGAGGGTCGTGTGTTTGGTGGTGGCCGCGGACCAGCCGACGATCGCCCGGGAGTAGACGTCAACGACGAACGCCACGTAGACCACGCCGGCGAACGTGGCCACGTGGGTGAAGTCCGCGACCCAGCAGCGGTTCGGCGCGGCCGCGGTGAAGTCGCGTTGCACCAAATCCGCCGCTCGATCGGCTCGCGGGTCGGCGATGGTGGTGCGGATCTTGCGGCCCCGCACCACGCCGGCCAGGCCGGCCTCGCGCATGAGCCGCTCGACCGTGCACCGGGCCACCCGGTGGCCGTCGCGGCGCAACGCTGCCCAGATCTTGCGGGCTCCGTAGACGCCGTAGTTGGCCTGATGCACCCGCCGGATCTGCGCCAGGGCCTCGGCGTCGCGGACGGCCCGTGCCGACGGCGGCATGGTCTTGGCCTTGTAGTAGGTGCTGGCGGCGATCTTCATGCCGTGACCGGTCAGGACACGGCAAATCGGCTCGACCCCGCCGAACTGCTCCCGGTAAGCGTCGATGAACGCTACGAGCGATGCTGTGGCCGGTCGAGCTCGGCGATGCTCCTATGTCAAGCCGCCACCGCCATCAGGGTTCTCGGCGTGGTCGACGGCAATGTTGCGGCGGCGCCGGCGGGCTGGGGTGCGCGGCGTTCATCGACGATGAGGGCGGTGAAGACCCGGTCGGACAATCGGCGGCGCAGCAGCCGCAGCGCCTCGGTGCGCGTCTTGCCAGCGGCGAGCTGCTTGTCGACGTAGTCCTTACCAGGGCCGACGCCGCGGGCCTGCGTGACTGCGATCATGTGCAGGGCGGTGTTGACGACACGGTTGCCGCCACGGTTGAGCCGCACCCGCACCGTGTTGCCTGACCAGACCGGGATCGGGGCGGTGCCGTTGAACCGGGCGTAGGCGTGCCTGGAACGGAAGCGGGCCGCGCCGGCGGTCTCGCCCAGGATCATCGCCGCACCGAGGACACCGCAGCCGGGAACGGCGAGCAGGCTCGGCGCCAGGACGCGGACCAGGTCGCGTAGTTCCCGCTCCAGGCTGTTGATCTGCACGGTCAGCTCCCGACACCGCACGAGGAGGTCCCGGGCGATCCGAGCCACGGTGCCCTCGGCTCCGGCGAGCCGGTCGGTGAGTTCGTCGATGACGCAGTAGCGGCGCAGACCTCGAGACGGGATCTGCAGCCCCGGGTCGAGTTCGTGCAGATGCCACCGCAGCCGGTTGACCAACTTGGTCCGCTCCACGACCAGATCCCGGCGGTGATCAGACAGGAGCTTCACCTGCCGGGCCGGGCCGTCCAGCTGCGCCACCGGCAGGTCCGGTTCCCGCAGCGCCGCGTGCGCCACCGCGAGGGCGTCAATCGGATCGGACTTGCCCGCTTGCCGCGAACCCCGACGCGCCGCGGCCATCAGCCGGGTCGGCACCCGCACCACCTGGTGCCCGGCGCGCAGCAAATCGCCTTCCAAACGGCGGGTCAGGTGCCGACAGTCCTCCAGCGCGAAGCGGACCTGCGGCCATTGCGCGGCCCACTGCACCGCCTGCAAATGCCCGTCGCTGGTCGTTCCGACCGTCCGTTCGCCCAGCTTGCGACCCAACTCGTCCGCCGCCACCAGCGTGTGGCTGCGCTTATGCGCGTCGACCCCGATCACAACCATGCCGTCTCCCTCGCCTCGACCAGCTAAAACCTCCAGCCGGGCAGCGGGGGCACGCCTTCATCGAGCATCGGCACGCACCTATCAAGCCACACCGCCGCCCGGTGCAGGATCCGGCGGGGCCGCACATCAACGAAAAGCCACCAGCCGATGGCCGGGGCAGCAAAGAAACGAGCGAACCCCGCCGTACCACGATCAGGCTGGCATGAACGCAAAGAAAGCCGACGCGGCCTTCAAGATCTCATTCGCCCGCCGCAGCTCCGCGTTCTCCCGCTTCAACCGGCGCAACTCCGCCGACTCCTCGCTGCTGACTCCGGCGCGCTGGCCAGCGTCGACCTCGGCCTGCCGGACCCACTTGCGCAGCGTCTCAGCCGACCCGATCCCCAGCTTGGTGGCGATCGATCCGATCGCTTCCCACTCGGTCGCGTAGTCGCCCTTGTGCTCCAGCACCAGACGCACCGCCCGCTCGCGCAGGTCTCTCGGGTACTGCTTCGGCATGGTCAGATCCTCTCAAGCAAAGAGGTCTCTACCAGCCCCGGGGCGGTTCAACGCGGCCCCTGAACGCCGAAGAAGTCCCACACGATCAAGCTATGATCACTGCTGATCTTTAATCAAATCGGTGAGCCTACGAGCCGCCGCCCACCACGCGGGGGGCCGGGGACACCGCCTACAGCCAGCCGGAGCGGCGGAACAGCCGGTGCAGCGTCACCGCGGCCAGGGCCATCAGCAGCAGTGCGCCCGCGTAACCGTACCGCCAGCCCAGCTCCGGCATGTGGGCGAAGTTCATGCCGTAGATCCCGGCCACCGCGGTCTGGGTGGCGGCGATCGCCGCCCACGCGGCGATCTTTCGCATGTCGTTGTTCTGCTCGACGGCGAGCTGCGCCAGCCGGGACTGCAGGATCGAGTTGAGCAGCTCGTCGTACGAGCCGATCCGGTCCACCGCCCGGGTCAGCCGACCCTCGACGTCGACGAACCAGCGGTGCAGCGCCGGCGGCGGCCCGCCGGTTCGCTGCTCCAGCAGCGCCCGCAGCGGAGCCTGCCACGGCAGTACCGCCCGCTTGAACTCCACCACCTCGCGTTTGAGCTGATAGATCTGCTGGATGTCGGCCTTGCGGTCGCGGGCGAAGACGCTCTCCTCGACCCGTTCCAGGTCGTTCTCCACGTGACCGGCGACCTCCAGGTAGAGGTCGACCATCCGGGCGCAGACCGCGTACCCGACCGCCCACGGCCCCTCGGCCAGCACTCCGGGGCGGCGCTGGATGTCCTCCCGGACCGGGGCGAGGGCGCCGGCCGCGCCGTGCCGCACGGTGATGGCGAACCGGTCGCCGAGGAAGACCATCACGTCGCCGGTGTCGATCACCTCGGAGGTGTCGGTCAGCTCGGCGTGCTCGACGTAGCTCGCCGTCCGCAGCACCAGCAGCGTAACCTCGCCGTGCCGCTGCACGGCGGGCCGGTGCCCGTCGGTGAGGGCCTGCGCGACGCTGAGCTCGTCCAGCCCGAAGGTGCGCCCGACCGCGGCCATCACTGCCGCGCCCGGCTCGTGCAGCCCCAGCCACACGAACGACCGCCGGTTGCGGCGGGCCCGCGCGTACGCGTCGGCGTAGTGCGGCCGGCCCAGCTCGCGCCGGCCGGCGACGTAGACCGCGCAGTCCACCACCGCGTCCGGATTGGACCGGCGCGGAGTGCGCACCGGCGGGCCCTCGCTGTGCCCGCGCAGGCGGGCGAGCAGGGCGGGGAGCAGACGCCGGGGCCACCGACTCCGTACCGCCGACCGGTCCACCGCGCACCTCCTCCGGCAACTCCAGCTCGGCGCGTCTGGTGCCGCGCCGCGACCTGGAGCCGCCGTCCGCCGGGAACTGACGGCCTACCGTACGGTGCGCGGCCGGGTCGGTGGTGTCCGGCCCGCGTCAGCGGGTGGCGGTGGCGAAGACGACGATGTTGTCCGGGTAGCTTCCGGTACGCGGGTTGAACCGGCCGCCGCAGGTGATCAGGCGGATGCGGGATTCCGCGCCGCCGCCGTACACCCGGGCGGTGGGGAAGCGCTCCTTCGGGTACGCCCCGATGCCGTCCACGGTGAACGTCGCGACCCGGCCGTCGGCCCGGGTGACCTGGACGGTGTCGCCGGGGCGGAGCCGGCCCAGCTCGAAGAAGACCGCCGGACCTTCCTCCGAGTCGACGTGCCCCACCACCACCGCGTTGCCCGCCTCGCCCGGGGTGGGTCCGCGGCGGTACCAGCCGGCGATCTCCGGGTGGTCCAGCGGCGGCACCTCGAGCGCGCCGTTCTCGTCGGTGGCGACTGGGACGATGTCGGCGTCGACACCGATGCGGGGGATGACGATCCGTGCCGGTTCGGACCGGGGGAGCACCGGCCCGGGCGAGCCGGAGCGTTCGGTGGTCGGGGCGACCGACGCCCCCGGCTGTGGCGGTCGCGCCGAGGTGGTGCCGAGACCGGCGGCGACCAGGCCGGCCGAGACGGCGGCGGCCAGGATGACTGCGGCGACCGCCGCGACCATCCGCGACGACCGGCGCGCGGGGCTGTTCTGCTGCGACAGGTTTCCACCTCCGTCCGACGTGGACGCGGTGCCCGCACCGGTCGGGCCGGTGCGGGCACCCCGCTCAGGGATGGTGTGGCGTCGCCGTCAGGCGAGGGTGGTGTCGCGCCGGCGGCGACGCACGATCACGTACGCCCCGCCGGCGACCGCCGCGGCGGCCAGCGCGCCGCCCGCGACCAGTACGCCGGTGTCCCCGTCCTTGCCGCCGCCGCCCGCCGGGGCGCCGCCGACGGGTGTGGCGCCGACCGGGATGACGGTGAACGTGGCGGTGCCGCCGTTGCTGCCGTCGCCGCAGGTGGTGGTGACCGTGTAGGTGCCGAGGGTGAACCCGGCGGTGAAGAGTTCGGCGCTCAGCCCGCCGCCGACGGCAGCCGTGGTGGACCGGACGTTCTCATCCCGGTTGGGCCCGGTGACGTGGAAGATCGCATCACCCGCCTTCGGATTGCACTCCGTGGTTTTGAGGACGACCGTGCCGCCGACCGGGGTGGTGGATGGTGAGACGGTGGTGTCCGCGAGCGCGGCGGCCGGGAACAGCAGGGCGCCGAGGCCCAGGCCGACCGCCGCCGATCCGAGTACTGTCTTTGCCTTCATCCGCGTCTTCCCTCACTTTTCGTCCGCTGACTGCGTGGGACGCCGTTCGGGTGGCCAACTCCGTGACTAGCACCGGTGTGGCCAACACTAGGAGGGTTGAGGTGGTCACTCGGTGTAATTGAGAAATCTTCGTTGCCGTCACGGGTTCCCGGTGGGGGCGGAGAGGTGCGGACATGCCCGGCCAGCAACGGGCATCGAGGTCCACAAGGTCGTCCCGCGGCGCCCGGAACGTCCGGTCATCGCCGCAACGGCAAATCTGTCCGGTTCCGCCCACGAACGTCGTCGAAGGCCGCAGCTGAGCCGACCCCGCCCTGCCGCTCGTCGTCCGGGATGGACCGCTCGCCGCACTGGACCGACCACTCCCGGCGGCTGTGCCGTCGCTCAGCTCGCGTGGTGAACAGGGAGAATTACAGTCGGCAGGAGCACCACCGGATAGATCGCCACACATATCGGGGTGAGGAGCGAGCGGATGACCAACCCAGCCGGCGTCGAGGTCACCGGCGCCGCCCACCCCCGGTTCGACGAGATCCTCACCCCCGACGCCCTGGCCTTCCTCGCCGAGCTGCACCGCACGTTCGACCCGCGCCGCCGGGACCTGCTGGCGCGGCGGCACCGCCGTGACGCCGAGCTGGCCGGTGGGGCCATGTTGGACTTCCTGCCCGAGACCCGGGAGGTGCGCGAATCCGAGTGGCGGGTCGCCGACCCGGCCCCGGGCCTGGTCGACCGCCGGGTGGAGATCACCGGCCCGACCGACGCGAAGATGACCATCAACGCGCTCAACTCGGGCGCGAAGGTGTGGCTGGCCGACCTGGAGGATGCCAACACCCCGCTCTGGGAGAACGTCATCGCCGGCCAGCTCAATCTGCGCGACGCCATCGACCGCAAGCTCGACCTCACCTCGCCGGAGGGCAAGCAGTACGCCCTGCACGACGGCGAACTGGCCACCATCGTGGTGCGGCCCCGCGGCTGGCACCTCACCGAGAAGCACATCCTGGTCGACGGGGAGCGCGCCTCCGGCAGCCTGGTCGACTTCGGCCTCTACTTCTTCCACTGCGCCCGCCGGCAGCTCGACCGGGGCGCCGGGCCCTACTTCTACCTGCCGAAGATGGAGAGCCACCTCGAGGCGCGGCTGTGGAACGACGTCTTCCGGCACGCCCAGGACCGGCTCGGCATCCCGCGCGGCACCATCCGCGCCACCGTGCTCATCGAGACCTTCCCGGCCGCGTTCGAGATGGACGAGATCCTCTACGAGCTGCGCGAACACTCCGCCGGGCTGAACGCGGGCCGGTGGGACTACATGTTCAGCGTGATCAAGAAGTTCCGGACCCGGGGCGCCGACTTTCTGCTGCCCGACCGGAGCGCCGTCACCATGGCCGTGCCGTTCATGCGGGCGTACACCGAGCTGCTTGTGCGGACCTGCCACCGGCGCGGCGCGCACGCCATCGGCGGCATGGCCGCCTTCATCCCCAGCCGGCGCGACCCGCAGGTGAACGAGACCGCCCTGGCCAAGGTCCGCGACGACAAGACCCGCGAGGCCGGCGACGGCTTCGACGGCTCCTGGGTGGCCCACCCCGACCTGGTGCCGGTCTGCCGGGAGGTCTTCGACCGCGTCCTGGGCGACCGGCCGAACCAGCTCGACCGCACCCGCGACGACGTCCGGGTCACCGCCGCGGAGCTGCTCGACGTGCGATCCACCCCCGGCGGGCAGACCGAGGCCGGGCTGCGCAACGCGGTCAGCGTCGGCGTGCAGTACCTGGCCGCCTGGCTGCGCGGCGCCGGTGCGGTGGCCATCTTCAATCTGATGGAGGACGCCGCCACCGCGGAGATCTCCCGCAGCCAGGTCTGGCAGTGGCTGCACAACGACGTCACCCTCGACGACACCGGCGCGCGGGTCACCCACGAACTGGTCGAACGGATCGCCGACGAGGAGATCGGCAAGCTCCCCGGCGATGCGGGCGACTACGCCGACGCCCGGGCGCTGTTCATGGAGGTCGCCGTCGCCGACGACTTCGCCGAGTTTCTCACCGTCCCGGCGTACGAACGGATGCCCTGACCGACGAACGACCGCGACGCGGAGGTGGGCGATGAGCACGACCACGACGGACATCGAGGCTCTCGCCGCCGCCCTGCGCGCCGCCATCGGCGCCGACCGGGTGATCAGCGACCGGCAGCAGCTGCGCACCTACGAGTGCGACGGCCTCGCGCAGTACAAGGTGGTCCCGGCCCTCGCGGCCCTGCCCGACGACGCCGAACAGTGCGCCGCCGTGGTCCGCGCCTGCGTGGCCGCCGGCGCGCCGTTCGTCGCCCGCGGCTCCGGCACCGGGCTCTCCGGCGGGGCGCTGCCGCACGCCGACGGCGTCCTCATCGTCACCTCGCGGATGCGGGAGATCCGGGAGATCGCCCCCGACGACGAGCGGGCGGTGGTGCAGCCCGGCGTGATCAACCTGGCGGTCAGCCGCGCCGCCCACCCGCACGGCTACTACTACGCGCCCGACCCGTCCAGCCAGCAGATCTGCTCGATCGGCGGCAACGTCGCGGAGAACTCCGGCGGCGCGCACTGCCTGAAGTACGGCTTCACCACCCACCATGTCACCGGCCTCGAAGTGGTCACCCCCGACGGCGAGCGGCTACGGCTCGGCGGCCGCGCCCCGGACGCCCCCGGCTACGACCTGCTCGGCGCGTTCGTCGGCTCCGAGGGCACCCTCGGCATCGCCACCGAGGTCACCGTCCGGCTGACCCGGCTGCCCGAGGCGGTACGCACCCTGCTCGCCGCGTTCGAGTCGACCGACCAGGCCGGCGCGGCCACCTCGGCGATCATCGCGGCCGGGGTGGTGCCCGCCGCGGTGGAGATGATGGACGCGCTCGCCATCTCCGCGGCCGAGGCGGCCGTGCACTGTGGTTACCCGGCCGGCGCCGGGGCGGTGCTCATCGTCGAGCTGGACGGCCCGGCGCCGGAGGTCGACGCCCAGTTCGCCCAGGTGGAGGCGCTCTGCCGGGAGAACCGGGCGTTCGAGATCCGGATCGCCGCCGACGACGCCGAGCGGGCGCTGTTCTGGAAGGGCCGCAAGTCGGCCTTCGCCGCCGTCGGCCGGATCAGCCCCGACTACATCGTCCAGGACGGGGTGATCCCGCGGACCGCGCTGCCGGAGGTGCTGCGCCGCATCGGCGAACTCTCCGCCGAGCGCGGCATCCGGGTCGCCAACGTCTTCCACGCCGGCGACGGCAACCTGCACCCCCTGGTCCTCTTCGACGCCGCCGCCGAGGGACAGGCCGAACGCGCCGAGGAGGTCTCCGGCGCGATCCTCGACCTCTGCGTCAGCCACGGCGGCTCGATCACCGGCGAGCACGGCGTCGGCATGGACAAGGCGAAGTACCTGCCGCGGATGTTCACCGACGACGACCTGGACACCATGCACCTGCTGCGCTGCGCGTTCGACCCGGACGGGTTGGCCAACCCGGGCAAGGTCTTCCCGACGCCCCGGCTCTGCGGGGAGGTCCCCGGCCGGCGCAAGGGGGTCCACCCGGCGCAGGAGGCCGGGCTGGCGGAGGTCTTCTGATGCCCGCGGATCGGACCCTCGACCGGCTCCGGGCGGCCTGCCCCGACGACGCCGAGCCGGTCCGGGCGGCGGGGGAGCGGGACAGCATCGCCGGGGTGCCCGCCCGGTACGTGGCCGCGCCCGCCGACACCGCCCAGGCCGCGGCCATGCTGCGCGCGGCCGCCGACCTCGACCTCGCCGTGACCGTCCGGGGCGGCGGCACGAAGCAGGACTGGGCGAGCCCACCCCGCCGCCTCGACCTGATCCTCGACACCACCGCCCTGGCCGGGGTGGTCGAGCACGCCGCCGGGGACCTGATCACCGTGGTCCGGGCCGGCACCCGACTGGACCACCTCGCCGCCGCCCTGGCCGGCGCCGGCCAGCAGCTCGCCCTGGACGCGCCGGTGCCTGGCGGCACCGTCGGCGGGGCCGTCGCCACCAACACCGCCGGGCCCCGTCGCCTGCTCTACGGCACCCCGCGTGACCTGCTCATCGGGGTCACCCTGGTGCGCGCCGACGGGGTGGTGGCGCACGCCGGCGGCAAGGTGGTCAAGAACGTCGCCGGCTACGACCTGGCCAAGCTCGTCGCCGGGGCGTACGGCACGCTGGGGCTGGTCACCGAGGCCGCGTTCCGGCTGCACCCGCTCCCGGCGGCGGTCGGGTACGTCTCCCGGTCGGTCGACGACGTCGCCGGGGCCGCCCGGCTCGCCGCCGCGGTCCGCGCGGCGCAGCTCGTGCCGACCGCGTTGGAGGTGGCCGCCCCGCCCGGCGGGCCGGCCACGGTCACCGTGCTGGTGGAGGGCACCCCGGCCGGGGTGGCCGCCCGGGCCGACGCCGCCCGCCGGCTGCTCGGTGGTGACGCCACCGCCACCGACCACCCGCCCGACGGCTGGGGACGGCTGCCGTGGGAGGCCGGCGACACCGGGCTGAAGCTGACCGGCGCGCTGTCCGGCGTACCCCAAATGCTGGCCGGCGTTCGCGCGGTGGCCGACCATTACGGGCTGCCGCTGGCGCTGCGCGGCTCGGCCGGCGTCGGCGTCCTGTACGCCGGGCTGCCCGGCCCGGCCGACCCGGAGCGGGTCGCCGGCCTGGTCGACGCGGTACGGGCAGCGACCACCGCCGTCGCCGGACACACCGTGGTCCTCACCGCGCCCCCCGCGGTACGCGACCGGGTCGACGTGTGGGGACCGGTCGACGGCCTGGCGCTGATGCGCCGGGTCAAGCAGCGCTTCGATCCGGACGCCCGGCTGGCGCCCGGCCGGTTCGTGGGAGGCATCTGATGTCCGTCCCCCAGCAGCCCGGGCGCAGCCCGATCACCTCGCCCGGCGGCACCCGTCCGGCCAGCGGACCCGTCGACGCGCTCGCCGCGGCCGCCCGCACCCCCGGCGAGGCCGCCTTCGACGCACACCACCCGCCCGCGGCCGAACTGATCGCCGACTGCGTGCACTGCGGCTTCTGCCTGCCCACCTGTCCGACGTACGTGCTGTGGGGCGAGGAGATGGACTCGCCGCGCGGGCGGATCTACCTGATGAAGGAGGGCCTGGAGGGCGAGCCGCTGACCGACTCGATGGCCACCCACTTCGACCGCTGCCTCGGCTGCATGTCCTGCGTGACCGCCTGCCCCTCCGGGGTGCGCTACGACCGGCTCATCGGGGACACCCGGCAGCAGGTGGAACGCCGGCACACCCGGGGCCGGCGGGACCGGGCGCTGCGCGCGGCGATCTTCGCCCTCTTCCCGTACCGGAAGCGGCTGCGGTTGCTACGCGGGCCGCTGCGCGCGTACCAGGCGAGCGGGCTGGGTCGGCTGGTCCGCCGCACCGGGCTGCTGGCCCGGCTGGCGCCCACCCTGGCGGCGCTGGAGTCGCTCGCCCCGCCGCTGCGCCGGCCGCCCCGCCTGCCGACCCGGCTGCCCGCCGTCGGCACCCGCCGGGCCGTGGTCGGCATGCTGACCGGCTGCGTGCAGGGCGCGTTCTTCCCCGAGGTCAACGCCGCCACCGCCCGGGTGCTCGCCGCCGAGGGCTGCGACGTGCTGATCCTGCCCGACCGGCAGGGCTGCTGCGGCGCGTTGAGCGTGCACAACGGACGCGACGAGGAGGCCCGCCGGTTCGCCCGGCGGTTGCTCGACACGTTCGCCGCCGCCGGTGTCGACTTCTTCGTGGTCAACGCGGCCGGCTGCGGTTCCACCCTCAAGGAGTACGGCGACCTGCTCGGCGACGACCCCCGCTACGCCACCCTCGCCGCCGACTTCGCCGCCCGGGTGCGCGACCTGTCCGAGATCCTCGACGAGTTGGGCCCGGTCGCGCCCCGCCACCCGCTGCCGGTGACGGTCGCCTACCACGATGCCTGCCACCTCGGCCACGCCCAGGGCGTCCGCACCCAGCCCCGCCGGCTGCTGCGCGACATCCCCGGACTGGAGCTGCGGGAGATCGCCGACCCGGAGCTGTGCTGCGGCTCGGCGGGCATCTGGAACGTGCTCCACCCCGGGCCGGCCGCCGAACTCGGCGACCGCAAGGCCCGCACCGTACTGGCCACCGGGGCGCGGCTGCTCGTCACCGCCAACCCCGGTTGCCTCATGCAGGTCGCCGCCTCGGTGACCCGCGCCGGCGGCCACATCGCGCTGGCTCACACCGCCCAGGTCCTCGACGCCTCGATCCACCGCCGAGACGTCGAGGAGTTGCTGCAAGGAAGGGCCCCTTCTTAACGCATTCCGTAGAGGAGGGGTCCCCTCTTAACGCCTTCCACCCGTCCCAGAAGCGTTGAGGTGATCCATGTTCGACCAGTTCAAGGTGATCACCGACCCCGTCGGTGACTCCGTCGCGCTCTCGGCCATCTTCGCCGTCCTACCCCTGCTCGCCCTGTTCCTGCTGCTCGGCGTCCTGAAGATGAAGGCCTGGCTGGCCGGGCTGATCTCCCTCGCCGTCGCCCTCGTGGTGGCGGTCGCCGTCTACGCCATGCCGGTCGGGCAGGCGGTCCTGTCCGCCACCGAGGGCGCCGCGTTCGGCTTCTTCCCGATCCTGTGGATCGTCATCAACGCGATCTGGGTCTACAACCTGACCGTCGAGAGCGGACACTTCGACGTGCTGCGCCGCTCCTTCGAGCGGGTCAGCCCGGACATGCGGATCCAGGCCATCATCATCGCGTTCTGCTTCGGCGCGCTGCTGGAGGCCCTGGCCGGGTTCGGCACCCCGGTGGCGATCACCGTGGTGATGCTGATGGCGCTGGGCTTCCGGCCGATCCACGCGGCCTCGGTGGCGCTGCTGGCCAACACCGCTCCGGTGGCCTTCGGCGCCCTCGCGACCCCGATCGTCACCCTGGCCAGCGTCACCAGCGGCGCCAACGACGACGCCCGGCTCACCGTGGACACCCTCGGCGCGATGGTCGGCCGGCAGACCCCGATCCTCGCGGTGGTCGTACCGCTGATGCTGGTGGCCCTGGTCGACGGGCGGCGCGGCATCCGGCAGACCTGGCCGGCCGCGTTGGTCGCCGGGGTGAGCTTCGGCCTCGCGCAGTTCGTCGCGGCGAACTACATCTCGGTGCCGCTGACCGACATCGTGGCCGCGCTGGTCTCGGCCGCCGCCGTGGTGCTGCTGGTCCGGGTCTGGCGCCCGCAGACCCCGGCCGACCTGGGTCGCGAGCCGGCCACCGTACCGGCCGCGCGGGGGCCCGCCGAGGCCGAGCTGGCCGATCCGGGCACGGTCCGCGCCGCCGCTGGCTCCCGCTCCGGTACGACCACCGCCGCGCCCGGCCTGGGCGGCACCGGTGGCGAGACTCCGGCGGGCGACCCCCGGATCGACGAGACGGCTCCGGCCGGCCGGCACCGCTCCGACGGCGTCGAGCCCGGCCCTGCCGACCAGCCACCGCGCACCGCCGGACGGCGACTCGCCGACACCCCCGCCGAAGTGGCCCGGGCGTACGCCCCGTACCTGATCATCATCGCGATCTTCTCGATCGCCAACCTGGGCCCGGTCAAGACGGCCCTGGCGAAGGAGCCGTGGACGGTCAAGTTCGCTTGGCCGGGGCTGGACATCCTCGGCGGCAACGGCAAGCCGCTCTCCTCGACGACGTTCACCCTGAACTGGCTGCCCGCCGCCGGCACGCTGATGATCCTCGCCGGCATCCTCACCGCCCTGGTCCTGCGGCTCTCCGCCGGCCGGGCGCTGCGCGCGTACGGGCGCACCTACGTCGAGCTGCGCTACGCCATCGTCACCGTGATGGCGGTGCTCGCCCTGGCGTACGTGATGAACCAGTCCGGGCAGACCAACACCCTCGGCGCGTTCCTCGCCGCGGCCGGCGGGGCGTTCGTCTTCCTCTCCGCGATCCTCGGCTGGATCGGCGTGGCGGTGACCGGCTCGGACACCTCGGCGAACGCGCTCTTCGGCGCGCTGCAGGTGCAGACCGCGGCCCGGGCCGGCCTCGACCCGGTGCTGCTGGCCGCCGCCAACTCCTCCGGCGGCGTGCTCGGCAAGATGATCAGCCCGCAGAACCTGGCGATCGCCGCTGCCGCGGTCGGCATGGCCGGCCGGGAGGGCGAGATCTTCCGCAAGGTCTTCGGTTGGAGCCTGGTGCTGCTGCTGTTCATGTGCGTGCTGGTCGCGTTGCAGGGCTCGCCGGTGCTCGACTGGATGGTGCCCTGACCGGTACGGGCCCGGGCGCCGGCGACGCCGGCACCCGGGCCCGTCTGCCCGACGTCCCGCCCGACGGTTGGCCGGTTCGGCCGCATGGCCCGGCCGCCCCTCGATAGCGTCAGCTCACGGGGCGGGGCGGTGCCCGCCAGGGCGGTCCGGAGGGGCGGGTGGAGTCGGGTATCGGCCCGCGGGAGCGGACCGGGGCGTTCTGGGCCGGGCCGCTGCCCGAGGCGCTGCGGGCGGTCGGGGCCGCCGAACGGGGACGCACGGACGCCGAGGCCGCCCAGCTGCTGCGCGAGCACGGCCCCAACCAGGTCGAGGTGGGCCGCCGGCGGGGCTGGCGGCTGCTGCTGGCCCAGTTCACCAGCCCGATCATCCTGATCCTGGTCGCCGCGACGGTGCTCTCGATGGCCGTCGGCGACCTCACCGACGGGGCGATCATCCTGGCCATCATCGTGGCCAGCGGCGGGCTGGGCTTCTGGCAGGAACGCGCCGCCGGCCGCGCCGTCGACGCTCTCCAGGCCCGGGTCCGGGTGTGCGCGGAGGTGATCCGGGACGGCCGTGAGCTGTCCGTGCCGGTACCCGAGGTCGTCGTCGGTGACCTGGCGGTGCTGCGCCCCGGGGACGTCGTGCCGGCGGACTGCCGGCTGCTCGACGCGCAGCGGCTACAGGTGGACCAGTCGGCGCTCACCGGGGAGGCGTTCCCGGTGGAGAAGGGACCGGGCGAGACACCCGCGGAAGCGGACCTGGCCGGGCGGACCAATGCCCTCTGGATGGGCACCCACGTGGTCAGCGGGTCGGGCCGGGCCGTGGTGATGCGGACCGGAAGGCACACCTCCTTCGCCCGCGTTGCCGCCCAGGTGGCCGCCCGCCCGGCCGCCACCGGCTTCCAGCGTGGCCTGACCCGATTCGGGCTGCTCCTGGTGCGGATCATGGTGGTCCTGCTCGCCGCGATCTTCGCGGCGAACCTGCTGCTGGGTCGCCCGATCATCGATTCCCTGCTGTTCTCCCTGGCGCTGGCCGTCGGCCTGACCCCACAGATGCTTCCGGCGATCGTCGCGGTGAGCCTGTCCGCCGGGGCACGGATGATGGCCGCCGAGCGGGTCATCGTCAAACGACTCGAGGCCATCGAGGACTTCGGGGCGATGACGGTGCTGCTGACCGACAAGACCGGCACCCTGACCACCGGCACGGTGACCCTGACGGACAGCCTCGACGTCTCCGGGAGGCCGGACGACGAGGTGGGCCGTCTCGCCCGGCTCAACGCCGGCCTCCAACGCGGATTCCACAATCCCATGGACTCCGCGATCATGGCCGGGCAGCCGGCCGCCGACGAGCGGGCCCGGATTGCCGAGGTCCCCTACGACTTCACCCGCAAACGGCTGTCCCTGCTGGTCCAGGACGGGGGCACCCGCACGTTGATCACCAAGGGGGCGCTGTCCGCCGTGCTCGAGGTGTGCGCCACGGCCCGAACGGGCCGCGGGGTGGTGCCGCTGGACGAGGTCCGCGACGCGGTGGAGCGGCGCTTCGCCGACCTCAGCGCCCAGGGGCACCGGGTGCTCGGCGTCGCAGTTCGGGCCCTGCCCGACGCGACCACCGCCACCACGGCGGACGAGACGCGGATGACCCTCGTCGGGCTGCTCACCTTCCAGGACCCGCCGAAGCCGGACGCGGCGCAGGCCATCGGCCGGCTGGCCCGGATGGGCATCTCCGTCCGGTTGATCACGGGCGACAACCGGCACGCCGCCAGCCACGTCGCCGGCGAGGTCGGCCTCATGGGCGAGCCCATGCTCGGCGTCGACATCGCCGCCTGTTCGGACGCCGACCTGGCCGCCCGGGTCGCCGACACCGCCGTCTTCGCCGAGGTCGATCCCACCCAGAAGGAACGCGTCCTGGCGGCGCTGCGGGCCCGCGGCGCCGTCGTCGGGTTCGTCGGCGACGGCATCAACGACTCGCCCGCCCTGCACGCCGCCGACGTCGGCATCTCCGTCGACACCGCCGTCGACGTCGCCAAGCAGGCCGCCGCGATCGTGCTGCTCGAGAAGAGCCTGGACGTCGTGGCCGACGGCGTACGGCTGGGCCGGCGCACGTTCACCAACACCCTGAAGTACATCCGGGTCAACACGAGCGCTTCGTTCGGCAATGTGGTCAGCATGAGCGTCGCGACGCTGCTCCTGCCGTTCCTGCCGCTGCTCCCGCGTCAGGTCCTGCTGCTGAACTTCCTCTCCGACATCCCCTACACCACGATCTCCACCGACCAGGCCGATCCCGAGCAGTTGCAACACCCGCGGACCGTCGACGTCCGCGCGATCCGTCGCTTCATGCTGGTCTACGGCACCATCAGCATCGCCTTCGACCTCGCCGCCCTCGCTCTGCTGCGCTGGTGGTGGCGCGCACCCACCGACGTTTTCCGGGCCGCCTGGTTCATCCAGTTCACCGTCACCGAGATCATCGTGCTGATGGTGCTGCGCACCAACCGGACGTTTCTGCGCAGCCGCCCGTCCGCCACCCTGCTCGGCACCGGCGCGCTGCTCGCCGCGGTCACCGTGGCCCTGCCGTACAGTCCGCTCGCCAGGCCTCTCGGGCTCGCGTCCCCGCCGGGCCGGATGCTTGCCACCCTCGCCGTGCTCGCCGCCGGGTACGTCGTCGTCAACGAACTCACCAAACGACGGGTCCCGCCGGACCACCTGGGCGCGACCGTGCCGGCCCGGCGCCGGGCGAGCCGGTGACCAATGGCCCTACCCGGGCCGGGCGGCGCGGTGGACCGTGGTGGACGTGAGCACCGGTGTCCGCGCGGCCCGACCGGCCGCGGCCTGCCCGATCCGCCCCGGCGAGCCGTGCACCCTCTGCCAGGTGGGCGCGTTCGGCACGCGGCCGCGTCCGGCCCGGGAACCGGCCGGCGACTGAGGTCCGCTTCCGTCCGCGCGGCGGCCGTGCCCCACCCCCGGCGCCGGGTCCGGTCGGCGCCGGCAGTGGGTCGTACCCGGTTGATGCTTACCCGATGGCTCCAGCTGGTGTGGTTGCACCGGCCTGAGCGTGTCCAGGCATCGGGTGCAGCAGCCAACCGCCGCCGCTGCCGATGATCGTGTGGTTAGGTCGTGCGAAAAGCCGAGCCTTGACGGCGGAGGTCCTGTCAGGATGCTCGGCATGTCTGGTCGCGCACTGAGCTTCGGAGTGGTGGCGGAAGCATACGAACGGTTCCGGCCGGGGTATCCCGTGGAGCTTTTCGACCTGGTGATGACGTACGCGGGTCAGCCGGTTCGGACTGCCCTTGAGATTGGCGCTGGGACAGGCAAAGCGACCCGTCTGTTCGCGCAACGGGGGGTCACGGTCACCGCGACCGAGCCTGACGGGGCCATGCTCGCCGAGCTGCGTAAGCACGTGCCTTCAAACGTCAGGACCGTGCAAGCCGCGTTCGAGGACTTGCGACCAGGCGAGAGCTACGGGCTGGTCTATGCGGCAGCGGCGTTGCATTGGACGAACCCGGAGGGGCGGTGGTCGCGCATGGCCGCGCTGCTGGAGCCGGGTGGCGTGTTCGCCTCGTTCGGTGGACCGGTACGGCTGGCTGACCCGGCTGTGGAGGAAGCTGTGCGCGCGGCCCGGGCACCGTTCTTGGAGAGCGACGAGGTTCCGTCTCCAGACGGGACGCCCCAAGGACATGACATGCAGTGGCCGGGTACGGAGCTCCAACGGTCCGAGTGGTTCGCCGATGTTCAGCAGTCCGTGATCGAGCGGCGCTTGACGATGGGGGCTCGCGACTACGTCGGCCAGCTCTCGACCGTCTCGGCTTATCTCGAACTGCCGACCTCAGAGCGAGAGCAGGCATTTGGCCGGATCATGCAGGTCCTGCCGGAGACGGTCGAGATTGCCGCCGACATCATCGTCCATCTCGCGCGTCGACGCCGCGGGCGGTAGTGCCTCGATAATCCGACGTCAGCGCGGGCCGTGCGAGGTGATGGCGGCGACCCACAGCGCCCGCATCCCGTCCCGCCGTCGTCGGGTCAGCAGGGCGAAGCACACGGTGAGCACCACCAGGTCGGGCTGGTGGCCGGTCACCTCGACCGTGACTGCCGCGCCGGGACGGGTCGAGGTCCGCGCCGCGACGCGCCCGCCGGCGTGGGTCAGCAGACCTTCGTACCGCCGGAAGCCACGCGGCGTCTCCCATCGGGCCGGGGCGTCCCGTCGGGCCGACCGGGCCAGCGGCGGTTCCAGCTCCAGCGCCACGGCCCCGGGCGGCCCCGCGGTGACCCGCCGCCGACGCGGCCCGTGCGCCCGAACCGACCAGCTGCCGTCGGCCGCCTTCGCCTCGGCGCAGACCAGCCCAGGGCCGGTCCGCAGGGTTCCGTGAAGGACACCGGTGTCGCTGGTCAGCGTCCACGACCGGCGGCCGGTGCGACGCAGCGTCAATGTCGTCATCTCGCCCCCGTTTCTGCTCGGTGATCAGGTGCGGCGCCGGTGACGGTTCACCGGGCAGGCGGCTCGGGCCGGACCAGACCCACGTCGTACGCGAAGACCACCGCCTGGATCCGGTCGCGCAGGCCGAGCTTGGTGAGGATGGCCGAGACGTGGGTCTTCACCGTGGCGGTGCTCAGAAACAGCCGCTCCGCGATCTCGGCGTTGGACAGCGCCCGGGCGGTGAGCGTCAGCACCTCCACCTCCCGTGCGGTGAGGGCGGCCAGCCGCCCGGACGTGGTCGCCGGGGAGGGGAGCTGGTCGGCGAACCGGTCGAGCAACCGCCGGGTCACGGTGGGCGCCAGCAGCGCCTCGCCGCGGGCCACCACCCGTACCGCGTCGGCGAGGTCCGCCGGACGGGTGTCCTTGAGCAGGAAGGCGCTGGCCCCGGCGCGCAGCGCCGCGTACACGTGCTCATCCAGGTCGAAGGTGGTGAGCATGACGACCCGGGCGGGGTTGCCGGCGGCCACCAGTTCCCGGGTGGCGGCGATGCCGTCCTGCCGGGGCATCCGCACGTCCATCAGCACCACGTCCGGCCGGGTCCGGTTCACCACCGCGACCGCCTCGACCCCGTCGGCCGCCTCCCCGACGACGGTCAGGTCGGGCCGGGCGTCGATGATCATCGTGAGGCCGGCGCGGATCAGGCCCTGGTCGTCGGCGATCACCACGCGGACCGTCACCGTGCCACCTCTGTTCGCGACTGCGGGGCTCGCAAGACCGGCTCACTCCTCGCGCTCACGGTGCCACCTCTGTTCGCGACTGCGGGGCTCGCAAGACCGGCTCACTCCTCGCGCTCACGGCGCCACCCCCACGGGCAGCTGGGCCTGGACCTGGAAACCACCGGCGGGCAGCGGACCGGCGTCCAGGGTGCCGCCGAGCAGCCGGGCCCGTTCCCGCATGCCGACGATGCCGCGACCCTCACCCGCGCCGGCGCGGCGTGGGCGCGCCGTGCCGTCGTTGACCACCGCCAGGCGGAGCACGCCGTCGTCGTACCGGACGCTGACGTCGGCCCGGGTGGCGTGGCTGTGCCGCAGCGCGTTGGTCAGCGACTCCTGGACGATCCGGTACGCCGACAGCTGTACCCCGCCGGGCAGGTCGTCGTTGACGCCGCCCCGGCTCATCGTCACCTGGAGGCCGACTGCCCGGACGGCGTCGGCGAGCGCGTCGAGCTGCGCCAGGCCGGGCTGCGGCCCGTCCGGATCCGACCCGTCGTCGCTGGCCAGCGCGTGCAGCATCGACCGCAGCTCGGTGAGCGCGGACCGGGCGGCCGCGTTGATCGACCCGAGCGCGGCGCGGGCCTGCTCCGGGCGCTGGTCGAAGACGTCCTCGGCGGCGGCGGCCTGCACCGCGATGACGGCGACGTGGTGGGCCACCACGTCGTGCAGCTCCCGGGAGATCCGCTCCCGCTCCCGGGAGAGCAGCTGCCGCTGCCGGTCGCGCCGCCGCTGGGCGTGACCGCGTTGCAGTTCGCCGACCGCCCAACCGAGGCCCAACGCGGTCACCGCGAGCAGCAGGTCCCGCCAGCCGCCGGTGACCAGCTTCCAGGGCGTGGGGGCGAGCAGCAGCCCCAGCGCGACCAGGGAGACCCGGGGCGGCCGGAGCCGCGCCACGTACGCCAGGGGAGCGGTGACGAAACCGAGCCAGCCCAGCTGAGGGCAGAGTGCCTCCAGCCCGATGCCGGCGAGCGCTGCCACCGCCAGGGCGTACTCCGGTCGCCGGCGGATCCACAGCAGGCAGCTGGCCTGCACGGCGGCGAGGCCGATCACCACGGCGGTCCCGACCGTCGTGCCGGGGCCGGTGCCTGGGGCCAGGGCCACGGTCAGGGCGACGCCGAAGATCGCGGCGGCGATACCGCTGTCGATCAGCAGCAGGATGCGGGATCGGGACGGGCATTTCACATCCCGGATGCTAGGCCGCGGGTCCGCCCGACCTCATCGGTCGCGAGACGGAGATCGCGTGCCGCATCCGGTTCTCGGGACGGAGCGGGGAACCCGTTCGTGGCCCGATCCGGGGTGAGCGCGACCGCGCCTAGCGTGCCTCTGGAAGTCGTCCCCGGACCCGGCAGCGGGTCCGCGCATCAGTGGAGGTACAGGCCGATGAACACCATGACCACCGCAGCGGGTTCCCCCGTCGCCGCCGCGCGGCCGGCGCGCCGGCGCGGTCGGGCGCTGGCGGTGCTCGCCACCACCGCCGCCACCCTGCTCGTCTGGGTCGCCGCCGTCCCGCTCGCCGGGGTCGACCTGGTGGCCAACACGGGTGGCACGGAGCAGACCGTGACCCCGGTCGCGGTCGCGGTGTCCACCCTGCTGGCGGCGTTGGCGGGCTGGGGCCTGCTGGCGCTGCTGGAGCGGTTCACCGCCCGGGCCCGGGGCATCTGGACCGGCGTCGCCGTGGTGGTGTTGCCGGTGTCCCTGCTCGGACCGCTGGGCGGGGGAGTGGGTACGGCGGCGACGGTGACGCTGGTCGCGATGCACCTGGTCGCCGCCGCCGTACTCGTCCAAACGCTGTTCCGCACCGCCGGCCGCTGACCTGCCGGCGCCGGTCGCGGTCGGGGATGCCGCTACGGGGGTGGGCATCCCCGAGCCGGCCGGGCGTTCGCCTGATCAGCCGGCCGGGACCGGCGCCGGCAGTGGCTCGCCCGTCTCCAGCAGGCTCTTCAGGCTGGCCAGCAGCTTCGGCCAGCCGCCGCTGCCGTCGAGCTGGCCGCTGATCGCCCGGTGCATCTCGCTGTCGGGGGAGAAGTCGTCATGGGTCACGGTCAGCCGGACCGCGTCCCCGTGCGGTACGAGGTCGAAGGTGACCTTCGAGCGGCGCTCGCCGAGCCGGGCGTCCAGTTCCTCCGCGGACCAGCCGAAGTGCGCGGCGTGCTCCGGCTGGAACCCGTGCCACGTGTACGAGAGCCGCCGGTACCGCTCGGCCTCCAGCACCCGCTGACCGAGGTCCTTCGGCGCCGCGTCGGCCGAGTCCTGCCAGAGCAGGGGCGAACCGGGCCGCCAGTCGGAGACCAGGGTTACCCCACCCCAGTAGCGGCGGGTGAACTCCGGTTCGATCAGCGCCCGCCAGAGCTTCTCCGGGTTGGTCCGGATGTAGGTGGTGTAGACGAACGTGGGGTTCTCCATGGGGTCCCGCTCCAATGCTGTCTGCAGGTCGGCGAGGGCACGCGCCCGTTCCCGGTGGTAGCGGCCGATCCAGCGGTCGGCGACGGCGTTGATCGGGGCCGCGTTGAGGTGGTGCAGCTTCTCGCGGCCCCGGCGCGTCGTGGTCACCAGCCCGGCCGCCTCCAGCACGGCGAGGTGCTTGCTCACGGACTGCCGGGTCATCTCGAGCCCGGCGCAGAGTTCGCGCAGGCTCTGTCCGTTGCGGATGTTCAGGCTGTCGAGCAGCCGGCGGCGGCTGGCGTCGGCCAGCGCCCGGAACACCTCGTCCACCCGTCATCCTCTCAGAACACGCAACCGGATGGCTGCCTGTTCTGACAATAGGCAGCCGAACGGTTGCCTGTCCAGTCCGGCACTCCGTAGAACGTCCCAGCTAGCCTCCTAGGACGCTCTACGGATGGTGACGGGGTTGACGCGATCGCGACCGCGGCGCATCCGGTTCCAGCTGGACCGACCGCTCGCCGACCGGCAGGTGGTGGACGGTCGGCTCTAGGGGAGCAGTCCGGCCCGGCGGGCCGCGACCACGACCTCCAGCCGGGTGTGCGCGCCGAGTTTGCGCATCGCCGACCGCAGGTAGCTCTTCACCGTCTCCGGGCGCAGCCCGAGTTGCTCGGCCACGTCGGCGTTGGTGCAGCCCAGCGCCACGCAGGCGAGCACGTCGGTCTCCCGGGGCGACAGGGTCGGGGCCGAGGGTGGGCGCTCGGGTCGGGCGACGGCGCCGGCGAGCCGGTCGGCGACCGCGTCGAGGCGGTCGCGCAGCTCCGGGTCGTCGATCCGGCGCAGCAGCCCGCGCAGCTCGGCGTGCGCCTGCCGGACCTGCTCCCACTCCGGCCCGGCGGGCTGCCCCTCAGCGTGGGCCGGTACGGCGCGCAGGGTGGTCAGGGCCGCCCGGACGGCGTCCCGGTCGACGAGGCGGCGTTCCAGGTCCCGGGCCACGTCCACCGCGGCGGCGACCAGCCGGTCGCCGAGGGGAAGCCGCTGGCGTACCGCGCCGTAGAGGACCGCGCGGACCTCCCGGTGCACCACCACCGGCACGGCGACCACCGAGCGCAGCCCCTCGGCGGAGACCGGTGCGTCGTACTCGTGGCTGATCGAGCGGGCCACCGCGTAGTCGTCGACGCGCAGCGGCAGGCCGAGGGCGAGGGCCTTGCCGCCGAGCCCAGCGCCGGCCTGGATGGCCAACCCACGCAGCGCGGCGGTGCTGGTGCCGGCCAGCTCGGTGATCGTCATCCGGGCCGGCCCGCCGGCCTGGACCAGGCCGCCGAAGGCGACCGGCAGGCCGGTGCCCCGGCGCAGGGTGAGCAGCGCGCCGCTGAGCTGGTCGGCGTCGTCGCGCGGATAGAGCGTCACCGTCCTCACCCCTCCGGCCGGCCACCCCCGTCCGGGGGTGGTGAGACCTGCGTCACCCGATCGAGGATCAGCGTACTGCGCGCGGCGCCGTCCCCTCCCGGCCGCGCGACCCGGTGACAGGAAGGACACCCCATGGCCACCGCCGGCACCCTGGCCTTCCGCGAGGCGCGCGACTTCCTGCTCGCGCACCGCGCGGACCACGAGACCGCGTACGAGAAGTTCCGCTGGCCGCGACCGGACGAGTTCAACTGGGCGCTGGACTGGTTCGACGTGCTCGCCGAGGGCAACGACGACACCGCGCTCTGGATCGTCGAGGCGGACGGGGGCGAGGCGCGCTGGTCGTACCTGGAGCTGTCCCGCCGCTCGAACCGGGTGGCCAACTGGCTGTGCGCCCGGGGCGTACGCGCCGGGGACCGGCTCATCCTCATGCTCGGCAACCAGCTCGAACTGTGGGAGACGATCCTCGCCGCGATCAAGCTGCGCGCGGTGATCATCCCGGCGACGCCGTTGCTCGGCCCGGCGGACCTGGCCGACCGCCTGGAGCGGGGCGCGGCGCGGCACGTGGTCGTCGGGGCGGAGCACACCGGCAAGTTCGCCGAGGTGCCGGGCGACTACACCCGGATCGCCGTCGGCGACCCGGTTGACGGCTGGCACCCCTACGCCGACGCGGACGGCGAGGACGGCTCGTTCACCCCCGGCGGGCCGACCCGGGCCGACGACCCGCTGCTGCTCTACTTCACCTCCGGCACCACCGCCCGGCCGAAGCTGGTCGAGCACACTCACACGTCATACCCGGTGGGGCACCTGTCCACCATGTACTGGATCGGGCTGCGCCCCGGCGACGTGCACCTGAACATCTCCTCGCCGGGCTGGGCCAAGCACGCCTGGAGCAACGTCTTCGCGCCGTGGAACGCGGGCGCCACGGTCTTCGTCTACAACTACTCCCGCTTCGACCCGGCCGGGCTGATGGCCGCGATGGACCGGTGCGGGGTGACCAGCTTCTGCGCGCCGCCGACGGTCTGGCGGATGCTGATCCAGGCCGACCTGACCCAGCTGAAGCGCCCGCCGCGCACCGTGGTGGGCGCGGGCGAGCCGCTGAACCCGGAGGTGATCGAGCAGGTCGAGGCCGCCTGGGGGGTGACCGTCCGGGACGGGTACGGGCAGACCGAGACCACCGCGCAGATCGGCAACCCGCCCGGGGCGCCGGTGAAGCCCGGCTCGATGGGCCGCCCGCTGCCCGGCTACGTGGTGAGCCTGGTCGACCCGGTGACCGGCGAGCCCGGAGACGACGGGGAGGTCTGCCTCGACCTGGCGCACCGGCCCGCCGCGCTGATGGTCGGCTACCACGGCGACGACGAGTTGACCGCCACCGCGATGCGCCACGGCTACTACCACACCGGCGACATCGCCTCCCGGGACGCGGACGGCTACCTCACGTACGTGGGGCGCACCGACGACGTGTTCAAGGCGTCGGACTACCGGATCTCGCCGTTCGAGCTGGAGAGCGTGCTGCTGGAGCACGAGGCGGTGGCCGAGGCGGCGGTGGTGCCGTCGCCGGACCCGGTGCGGTTGGCCGTGCCGAAGGCGTACGTGGTCCTCGCGCCGGGGTGGTCCGCCGACCACACAACGGCAGCCGCGATCTTCGCGCACTCGCGGGAGCGGCTGGCTCCGTACCTGCGGGTGCGGCGGCTGGAGTTCGGCGAACTGCCGAAGACCATCTCCGGCAAGATCCGCCGGACCGAGCTGCGCGCGGCCGAGCGGGACAAGCACGCCGCCGGGCGGCCGGCCGGCGAGTACCGCGAGGAGGACGTCCGATGAGCCTCCCCTCGTACGCCAGCGGCGTCTCCGACGCCCCGCTGCTCGGCGACACCATCGGCGCGAACCTGGCCCGCGCGGTCGAGGCGTACCCCGAGCGGGAGGCCCTGGTGGACTGCCCGAGCGGCCGGCGGTGGACGTACGCCGAATTCGGCCGCGCGGTGGCCGACCTGGCCTGCGGCCTGCTGGCGGCGGGCGTCGCCAAGGGTGACCGGGTCGGCATCTGGGCGCCCAACTGTCCGGAGTGGGTGCTGGTGCAGTACGCCACCGCGAGCATCGGCGCGATCATGGTGAACATCAATCCGGCCTACCGCCGGCACGAACTGGAGTACGTCCTCAACCAGTCCGAGGTGAGCCTGCTGGTGTCCTCGCCCGGCTACAAGACCAGCGACTACCGGGGCATGGTGGCGCAGGTCCGGGGCGACTGCCCCGCGCTGCGGCGGGTGGTCTGGATCGGCGAGTCGAGCTGGGACGACCTGGTGGCCGGCGGGGCGTCGGTGCCGGTCGACCGGCTGGCGGCGCGGGCGGCGGAGCTGAGCTGCGACGACCCGATCAACATCCAGTACACCTCGGGCACCACGGGCTTCCCGAAGGGTGCGACGCTGTCGCACCACAACATCCTCAACAACGGCTACTTCGTCGGTGAGCTGGTCCGCTACACCGAGCAGGACCGGATCTGCCTGCCGGTGCCGTTCTACCACTGCTTCGGCATGGTGATGGGCAACCTCGCGGCGACCAGCCACGGCGCCTGCGTGATCATCCCGGCGCCCACGTTCGACCCGGCCGCGACGCTGCGCGCGGTCGCCGCCGAGCGGGCCACCTCGCTGTACGGGGTGCCGACGATGTTCATCGCCGAGCTGGGCCTGCCGGACTTCGCCGCCCACGACCTGTCCTCGCTGCGCACCGGGATCATGGCCGGGTCGCCGTGCCCGGTGGAGGTGATGAAGCGGGTCATCGCCGAGATGCACATGGCCGAGGTGGCCATCTGCTACGGCATGACCGAGACGTCACCGGTGTCCACCCAGACCCGGCATGACGACGACCTGGACCGGCGTACCGCCACTGTGGGGCGGGTGATGCCGCACGTCGAGGTGAAGGTGGTGGACCCGGTGACCGGGGTGACGGTGCCGCGGGGCGAGCCGGGGGAGCTGTGCACCCGGGGCTACTCGGTGATGCTCGGCTACTGGGCCGAGCCGGAGAAGACCGCCGAGGCGATCGATGCGGCGCGCTGGATGCACACCGGGGACCTGGCGGTGATGCACGACGACGGCTACCTGACCATCGTGGGCCGGATCAAGGACATGATCATCCGGGGTGGGGAGAACGTCTACCCGCGGGAGATCGAGGAGTTCCTGTACCGGCATCCGAAGATCTCGGACGTGCAGGTGGTGGGCGTCCCCGACGAGCGGTACGGCGAGGAGATCCTGGCCTGCGTGATCCTGCGCGACGGGCACGACAGCTTGACAGTCGAGGAGGTCGCCGAGTTCTGCCGGGACCGGTTGGCCCACTACAAGGTCCCCCGGTACGTGCGGGTGATGGACGCCTTCCCCATGACGGTCAGCGGCAAGGTGCGCAAGGTCGAGCTGCGCCGCGGCGGCGTGGCCGGCTGACCGGTCATCCGGCCGGGCGCACCGTGCACTCGGTGCCGGCTGCCTCGATGTCCCACCGCCGGCCGCCGGCGGCGACCCTGCTGAGGCGGATCCGGCCCAGTTCGGCGGGCACCTGGGCGTCGGCGTGCAGCTCGCCGTCGCGGGGTTGCAGGCCGAGCAGGGTGCGCAGGAACAGCAGCGGCGCCCCGCTGGCCCACGCCTGCGGGTTGCAGGCGGTCGGGTATGGCACGGGCTCCCGGCCGAAGGAGCGGTCGTAGCCGGAGAACGCCTCCGGCAGCCGGTGCTGCGAGTAGCTGCTGGCTTGGAGCATGGCCAGGGCGATGCGGTTGGCCTCCTCCCGGTAGCCGTACCGGGCCAGCCCGGCGGCGATGATCGAGTTGTCGTGCGGCCAGACAGTGCCGACGTGGTAGCCGATGGGGTTGTATCCGGCGTCCGCTGTGGACAGCGTTCGTACGCCCCACCCGGAGAACATCTCGTCGGACATCAGCTGCGCCGCGACCTGGCCCGCCCGGTCCTCGGGCACGATGCCGCTCCACAGCAGATGACCCATGTTCGACGTCATCGAGTCGATGCGGCGCTTGTCGCCGTCGAGGCCGACGGCGTAGTAGCCGCCCCGCTCGGGGATCCAGAAGTCCCGGTTGAACCGCTCGCGGAGGTGGTCCGCCTCGGCGCGCAGCCGCTGGGCCAGGGCCGGGTCCTGCCATGGCCCGTCGGCGAGTTCCGCCGCGCGCAGCTTCGCGTCGTAGGTGTAGCCCTGCGTCTCGCAGGTCGCGATGGGCAGCACCGGGATGGTGCCGTCGGCGAACTGCACCCCGTCGGGGGAGTCCCGCCAGCACTGGTTCCCGAGGCCCTGGGGTGACCGGGTGGCGTACTCGACGTAGCCGTCCCCGTCGCGGTCGCCGTACCGGTCGATCCACCGCAGGGCGGCGTCGGCGTTGCCGCGTAGCCGGCGGGGGAGCTCGGCGTCGCCGGTCCACCGCCAGTATTCCGAGAGCAGGATCAGCCACAGCGCGGTGGTGTCCGCGCCGCCAAAGTACGGGCAGTAGGGCTTGACGCCGAGCTGGGTCAGCTCGCCGGTGCGGTACTCATGGAAGATCTTGCCTGGTTCCCGGTCGGTGAAGTCGTCGAACGTCGTCGACTGATGGTCGGCGAGCATGAGCAGGGCGCCGCTGGCCACCTCGCGACCGCAGGTCATGGTCTGGTAGCTGGTGATCAGCGTGTCCCGGCCGAACGCCGTCATGAACCAGGGCAGCCCGGCGGCGATCACCACCACCGGCTGCCCGGCGATCGTCTTCTCGATGCGCATGGACACCAGGTCCAGAGCCGACCGGTGGTAGACGTCGTACAGCAGGTCCGCGTCGGCCTCCAGGTGCGGCTTCTCCTCCGCCCAGCGGGTCGACGGATCGTCGGGCCCGTGCTCGAACACGTGCCCGAACTCCCGGACAGTGGGGCGATAGACGTCCTTGCCACAGCGCAACGGGACCCACAGCTGGCACCCCCACCGCTCGCCGCGCTCGAGGTGCAGGTCCCAGACCAGGGCGTCCCCGTCGATCCGGTGCGCCGCCGGCTTGGCCTCCACCCGCACCATCGCCTCGTAGTCGCCGTTGCGGTAGAGGAATCCCAGGGCCGAGCCGTCCGGCTCGTGTCGCCGGACGATGTCCGTGGTGCGGTTCCGGCCCGATTCCTTGATCTCGAACAGGTCGGCGAAGTCGGTGCCGACCGCCAGCCGGAGCCGGCACGACACCGGCTCGATGCCGAAGTACCGCACCTCGATGCGTTCGTAGAGTCCGTCACCGACGAACCGCTGCCGGCGGATCCCGATCCGGTTCGCGGGCAGCCCGGGCAGCTCCGGGTTGGCCAGGAAGAACGCCGCGGAGTGGAAGTCCACGGGTCCGGCGGACAGCACCAGCGGAAGCGCGTCGTCGACGGTCAGCTCCCACTGGTCGAGGAACCGGGTGTCGTCGTGGACCAACCCGCCGATCGAGTTCCTGGGCACATTCCCGGCCGCGTCGGAGAACATGAACGTGCGGCCCTGGAGCACGCCGACGGCGTCCGGTCCCAACTCCGGGGGCAGGTCCCGGCAGGCTCCGCTGGACACCCGGTGCCCTGCCGCCTCAGGCATGGGTTCCGCAGGCGTCGGTCGTCGTATCGCCGTCACGCACACCTCCCCGGCTTCGTGGCCGACAGCACCCGGACCCGGCGCCCCGCGACTACCCACACCGCCCGCCGGTATGCCCCTCGTCGACGAGAAACGCGGCCGGCCGCCGCCGATTTGCTCGACGTGCCGGAGTCGGGTAGCCGAGCGTGGTACGACCTCGGCGGCCCCACCGTGTTCATCGCCGGACGAGCCTGGCTCGAGCACGGCATTTTCGGCCGGGTGTCCCGGGCTCGCCTCGTCGGGCTGATCGTGCTGATCGTGCTGCCCGTCCTGGCGCCGGTGCTGGCCTTCGCGCCGCCCCTGGCGGCCACGGCGGCGGCCGCCCTCGTCCTGGTCGGCGTGGCGCTCATCGACGCGGCGCAGGGGCGCCGGGGGCCACCGGAACGCCCGATGCCGCAAGGGTGAGACGGCCGAGATACTGGCCCGCCTGATCCTGGGTGCCGAGCCGCACCACGGCGTCGGTGGCGGAGCGGGGCCGGGCCCCGCCGGTCACTCCCCGGTGCGTCCGTCGGCGAGCTCGCGGACGATGTCCAGGTGACCGGCGTGCCGGGCGTACTCCTGCAGCACGTGGAAGAGGATCGCGGCGAGGGTGGGGCGGCGTGCCGGGTCGGTGAACCGGCCGCCCAACGCGGCCGGCGTGGCCAGCGGCGTCGCCTCGACGATCTCCCGGGTCCGTGCCCCACCCCGGCGCAGCGCGGCCAACAGGTCGGCCACGGTCTCGTCCGGGCCGACGTGCCAGCGGTCGTCGGCGCGGTCGCCCCACGGGTCCGGCACCGGCTCGCCGAGGAAGCCCCAGACGAACCAGCGGCGCTCCATGAAGGTCAGGTGCCTGACCAGCTCGACCGGCGTCCAGCCCGACGGCACCCGGGTGGTGCGGGCGTGCTCGCCGGTCAGCCCGGCGAGCCGGTCGGCGACCGTGTCCCGGTAGTAGTCGAGGTAGGTGAGGAAGAGCGCGGGTACGTCCGACGACGGCCCGGGCTCCGGGAACGGCACGCGCATGCCCGGCAGTATGCCGGACGGCGCCGCCGCTCGGCCTATCGACCGGTGCGAATGCGAACGTCTATAGTCATCTTGCTCAATGCTGTGACCTCGTGACACGGGGTGAACTGACGGGTCGGAAGCAGCGAGGAGACAGAGCATGACAAGCAGGGTTCGCACCGTGCGCGCCGCGGCGTGCGCGACCGTCGTCGCCGTCCTGGCGGCCGGGTCCCCGCTCGCGGTCGCGCCGCCGGCCGCGCACGCGGCGGGGGCGGCCGCGTCCGCGGAGTCCGTCCTCACCTGGGACCTGCTCGCCGAGACGGCGATCTGGGACGTCGCGCGCCAGGCGCCGCAGGTCCAGTCGCGCGGCGCTGCGATGGTGCACAGCGCCGTCTACGACGCGGTGAACGCCATCGCCGGCCGGCCTTACCAGCCGTACCTGGTCGCTCCGGCCGCCGACGGGTCCGAGTCCGTCGACGCCGCCGTCGCCGCCGCGGCCTACCGGGTGCTCGACGCGATCTTCCCGAACCAGCACGACGCCCTCCAGGCCCAGTACGAGCAGGCGCTGGCCGCGGTTCCGGACGGTCGTGCCAAGCAGCGGGGGATCGACGTCGGCGCGCAGGCCGCCACCGCGATGATCGTCGCCCGGCAGCACGACGGGGCGTTCGGACCGCAGACCTTCATTGCGGGGACCGAGCCCGGCCAGCGGCGGCCGACGCCGCCGTCGTACGCCAACGACGGCGGCTGGGTCGGCCACATGACGCCGTTCGTGCTGCCCAGCGCTTCGGTATTCCGCACGTCCGGTCCGCCCGCGCTCGCCAGCGCCCAGTACGCCAGGGACTACAACGAGATCAAGGAGGTCGGCTCGGCCACCAGCACCGTGCGCACCGCCGACCAGACCGAAGCGGCGATCTGGTGGCACGACCGGCGGCTCGGCGAGTGGGAGATCAAGCGCCAGCTCGTCACCACCCAGCGGCTGAACGCCCTCCAGGCCGCCCGCATGTTCGCGATGGTGGACCTCGCCGAGGCGGACGCGGTCATCGCCTGCTTCAACGAGAAGGAGGCGTGGAACCGGTGGCGGCCGGTCACCGCGATCCGGCTGGGCGACACCGACGGCAACCCCGCCACCGTCGCCGACCCCGCCTGGACACCGCTGCTCGTCACGCCGCCCCACCCCGACTACACGTCCGGCCACACCTGCAACACCGGCGCCACCATGTCGGCGCTGGCGTACTTCTTCGGCCGGGACGACATCTCGTTCAGCGCGTACAGCGCCGACTCCGGCACACGGCGGTACTTCCGCAGCTTCTCGCAGGCGCTCACCGAGGTCGTCAACGCCCGGGTGTGGGGCGGCATCCACACCCGGACCGCCGACGTGCAGGGGGCGCGGATCGGCGTGGCGACCACGGCGTACCTGGTCCGGCATCACTTCCGCCCCCGGACCTGAACGGGGCGGCGTACCCTGAGCCGTCCGCTCGGGGAGGTCGGCATGGGACACGTGTTCGTCAGGCTGGCCGGGCACGGCGCCCGGCTGGTGCCGTACTGGCCGTACCGGTTCGCCGGGTCGGCAGGGGCGTCCACCGTGGAGGTCACGGTCTTCCCGGACAGGGGTGAACGTCGCGCGGTGGTCGGGCGCGGCGCCGGGTCGGTGCCGGACGTGGTGGACGTCGCCCCGGGCCCGGAGGGGGAGTGGCGGCTCGAGGTGGGGCCGTTCAGCCTCTGCTGGCCGGCGGGCTTCGCCGTGGAGTCGCCTTCCGATCCGGGGGACGGCACTGCGTTCTACCTGCTCGGCCCGGACGGCGCGATGGTCTTCCCGCAGGGGCCGGTGCCGCTCGCCCGGCTGGCCGGGCCGGACGCGCTGATCGCACCCGGGCAGCGCATCGTCGAACGGCGCGTGCTGGACGACGACATCGACGTGGTGGAACTGGCCTACCGGCACGACGGCGCGGGCTGGCGGCAGGCCCACTGGGTGATCCCGGTCGGCCGGGAAGTGGCCCTGGTCCTCACCGGGCAGGCCCCGGAGACGGGCAGCGCGGTGGTCCGAGCCGCCGGTGACCGGATGGCCGTCACGCTCACCGGTGTCGCCGACCGCCGTTGAGCCTGCCGCGGGCCAGGCTCGACTGCTCGACCAGCGGGGCGAACGTGATCCTCGCATCCGGCCGACGGAAATCGGGCTGCGCCTCCGGCGCGTACCGGCCATCCTGGCCCGATGGATCTCGGCCGACCCGCTCCGCCCCGGCCCGCGCTGGACCCGGTCACCCGTGCGCAGGTGCAGGATGTGCTGCTGCTGGTGACCACCGTGCTCGGCGGCGACGTGCTGGGCGTGTACCTGCACGGGTCCGGGGTGCTTGGCGGACTGCGGCCGGCCAGTGACGTCGACGTGTTCGTGGTGTCGCGGAGCCGCACCACCGGGGCGCAGCGCCGGGCTCTCGTCGAGGGACTGTTCGAGATCTCCGGCCGCCGGGCCTTCCGCGGGCCGGCCCGGCCGGTCGAGCTGACCGTGGTAGCGCAATCCGCGGTACGCCCCTGGCGCTACCCGCCGCGCGGCGAGTTCCTCTACGGCGAGTGGCTGCGCGACGAGTACACCGCCGGCGGGGCGCCCGAGCCCGAGCCGACGCCCGACCTCGCGCCGCTGATCACCATGGTGCTGCGCGGGGACACGCCGCTGGCCGGGCCGCCGCCGGCCGAGTTGCTCGACCCGGTCCCCGCCGCCGACCTGGCCCGGGCGATCGTCGCCGGGATCCCCGGGCTGCTCGCCGGCCTCGACGACGACACCCGCAACGTGCTGCTCACCTTCGCCCGGATCTGGGCCACCCTGGCGAGCGGCGACGTCCTGCCGAAGGACGCCGCCGCCGACTGGGCCCTGGCGCAGCTTCCGACCGAACACCGGCCGGTGCTGGCCCACGCTCGCGCCAGCTATCTCGGCGAGGCGCAGGAGCGGTGGAGCGACGACCTGACCGCCCAGGTCCGCCCGCACGTCGACCACGTCCGCGCCGAGATCCGCCGGCTGGCCCCGACCGTTTCCTGATCCGCCAGGCGGGCTGCGGTGGCCGGCCCGGTAACCCGGTCGGAGCGACAACCGATCTTTGGTAGGTTCGCTCGCCGTGACGGGGGAACGGCTCGACGGGCGCTTCGCCCGGCTCTGGACGGCCAGCACGATGTCGGCGTTGGGCAGCGGAATGGCGACCGTCGCCGCGCCGCTGTACGTCGCCTCGCGGACCGACGATCCGCTGACCGTGTCGGCGGGCGCCGCGGTGGCGTGGCTGCCGTGGCTGCTGTTCTCGCTGCCCGGCGGGGTCCTGGTGGACCGGGTCGACCGGCGCCGACTGATGGTGGTCATCGACTGGGTACGGGTGGTCGTGCTGGCGGTGCTGGCCGCCGCGATGGTCACCGACCGCGCCGGGGTGGCGCTGCTGTACGCGGTGCTGTTCGTGGTCAACACCGGTGAGGTGGTGTTCCGCACGGCCGCCCAGGCGGTCGTGCCGGCGGTGGTGCCCCGGTCCCGCCTCGAGCGGGCCAACGGCTGGCTGGGCGGCGGCACCCAGGTCATGCAGAACATGGTCGCCGGCCCGCTCGGCGGGTTCCTCTTCGTGGTGGCCGCCGCCATTCCGTTCGCCGTCAACGCCGGCACGTACGCGCTCAGCGCCGTGCTGGTCGGCCTGCTCGCCGGGACGTACCGGGGCGCGCCGGAGGTGGGCGGACGCCGTTCGGTCCGCGCGGAGGTCGCCGAGGGGTTCCGCTGGCTGCTGTCCCAGCGGCTGCTGCGCACCATGACCCTGCTGATCGGGCTGCTCAACGTCACCCTCACCGCTGCCCTCGCGGTGCTGGTGCTGCTCGCCACCGACCGGCTCGGCCTCGGCTCGGTCGGCTACGGCGCGCTGTTCACCTGCATGGCCGTCGGCGGGCTGCTCGGCTCGGCCGTCGGCGATCGGCTCGTCGCCACGATCACCGCCACCTGGACCGTCCGGATCGGCCTGCTCATCGAGGCCGGCCTGCACCTGGCTCTGGCCGCCTCGCGCAGCGCCGTGGTCGTCGGGGTGGCGCTGTTCGCCTTCGGGGTGCACGGCGCGCTGTGGAATATGGTGGCGAACTCGCTGCGCCAGCGGCTCACCCCACCCACGCTGATGGGCCGGGTGGGGAGCACGACGCTGTTCATCGCCGCCGGTGGCAACTGCGTCGGCGCGCTGCTGGGCGGGGTGGTCGCCGACCGGTTCGGGATCACCGCGCCGTACTGGGTGGGCTTCGTGGTCGCCGTCGCGGTGATCGCGGCGACCTGGCGGGTCTTCGACCGGGCCACGGTCGCCGCCGCGTACGCCGATCCCGCCCCGACGACCCCGGACGCCCCCGCGACCGTCGCCTGAGGAGCCTCGGTGCCGTCGCTGTCCGTACCGCCGCTGTTCGCCGCGGCTACCTGGACCTTTGGGCGGCGGAGCACGTCATCTCCGGGCATTGCCGGCCCGGACGACCAACTCCCGGCCGCGGGTGCCCCGGGTCTTCCCGCCCTGACCGCCGGCTCAGACCGACGGCGGCACCGGCAGCGTCACGCCCTGCGCGGCCGCCTGGTGCGCCAGCTCGATCAGCTCCACCACGGTGACCGCCTCAGCCGGGTCCACGGGCATCGGTGCCCCGTCCCGCAGCGCCGCCTCGACCTGCACGTAGAAGTCCTGGTAGCGGCCTGCCTCGGTGGGCACCGCCCGCAACTCGCCGTCGGCACCCAGCCGCCCGTACCGGTCGGGGTCGACCTCGCCCCAGCCCGGCGTGCCCGGCAAGCCGCCCTCGCGCAGCGCCGCCTCCTGCGGATCCAACCCGTACGTGGTGTACGCGGCCCGGTCGCCGAGCACCCGAATCCGTGGCCCCAGCTGCGCCGCCACCGCGGTCATCCACAGGTGCGACCGGGCCCCGCCGCTGTGGGTGAGCGCGACGAACGCGTCGTCGTCCACCTCGGCGCCCGGCCGGCGCCGGTCCACCTCGGCGTAGACCCGTGCCACCGGCCCGAACAGCTGGACCGCCTGGTCGATCAGGTGCGCGCCCAGGTCGAACAGCGCCCCGCCGGCCTCGCCAGGCGCGGCGCTCTCCCGCCAGCCCGGCTTGATCGCCGGCCGCCACCGCTCGAACCGCGACTCGAACCGGGCCACCCGGCCCAGTTCACCCGCCTCGACGAGCCGGCGGACGGTCAGGAAGTCGCCGTCCCAGCGGCGGTTCTGGAACGCCGTCAGCGGCACCCCCGCGGCCTTGGCCTCCTCGACCAGCGCCCGGCCCTCCGCCGCGGTGGGCGCGAGCGGCTTGTCCACCACCACCGGCAGTCCGGCCGCCACCGCGGCCCGGGCCATCGGCACGTGCTGCCGGTTCGGCGTGGCCACCACGATCAGGTCCAGGCTGTCGGCGGCCCGCCAGAGCTGATCGGCGTCGTCGACCAGGCGGGCGTCCGGGTGCTCGGCGCGCACCTGCTCGCGGCGCTGCGGATCGCGGGTCACCACGGCGTCCAGCCGCAGCCCAGGCGTCGCGGCGATCAGCGGGGCGTGGAACACCCGCCCGGCGATCCCGTACCCCAGCAGCCCCACCCGCAGCGGCGCCTGCGCCATGCCGTCCCCCCGTCGTCGGTGATCCCCCGAATCTACTCGGCCCGCCGCGACGGGCGGCGGGGTCCCGGGCGGCGGCCGCTGGGCGTGTGACAGCGTGGTCGGGTGGACGCATCGCCGGTCGACGTCGACCTCGCGCTGGTGGGCGGCGGAGGCGCCGCCTCCCTGGTCCTGGCCGCCCTCGACCGGCACGACCTGACCGGTCTGCGGGTCGCCGTGGTCGACCCGGTGCACAAGCGCGGCCAGGACCGCACGTGGGCGTTCTGGGGCGCCCCCGGCACGGACCTCGACCCGCTGCTGAGCGCCGCCTGGTCGCGGGTCGACGTGGTCACGCCCGCCGGCCGCCGCGACCTGTCCCTCGCCCCGCTGCGGTACGCGATGCTCCGCTCCGCCCCGGTCTACGACCGGGCTGCCGCGGCCGAGCGCCGGCTGGGCGCCGTGCGGATCGCCGCGCCGGCCGGGGAGTTGCGCGACGACGGCCACCGGGTGACCGTCCACGACTTCGACGGGCGGCCCGTGGCGCGGGCCGGCTGGGTGCTCGACTCCCGGCCCCGGCCGCCGCGACGGCCCGGGCGGACCAGCTGGTTGCAGCACTTCCGCGGCTGGTGGCTGGCGGCCGACCGGCCCACCTTCGACCCGGACCGGGCGGTGCTGATGGACTTCCGCACCCCGCAGCCCGCCCGGGGCGTCTCTTTCGGCTACCTGCTGCCGGTCAGCGACCGGTACGCCCTGGTCGAGTACACCGAGTTCTCCCCGGCCGTGCGCACCGACGCGGCGTACGACGCGGCGTTGCGCGGCTACGCCGGACTGCTCGGCCTGGACCTGGCCGCGCTGCGGGTGCGCGAGGTGGAGAACGGGGTCATCCCGATGACCGACGGTCCGTTCGTCCCCCGCCCGTCGGCCCGGGTGGTCCGGCTCGGCACCGCCGGCGGCGCCACCCGCCCCTCCACCGGGTTCACCTTCTCCGCCATGCTCCGGCAGGCCGAGCAGGTCGCCCGCGAGCTGGCCGCCGGCCGGCCGCCGGTGCCGGCGCCCGCCTACCCCCGGCGTCACCTGTGGATGGACGCGGTGGCGCTGCGCGCGCTGGACCGGGGGCACGTCGCCGGGGTGGAGTTCTTCGACCGGCTCTTCGAGCGCAACCCGGCCGAGCGGGTGCTGCGCTTCCTCGACGGGGTCACCTCCCCGGCCGAGGAGCTGGCGGTGATGCGGTCCAGCCCGCTGTTGCCGATGACCGGCGCGGTGCTCGGTGACGCTGTCGACCGGTTGCGCACCCGGCTGCGCCGCGATCCGGCCGTCACCCCCGTGGTGGAGGCGGGGTCGCGGACCGCGGGTCAGACCGGCTCGTAGGTGGCCACGAACGACCGGTTCCGTCGGCCGTCAGCAGCCGGGCGCGGAGCGCCGCGACGAGGTCCGGTGGGCGTACCGGGTAGGTTGCCGGCATGGCGGAGGCGGTGACCGGCAGGGTCGTGGAGATCTGGACCGACGGGGCGTGCAGCGGCAACCCCGGTCCCGGCGGCTGGGGTGTGGTGCTGCGCTGGGGCGAGCACGAACGCGAGCTGTGCGGCGGCGAGGCGACCCCGACCACCAACAACCGGATGGAGCTGACCGCCGCGATCCGGGCGCTGGAGAGCCTGACCCGGCCGGTCACCGTGCGCCTGCACACCGACAGCACGTACGTGCGCAACGGCATCACCGGCTGGCTGGCGTCCTGGAAGCGCAACGGCTGGGTGACGGCGGCCAAGCAGCCGGTCAAGAACGCCGACCTGTGGCAGCGGCTGGAGGTCGCCTGCGCCCGGCACGACGTGACCTGGCTGTGGGTGAAGGGCCACAACGGACACCCGGAGAACGAGCGGGCCGACGCGCTGGCCAACCGGGGCATGGCGGAGGCCCGGGCCGGGGCGGGCGTGCCCCGCTGACCGGGCGATTGCCGACCCGGACACGGGTCGGGGTCACTCCTCGACCGGCAGCTCTCCGGTGCCGGAGACGGCGTCCACGTCGTAGCCGGCCCGGCTCGTCTCCCGGGCGGAGCGACGCTCCTCGGCCGGCAGGTCGGCGAAGTCGTCGCCGGTGTCGTCGGTCGTGCGCAGGGACTCGCCCGGCGGGCGCAACGACGCCTCGTACGCGGTGGCGCCGTCGGGCTCGTCGGTGGCCGCGCGGCCGAAGGACGCGCGGCCGAAGGACTTGTCACTCGTCATGTCGCACTCCTGCCCAGCTCGCCCGGGGCAAACGCTCAGCGCGCCGCATCCGGGTGCGTCGGCATCGACGAGCCGCCGGAGCTGCTGCCGGACGCGCCGCCGGCCACCCCGGAGCCGTCGTCCTCGGTGACCTCGTCAGGCTTCGGCGCGCCGCGCTTTGGCGCCGGCACGTCCGTGTCCGCGTCGACCTGGACCAGCCGGGCCTGACCGGCCTCGTCCTCGGCGTGCGCCGGGTCCATCGGCTGCTCGCTCTGCCGTACCCGATATCTCACCCGTCCGCCCCCCCCATCCGTGCCGCGGTCCCAACCGGCTACCCGACACCGCCCCGGTGAAACGCCCCCGGCGCCGCGTCCGTCAGCGCCGGCGGCGGCCGGTGGCCCGACCACCCGACGACCGGGCACCGGACTGCCGGACCGGGGTGACGGTCAGCGACCAGTGGGCGGGGCGGCGCAGGCGGGGCGGCAGCGCGGTCCGGTGGTCGCCGCGCGCCGCGTCGAGCTGGGACTGGTGCAGGAAGAGGCAGCGGCCGAGGTCGGCGCCGCGTAGGTCGGCGCCGCGTAGGTCTGCCCCGGTCAGGTCGGCCGCGCCGAGGTCCACCCCGCGCAGGTCCGCGCCGATCAGGCAGGCGCCCCGCAGGTTCGCCCCGGACAGCCCGGCCCTTCGCAGGTCCGCCCCGATCAGCACCGCCCCGCGCCGGTCCACCCCCTGCCGTCCGGCCCGGGCCGCCTCGCCGGCCCCGGAGAGCAGTCGGTTGACCCGGTCCCGGTGGGCGTCGACGTCCAGGCCGAGCAGCTCCTCCGGGGTGCCGTCGGTGAGCCGCCCGGTCTCCGCCAGGGCGGCGGCCAGGTCGTCCCGGAGCGGGCCGGCCGCGGTCACCGCGAGCGCCTCGGTCAGGTACCAGAGCAGCTCGTGCAGCGGCCGCATCACCGCGAAGGTGTCGAACATCCGCCGCGCGGTGGCCGGATCGTCCCGCCAGTCCCGCCCGCCGAAGGTCTGCTGCGCGACGTGCTGGCCGGCCCCGAAGCAGTCGAACACCGTGCACCCGGGGAAGCCTCGCTGGCGCAGGTCGCGGTGGATGCCGCAGCGGGAGTCCGAGCCCAGGTTCGGGCAGGGCTGCCCGGCGGGCTTGTCGATGGCGAAGTCGGCGGAGGCGGCGAACGCCGGCGCGACGCAGCAGATCCCGGAGCAGCGGGAGCAGTCGGCGCGCAGCTCGCGGCCCCCGCCGTCCGCCGTCCACTGCTCCGCCGTCTCCGACACCCCTGCCCCCGTCCGTACCCGCTGGTCGCGCACTTGTCAGGGCCATTCTCCGCCGCCACCGTCCGGGCCCGGCCGGCGGGTCGGCCGGTGTGACTCCGCCGGGCATCCCATTTCGGCCCGCACCGCCGGTCCGGCTCCGTATCGTGACGGTGACCGGAGGGGGCCGCGGGATGGACGAGGACGCACGGGAGCAGGCCCTGCTCACCGCCCTCACCACCGAACACTTCGTGCTCCAGACCTCGCGCAGCGCGACCATCACCGAGTCGGTGGGACGGACGACGATTTTCCTGTCGATGCTCTCGGCCTCGCTGATCGGTCTGGGTTTCGTCTCCGGCACCGGGCACCTGCTGCGGCCGTACCTCGGCGCGGTGCTGCCGACCCTGGTGATCACCGGGCTGCTGACCTTTGGCCGGTTGGTGCAGAACATGGTGGAGCACTCGCTGGACCTCCAGCGGATCCAGCGCATCCGCGCCTGGTACCATCGGCGGTTCGCCGCCGATCAGGACTTCTTCGCCGACGCTGTGGCCGGCGGGGGCGGCAGGGCGGCGATCTGGGCGGCGGTGGGGGAGCGACCGCGCCGCCGGCACCTGCTGTTCACCACGGCCGCGCTCGTCGGCGCGGTCAACGGGCTGCTGATCGGGCTCGGCGTCACCCTGCTGGCCGGGCTGTTCGGCGCTCCACCCGGCCCGGCGATCGCGGTCGGCGTGGTGGCGGCGCTGGCCGCCTTCGCCATCCAGGTCAGGCACATCCGCCGGGCCTCGATCTCGATGACCGCGTGACCCGGGGCGCGGGGGCTGGGGCATGTCGGCGCGGTACCCGGATCGGGCGAGTTGAACCAGACCGGGTGTAATCGCCCCGGACCCGGGTAACCCGGGCGGCATGGACCTGGTCGAGGAGTCGCCGTACCGGTTCCGCATCGACCGGCACGACCCGATGCGGGTGCCGGGCGTGGTCTTCGCGTCCCGATCGCTGTTGCCCGACGCCGGGGCGGACCGGTCGCTGGAGCAGGTGGCGCACGTGGCCACCCTGCCCGGCATCGTCGGCGCCTCGTACGCCATGCCGGACGTGCACTGGGGCTACGGCTTCCCGATCGGTGGGGTGGCCGCCATGGACGTCGAGGAGGGGGGCGTGGTCTCGCCCGGCGGCGTCGGCTTCGACATCTCGTGCGGTGTGCGGCTGCTCGCCGCCGACCTGGACCGGGATCACCTGCGCCCCCGGCTGGACGCGGTGATGGACGGCCTGAGCGAGTGCACCCCGCGCGGTATGGGCAAGGGCGCGGTGTGGCACCTGACCGACCGCGCCGAACTCGACGGGGTGCTGCGCGGCGGTTCCCGGTACGCGGTCGAGCGGGGGTTCGGGGTCCAGCGGGACCTGGACCGCTGCGAGGACTACGGCGCGGTCGGCGACGCGAACCCGGCCCAGGTGAGCGAGCGAGCCGTGGAGCGCGGCGCGCGTCAGGTCGGCAGCCTCGGTTCCGGGAACCACTTCCTGGAGGTGCAGGCGGTCGAGGAGGTCTACGACGACGCGACGGCGGCCGCGTTCGGGCTGCAGGCCGGCCAGGTCTGCGTCATGATCCACTGTGGTTCGCGCGGGCTGGGCCACCAGATCTGCACGGACTACGTGCGGGAGATGGAGAAGGTGATGCCGGGCTACGGCATCCACGTGCCCGACCGACAGCTCGCCTGCGCGCCGGTGTCGTCCCACGAGGGGCGGGCGTACCTGGGGGCGATGGCGGCCGCGGCCAACTACGCCCGGGCCAACCGGCAACTGCTCACCCACGCGGCCCGGCAGGTGTTCAGCCGGGTGATCGGGCGCGACCTGGACCTGGTGTACGACATCTCGCACAATCTCGCCAAGATCGAGACGCACGACGTGGACGGGGCGCCGCGAAAGCTCTGCGTGCACCGCAAGGGCGCCACCCGCGCCCTGCCGTCGGGGCACCCGGACCTGCCGGAGGACCTGCGCCCGGCCGGGCAGCCGGTGCTGATCCCCGGCTCGATGGGCACCGGCTCGTACGTCCTCACCGGCGTGCCCGGCGCACCGGCATGGGGCTCCACCTGCCACGGTGCGGGCCGGGTGCAGAGCCGCAAGCAGGCCACCAAGGCGGAGCGCGGACACGACCCACGCCGCGAGCTGGAGGCGCAGGACATCGCGGTGCGGGGCGCGTCCCGGCGCGGGCTGGCCGAGGAGATGCCGGCCGCGTACAAGGACATCACCGCGGTCATCGAGGCGGCCGAGGGGGCGGGCCTGTGCCGGCGGGTGGCCCGACTGGTCCCGCTCGGCGTAGTGAAGGGCTGAGCCTGCTCACACGTCCAGGGTCACCGCGCAGCCCCAGCCGGCGCCGTCCCGGCTGAAGCGCAGGTCGTGCAGCGACACCGCCTTCGGGACCGCCCCGACCAGCTCCACCGCGTCGGTGCCGGTCGTGCGCCATCGCACCAGCAGGCCGCCGTCCTCGGCCGCGCGCACGTCGCTGGCCAGCGGCAGCTCGCCCTCCGTCTCCATCCGGAAGATCACCTCGTCGAGCACGCCGACCAGCATGTCGGCTTCGTCGCCCGGCGGCACCCGGAACTCGGCCTCGCGGTCCGCGACGGCGCCGACGGTGTCCACGAAGGTGTCGACCAGCGCGTCCACCGCCTCGGCCACGCAGCCCTCCCGGTCCGGCGCCCACGCCTCGATGCGGACGTCGGCGGTGTGCGGGATGTTCCGGTGCCCCCGGGGCGGTCGTCGCTCCATGCCCCGATCATGCCGCCGCGGGTCGGGTGTCCAACACGTTTTGTCGCAGTGGGCGGCTAGCGTGCCAGACATGATCGCCGATGACTTCGACGCCGTGACCGTCACCTTCCTCAGCATGATGCGCGCCGTGCTGCGTGCCGAGAAGGTCGGCCAGGACACCCTCGGCCGCACGGTCGAGCTGGCCCGGCGGTGGTGGGGCACCGGCGACGCGGCGGACGGGCAGCTCGCGGCCGCGCTGCGCGAGCTGCACGGCGAGCCGGTCGACACCGACGACACCCGCCAGGTCGCCGACGAGGTGACCGCGCTGGCCGCCGAGGGTGGCCTGCTGTCCCCGCCCGACCCGCGGGGAGCGGCGATCGGCCGGTTCGCCGCCAACGCCCGCCGACTGCGCACCGGCGAGCTCACCCCGGCCGAGTTCGACGAGCTCATGCGCGCCGACGACGACGATCAGCCGGGCGCCTGACCCGCTCCCGCCGCACCACCCGCGCCGGCACGTCGCCTGCCCGGGGTCCGCCGACGCGGAATGTCACCGCACCGCCCGCTCGCCGGTCGTACCGCGTGTAACGACCGACGCGGGAGGGGAAGATGTGGACCCACTGGAACAGATCAAACAGGTGTACGCCGCCTCCGCGGCCCGCCTGGTGGCCCAGCTGTACGCGATGACCGGCGACTACGCGGAGGCGCAGGACGTCGTGCAGGAGGCGTTCGTCCGGGCGCTGGCGCGGCCGGGGCGGTTCCGGCAGTTGGCGAATCCGGAGGCGTGGCTGCGGACGGTGGCCTTGAACGTCGCCCGGCCCCGGTACCGCCGCCGGGTGCTCCTGCACGGGCTCGTCCGCTCGGCGCGGCTGGATCCGGCGCAGCAGCACGCGCCGGACCTGTCACCGGACCACGTCGCGTTGGTGGGGGCGCTGCAGCGGCTGCCCTGGCAGGCCCGGGAGACCGTCGTCCTGCACCATCTCGCCGACCTGCCGGTGGCCGAGGTGGCCGCTGCGATGGGTTGCCCGGTGGAGGCGGTGAAGACCCGAGTGGTGCGGGCCCGCCGCGCCCTCGCCGACCACCTCGGCGATGCCGCCCCGGTGCGGCTCACCCGCACCGCCCCCTCCTCGACCAGTCAGGAACGGGAGGCCCGCCATGCCTGAGCTGGACTTCGCCGGCCTGAACGCCGCCGCCCAGGCCGGCTTCAAGCTGCATTTCGACCAGGTGGCCGCGCGAGCCCGGTGGCGGCGCCGCCGGCATCGGATCCTGACGGTCGCCACGGTGGCCCTGCTGGTGACCGGTTCGGGGTCGCCGTCGCGGCTCGGCCGGACAACGGGGCCGCGCCCGCACCCGGGTTCGGCGTGGACCGCACTCCCGACCTCATCCCCACCCCGGGCGGCACGCCCGCCCCGGGCACGGGCCGCCAGGTCCTCACCGGCCGCCCGTCCGCCGGCGACCTGGACCATGTCTACCTGCGCTGGACCGAGTGCCGGGACGGGTGCCCGCCGCGCTGGGCGGGCACCGACGACGGGGGCCGGCACTGGCGTACCGGGGCGTTGCCGGTTCCGGACGACGCGATGGTGGACCTGCATGCGGTCGGGCCGCGCACCCTGGTGGCCTGGTACGTCAGCCGCTCCGCCCCCGATAGCCGGTCCGCCGGGTGGGTCGCGAGCAGCGACGGCGGGGCCACCTGGCGGCAGGTCACGGTGCAGCAGGTGGACGCGCTGCCGGCCGGCTGGCCGGTGCTTGGGCGCGAGCCCGGCACGAGCGACGACACGATCGTCGCCGCCGACCCGGCCAGCGGGGACGTCGTGCGGCTCGTGAAGCGGTCCACGCTGCGCGCCGTGCTGATGGTCGACAGCGTGCCGGCCACGGCCGGCCTCTGGGTCAGCGGCCGCACCGGTCCGGTCGTCGGCGACGGCGGCCGGATCATCTGGACCGGCAGCGCCGTGGAGGTCAGCCGCGACGGCGGTCGGACCTGGCGGCGGCACCAGTTCCCGGACGGCCTGGCGGCCCTCGACGACCTGGGCGGTCCCGCGGTGGCCACGCAGGACGGTCGCACCGTGTTCGCGGTCGGGCGGGTGCGCGGCGCCGTGGTGGTCTGGCGCAGCACGGACGGCGGCGAGAAGTGGACGCGTACCGCCGGGACGGCCGACGTCGGGGAGCGCAGCATCCGCGCGGCGGTGCGTCCCGACGGGGTGCTGATCATCCAGGCCGGCTTCTCGGCCGCGGAGGCCCCGCTGATGTTCGCCAGCTCCGACGACGGCGCCACGCTCCGCCCCACCACCCTCGGACCGGCCGCCGACCCGCGGCCGGTGTCCGGCGGGTACGTGCAGACCGGCTGGCCGGACAGCAAGGGCGCGTGGCTCTCCGCCGACGGCGTCACCTGGCGCTGGCTGGATCCGCCCGCGCTGCCGTGACCGGCGCTCTCGGCGGCGACCCCGAGCGCCGCCGGGAGCACCCCGCAGCCGTCGCCGACGACGAGGACCGTCGGCGACGGCGGCCGCTGCGGGGCACCCGGGTCGCCGATGCCGGAGTGGCACCGGGTGCTCACCGCGCCGGCGTCCCGGTTAGGTTGACCCGGTGAAGCTCACAAAATGGACCCACGCCTGCATCCGGCTCGAACACGAGGGTCGCGCCCTGGTCGTCGACCCCGGAGTCTGGAGCGAGCCGGCGGCCCTGGTCGGGGCGGACGCGGTCCTACTCACGCATGAGCACACCGACCACGTCGACGTGCTGCGGCTGGCCGGCCTCGGCGTGCCGGTCTTCGCGCCGGACGGGGCCCGGCTGCCCGACCTGGCGCCGCTCGCGGTGACCCGGGTGGCGGCCGGCGACAGGTTCACCGCCGCCGGCTTCGCCGTCACCGCGGTGGGCGGTCGGCATGCCGTCATCCACGACGGACAGCCGGACTGCGCCAACCTCGGCTACCTCGTCGACGACGCGGTCTACCACCCGGGGGATTCACTCGCCCCGCCCGGCGCCCCGGTGGAGACCCTGCTGGTACCGGCCCAGGCGTCCTGGCTGAAGCTGACCGAGGCGATCACGTTCGCCGCGACGGTCGGTGCCCGACGGGTCTTCCCGATCCACGACGCCCAGCTCAACGACCGGGGCCTGGCCAGCGTGAACGGCTGGTTCGCCGAGACCGTCCCGGGCTACCGGCGCCTGGCGCCGGGCGAGACGGCCTGACCAGCCGGGCCGTCACCCGGCCCGCGCCGCCGGCACCGGGAACTCCGGCGCGTCGGCGGTGAGCACCGCCGTCCGCGCCGACGCCAGCACGGCGGTCAACTCCGCGAGCATCCGCCGCACGGCCGATCTGGGCAACGCGGCCCTGCCGCAGCTCGTGCTGGCCGAGCTGATGGACTCCGGCGCGCTGGAACGCCACCTGCGGCTGCTGCGCCGCCGGCACGTCGCCGCCGGGACGCGATGATCCGGGCGGTCCGCGACCACCTGCCCGGGGCGGTCGTGCACGGCGCCGCCGCCGGCCTGCACCTGCTGGTCACCCTTCCCGGCGACGTCGACGACACTGCGCAGGCCGCGGCGGCGCTGCGCCGGGGCGTCAAGGTGCAGCCGCTATCCTGGCACGGCCAGCGACCGCAGCCCCCCGGCCTAGTGCTCGGCTACGCCGCCAACCTACCCGGCGACATCGAACGCGGCATCACCGCCGTCGCCGCTGCCCGGCACGACCTCCGCTGACGGGGGCGGACCTCACGACGTTGAGGGCGGCGGGTGGTAGAGGGCGGCCAGGGCGGCGGCGGTGCCGGCGAGGCGATCGCGCAGCGCGGCGGGGGAGAGGACCTCCACCTCGGCGCCGAGCCGGAGCAGGTCACCGTGCGCGTGGGTGAGCGACTCGATGGGTACGACCGCCCGCACCCAGCCGCCGTCGTCGGGCGGCCCGGCGGTGGCGTCCACGGCGGCCACCACCGCGTCGCTGGCGACCTCGCGCAACCGCTGCCGGCCTCGCGGCGAGAGGCGGATGGTCGCCTCGTCCCGGTGCAGCCGGGTCCGGAAGTCCACCACGTGTGCCCGCCACCAGCCGGGCAGGTCGAACTCGGGCCGGTCGAACGGCGCGTCGAGCGGAGTGAGGTCGAGGATCTGATTGACCCGGTAGGTGGCCGGCTCGGGCCGGTCCGGCCGGGCGGCGACCACATACCAACGGCCGCCCTTGAGCACCAGCCCGTACGGCTCGAGCACCCGGGTCACCTCGCCGCTCCAGCTCCGGTAGCGCACCCGGACCCGATGCTGCCGCCACACCGCCTCCGCGGTCGGCGCCAGGTACGGCGACGGATCGCCGTCGGAGTACCAGCCGGGGGTGTCCAGGTGGAACCGTTCCTGGAGCCGGGCGGCCCGGTCGGCGAGCGGGGGCGGCAGCGCGGCCCGCAGCTTGAGTTGCAGGGTGGCGACGACCGACTGGTAGCCCAGCTCGGCGGCCGGCCCGGGCAGCCCGGCGAAGAGCAGCCGGTCGGCCTCCTCAGCGGTGAGGCCGGTCAGCCGGGTCTGCCAGCCGTCGACGAGTTGGTAGCCCCCGGCGTGGCCGGCTTCTCCGTACAGCGGGATGCCGGCGGCGTGCAGCGATTCGACGTCCCGGTAGACGGTGCGCACCGAGACCTCCAGCCGGCACGCCAGCTCGGCGGCGGTGAGCCGGCCGTGGGCCTGGAGCAGCAGCAGGATTGACAGGAGACGACTGGCCCGCATTCCACTGACAGTAGCTGTCAGGGGAGTGGGCCTACCGTCCCGGCATGGCCTTCCACGACAAGGAACTGACCGTGCCGGAGACCCTTGAGGTCGCCGGCCGGCACGTCAAGCGCTATCACATCGACCAGCCGGACCGCCGCCTCGAACCCGCCGTGGTCGAGGCCGCGTACGCGTACCTGCCGAAGCTGCTGCCCGAGCCGGACGGCGGCACCCCGCCGGCAAGCTGGGTGGTGCTGCACCGCGGCGCGGACACCGGGGCGTACCTGCTGGCCTACAGCTGGTTCTTCGACAACGTGCTGGAGTGCCGGATCGCGATCGCCGGCCAGCCCGCGCTGGACTGCCCGGATGACGACCCGGCGCACTTCGTCCCACTGGACCGCCCCGGGGTGGGCTGCGTCTGGGAGTTGGGCGTGCTGGAGCACGAGCGCAGTGCCTGGGTCCGCCACGTCCTCGCCCCCGACCGTCCTGACCTGCCCGGCTACCTGGCCGACACCCGGGCCGAGGGGCCGGTGGGCTACTGATGGGCGACTTCGACTTCCTCGTCGGCACCTGGGACGTGACCAACCGGCGGCTGACCAAGCGGCACGTCGGCAGCGACGACTGGGACGAGTTTCCCGGCACCACGGTCGCGCACTCGTTCTTTGACGGTGCCGGCAGCTTCGACGAGATCCGCTTCCCGACCCCCGGCTTCTCCGGCTCGACCGTACGCATCCGGGACGCGTCGACCGGGCTCTGGTCGATCTACTGGATGAACAGCACGCGCGGCGTCCTGGAACTGCCGCCGGTGGTGGGCCGGTTCGTCGACGGGGTCGGCACCTTCTACGCCGACGACAGCGACGAGGGGCGTCCGGTCCGGTGCCGGTTCATCTGGTCGGGGATCACGCCCACCTCCTGCCGCTGGGAGCAGGCCTTCTCCACCGACGGCGAGCGCACCTGGGAGACGAACTGGATCATGGAGTTTGCCCGCACCCGCTAGCGTGACGGCCGTGCGGCGATGGCGGCGGGTCGATCCGTGGGGGCTGCGGCAGGCGTTCACCGGCTTCATGGTTCTGGCCGGGGGTGGCATGATCGTCGTCGTGTCGATCGCGGTGGGGGCCGGGGTCGTCGGCGGAGGGCTGCCGGTCCGCCAGGTCGCCCAGATGGCGGGGGCCGTCGCCGCTGTCGGCGCGTGGGAGTTCGCGGCGCTGCGCCTGTACCTGGTGGGCGTCTACCGCGACGAGCGTGGCCTGCTGCTCCGGCACGTTCACCGCTCGCGCCTGCTGCCGTGGTCGGAGGTGACCGGGTTCGACGTGCGGCGGGCGAGGTTCCTCGGCTCGGCGACCGTGCGGGACGCGGCCTGGGTGCTGACCCGCGACGGCGCGGTGGAGGCGCCGGTGCAGCGGCGCTCGACGCTGGCGGGTCTGCGCAAGAACGTCGGCCCGGTGCTGTCGGCCGCCGATTTCGACCTGATGATGGCGCGGCTGCGCGAGGCGCACGCCGCCGCTCAGGCCGGCGGCGTGGTCGTCCGGTAGATCGCGGTCAGCCAGACGTCGAGCAGCACGTCGACCACGTCCCGCTCGGCCACCGCGGGCCCGTCGCAGGCGAAGGTGGCGTACCAGACCCGTTCGTTCATCGAGTTCAGCGCGATGGCGAGGTCCCGGGCGGGCAGTCCGTCCGGGGCCGCGCCGCGCCGGCGCTCGCCCTCGATGGCCGCCTCGACCGCGCGTACCCAGCGCTCGAGCACCTCGGCCCAGAGCCGCCGCACCTCGGCATTGGTGCCGCGCACCTGGGCGCAGGCCAGCACCAGCGCGCGGTGACCACCGAAGGCGGCGTGGAACCGCGAGATCAGCTCCCGCCACCGGGCGCGCGGGTCCTCGGCGAGCCGGTCCAGCACGTCGCCCGCTGCGGCGTTCGCCTCCTCGGTGACCCGGTCGAGCAGGGTGAGCAGCACCGCGTCCTTCGAGGGGAAGTAGAAGTAGAACGTCGGCCGGGAGATGCCGGCGCCCTTCGCCAGGTCGTCGATGGAGATGTCGCCGAAGGCCCGCTGCTCCAGCAGCCGTTCGGCGGTGGTGAGGATGGCCAGCTCCCGGTCGTCGCCGGTGGAGCGGCCCGGTCGCCGTCCGCGCGTCGGTGCGGCCCCGGTCGGCGTACGGGCGGTGGTCATGTCGGCTGATGCTACACCCGCTCGACACTGTGTCGATTGGATTCGACACGGTGTTGACTGGTGTCGACGGCGGTGGATAGGGTCCGGTCGACCGCCGCCCGAACGGGAGATCCCATGGCCTCCGACCACGTCGACGTCCTCATTGTCGGTGCCGGGCTGTCCGGCATCGGCGCCGCCGTCCACCTGCAACGCAACTGCCCGGGCAAGACGTACACGGTGCTCGAGGCGCGGGACGCGATCGGCGGCACCTGGGACCTGTTCCGCTACCCCGGCATCCGCTCCGACTCCGACATGTACACGCTCGGCTACTCCTTCAAGCCGTGGACCAACCCGAAGGCGATCGCCGACGGCGACGCCATCCGGGAGTACGTGCGGGAGACCGCCCGGGAGCACGGCGTGCCGGCGCACATCCGCTTCCACCACCGGGTGGTGCGCGCCGAGTGGGACAGCGCCACCGCCCGCTGGACCGTGCACGCCCACCGCGACGACACCGGCGAGGACGTGGTCCTCACCTGCGCGTTCCTGTTCACCTGCTCCGGCTACTACCGCTACGACGAGGGCTACACCCCGGAGTTCCCCGGCGTCGAGCGGTACGCCGGCCAGCTCGTGCACCCGCAGCACTGGCCCGAGGACCTGGACTACGCCGGCAAGCGGGTGGTGGTGATCGGCAGCGGCGCCACGGCGGTCACCCTGGTCCCGGCGATGGCCGAGCAGGCCGGGCACGTCACCATGCTCCAGCGCTCGCCCACGTACGTCATCTCGCTGCCCTCCCGCGACGCCCTCGCCGACGCGGCCCGGCGCTGGCTGCCGGCGAAGGCCGCGTACGACCTGGTGCGGTGGAAGAACGTCGTGCTGGGGGTGGCCAACTTCCAGCTCAGCCGGCGCGCCCCGGGGCTGGTGAAGAAGCTCCTGCGCCGGGCCGCCAGGGGCAAGCTGCCCGTCGGGTACGACATCGACCGGCACTTCTCACCCCGCTACAACCCCTGGGACCAGCGGCTCTGCGTGGTGCCCGACGGGGATCTCTTCCGCGCGGTCAGCGCCGGGCGGGCCTCGGTGGTCACCGACACCATCGAGACGTTCACCGAGCCGGGCATCCGGCTCCGCTCCGGCGCGGAACTACCGGCCGACATCGTGGTCACGGCCACCGGTCTCAACCTGCTCGCCCTCGGCGGAATGACGATCGTGGTGGACGGTGCTGAGGTCGACCTGGCGCAGACCGTCGCCTACAAGGGCATGATGCTCTCCGGCGTGCCGAACTTCGCCATGACCATCGGTTACACCAACGCCTCCTGGACGCTGAAGGCCGACCTGGTCGCCACCTACGTCTGCCGGCTGCTGCGCCACCTCGACGGCACCGGCCAGCAGGTGGTCACCCCGCTCGCCCCCATCGCCGGCGACCTGGCGCCGATCATCGACCTGAAGTCCGGGTACGTGCTGCGTGCCGTCGACCAACTGCCCAAGCAGGGCCCGAGCGCCCCGTGGCGGCTGCACCAGAACTACCCCCGGGACGTGCTGCTGATGCGGCACGGCCGGCTCACCGACGAGGGTGTCCGGTTCTCCCGCGCCGGCACGCCCGCCACCGACGGCGCCGCCGAGCGGCCCGCGCCCGTCGCCTGACCTCTTGGAGCGCCCGCATGCGTGACTTCGTCTTCCCCGGTGGCACCGCGGTGCTCACCGGCGCGGCCAGCGGCATCGGCGAGGCCCTGGCGCACGGGCTGGCCCGGCGCGGTGCCGACCTGGTCCTGCTCGACCGGGACGCCGAGCGGCTCGACGCCGTGGTCGCGGCGATCCGCGCGGCCCACCCCGACCGGCGGATCGAGACCCACCTGGTCGATCTCGCCGACCCCGACGCCACCGACCGGGTGGCCGCCGAGATCCATCGCGCGCACCCCCGGATCCGGCTGCTGGTCAACAACGCCGGGGTGGCCCTGGGCGGTCGATTCGACCAGGTCACCCTGGAGGAGTTCCTCTGGGTCATCGAGATCAACTTCCGGGCCGTGGTCCGGCTGACCCACGCCCTGCTGCCCGCGCTCAAGGCCGAGCCTGGCGCCCACCTGGTCAACGTCTCCAGCCTCTTCGGGCTGATCGCGCCCGCCGGCCAGGCCGCGTACTCGGCCAGCAAGTTCGCCGTGCGCGGCTTCAGCGAGGCGCTGCGGCACGAGCTGATCGACGACGGGGTCGGGGTCACCTCCGTGCACCCGGGCGGCATCCGCACCCGGATCGCGCAGAGCGCCCGGGTGGGCAGCGGCGTCGCCCGCGAGGAGTACGAGGCCGGCCGGCAGCAGTTCGAGAAGCTGCTCTCCATCGACCCGGCGAAGGCCGCGGAGGTGATCCTGCGCGGCGTCGAACGCCGGCGCGGCCGGGTGCTGATCGGCTGGTCGGCGAAGCTGCCCGACCTGCTCGCCCGGATCGCCCCCGCCTCGTACGGGAGGGTTCTGGCGCTGGGGATGCGACCGAAGCCGGCCCGGGTGCCGGCCGCGCGACCCGCCGCGGAACCCGTCGATTCCGAGCCCGGGAGGACCGCGTGACCCTCGCCCTGCCCCCGGCCGACGAGCTGGTCGTGGCCGGCCGCCGGGTCCGCTGCCGGGTCGCCGGCGACGGCCCGCCGGTCGTGCTGCTGCACGGCATCGGCCGCACCCTCGACGACTTCACCGACCAGCACGCGGCACTGGCCCGGGACCACCGGGTGGTCAGCGTCGACCTGCCCGGCCACGGCGGCTCCGCCCCGCTGGACGCGCCGCACACCCTGCCCGCCCTGGCCGCCGCGGTCGGCGAGGTGCTCGATGCCACCGGGGTCACCGGCCCGGCTCACCTGGTGGGCAACTCCCTCGGCGGGGCGGTGGCCATGCGGCTCGCCGTCGACCGGCCGGCCCGCGCGGCCAGCCTGGTGCTGGTCAACAGTGCCGGCTTCGGACGCGAGGTCACGTTCGCCCTGCGGGTGCTCGCCGTGCGTCCGCTCGCTCGGCTGTTGCTGCGGCCGCATCCGGGGATCGCCCGCCGTACCGAGCGGGCCATCTTCCACGACCCGGCGTACGTCACCGAGGCGCGCGTCGCCGCCGCCCTGGCCGTGGCGCGCGAGCCGCACGCCGCCCGGGTGATGCTGGAACTGGTGGGCAGCCTCGGCACCTGGCGGGGCGTACGGCCGCAGTGGCGCGAGGAACTGCTCGAGGCGGTCGCGGCGCTCGGTCTGCCCACTCTGGTCGTCTGGGGCGACCGGGACCGTATCCTGCCGGTCCGCCACCTGACCAACGCCCGCACCCGGTTCCCGCAGGCCCGGACCCACCTCTTCCCCGACACCGGGCACATGCCGCAGATCGAACGGGCCGCGGAGTTCGAGACCCTGGTCAGGCGGTTCTGGTCGGAGTCCGGTGCCGCCGGACCAGCGTGACGGCCACCAGGACGAGCAGCACACCCGCGACCACGTCGACCGGCGCGGCGAGCCACGGCGCCACGAGTACCAGCAGCGCCGCGCCGGGAAACAGCCCCCGGTCGAGGCCGCGCTTGCTCGGCAGATGCAGCGCCCAGAGGGTGAGCAGGTAGACCGCGACCGGCACGGCCGTGGCGTAGCCGGCGACCAGGCCGGACACGTGCGCGGCGTGCAGGTCGTGGTCCACCGCCACGGCCAGCCCGCCGCCTACCGCGGCGATCGCCGCGAAGATCAGGTAGTGGCCGTAGCCCCAGAACAGTGCGCCGCGCAGCGACTGGGGCGGCAGCGGGCTGGGTCGGTCGAAGTAGAGCCACCAGAGCGCGAAGACGATCACGGCGCCGGCCGCGGCCAGGGACCACAGCTCCGGGTTGCCGGCGTCCACCCCGCCCTGGATCGCCAGTGACGTGGAGAGCACCACCTCGCCGAGCACGATCAGGGTGAACAGCTGGTACCGCTCGGCGATGTGGTGCGGGTGCCAGGTGGTCCTCCCGCGCCGTTCGGCCACCACCGGCACCAGCAGGTCGGCCACCGCCAGCACCAGGAACACCAGCAGGCCTCCCTCGTCCGGCAGCACGAGTCGCAGCAGCCAGCCGAGCTGCACCACGGCGACCCCGGCCGCGAACGTCACCGCGGTGGCACGGCGCTCCGGGTCGCCGGCCGCGGCCCGCAGCCAGTTCAGGACGGTGGCCAGCCGCATCACCACGTACCCGTAGGTGATCGTGGCGAAGTCGGCGTCGGTGAACGCGCGCGGCACCCCGGCGGCGAGGATCAACGCCCCGGTGATCTGCACCAGCGTGGTCAACCGGAAGACGTCGTCGTCCGTGTCGTAGGCGGAGGCGAACCAGGTGAAGTTCATCCAGGCCCACCAGATCGCGAAGAACACGGTCAGGTAGCTGAGCAGGGCATGCTCGAGGTGCCCCGCCGCGACGTCGTGGTGCAGGCCGGCGGCCGCCTGCGCCACCGCCACCACGAAGCAGAGATCGAAGAAGAGCTCCAGCGGGGTTGCCGCCCGGTGCTCCTCGTCGGGCCGGCGGGCCCGCATCGGCCGGTGCCAGGCGCGGACGGGCGCGGTGGTGGTCAATCCGGGCTCCTCGCCGACGACCGGTCAGCTGCGGGCCCACGATAACCAGCTCGGCCGGCCATCGAGGCGAGGGCGCGCCGTCGGGGACGCTCGTCGTGGCGTCGACCGGCGCTCCCGCGATCCACGCCGTCGGATTTCCGCCGTCGGGCAGGTGCGGCGTCGCCCTGGGCGGGGAAAGTCCCCGGTATGGCCGAGGTGACCCTCTTCCTGGCCGGTGACGTGATGACCGGCCGGGGTGTGGACCAGATCCTGCCCCATCCGGGGCCGCCCGCCCTGTGGGAGGAGGCCGTCACCGACGCCCGCCGCTATGTCGAGCTGGCCGAGTCGGTCGGCGGGCCGGTGCCGCGCCCGGCCCCACCGGAGTGGCCGTGGGGCGACGCGCTGCGGTTGCTCGACGGGGAGCGCCCGGACGTGCGGATCGTCAACCTGGAGACGGCGGTGACCGCCGGGGGCGAGCACGTCCCCGGCAAGGGCATCCACTACCGGATGCACCCGGCGAACCTGCCCTGCCTGACCGCCGGCCGGCTCGACGTCTGCGCGTTGGCCAACAACCACGTTCTCGACTTCGGTCCGACCGGGCTCGCCGACACGCTGGACGCCCTGCGCGGGGTGGGCATCCGGACTGCCGGCGCGGGCCGGAACGCCGAGGAGGCGTGGCGGCCTGCCACGGTGCCGCTGGGCGACGGCCGCCGGCTGCTGGTCTGGTCGGTGGGCGCCCCGTCCAGCGGGGTGTTCCCACAGTGGGCCGCCGCCGAAGGGCGGCCGGGCGTGGCGTACCTGCCGGAGGTGTCGGCGGGGGCGGCGGAGGCGCTCGCCGACCGGATCGCCGACGCGGCCGGCGCGACGGACCTGGTGGTGGTCTCCGTGCACTGGGGCTCCAACTGGGGCCATGAGGTGCCGGACGAGCACGTCGAGTTCGCGCACGCGCTGGTCGATGCCGGGGTGCACGTGGTGCACGGCCACTCGTCGCACCATCCCCGCCCGGTGGAGCGGTACCGGGGGCGGCTGGTCCTGTACGGCTGCGGCGACCTGATCGACGACTACGAGGGGATCGGCGGGCAGGAGGAGTACCGGCCGGAGCTGCGGCTGCTGCACCTGCCCACGCTCGACGTGGAGACCGGCGAGCTGTGCCGGCTGCGTCTCCTGCCGGTCCGGATGCGCCGGATGCGCCTGCAGCCGGCCGCCCCGCCGGAGGCCCGCTGGCTGGCCGACCTGCTCGACACCCTCGGCACCCCCTACCGAACCCGCTTCACCCTCACCGACGCCGCCATCACCCTCACCCCGTGAGAAACTGCGGCACTTCATCCCCTTTGTCCCCATCGCCTGTGTGTGGTCGCTCGGGGAGGGCGTGGGGTGGGTCACGGGGCGGCAGTCAGGGGAGGGGTGCGGCGAGACTGAGGCGCATCATAGATACATGACGCATGCCAGCGCCGCGCCGAGGGCACGGGCCGCCGCGCCGTCCGCTGCCGAGCGGGCGTACCAGCACCTCAAGCGGGCCATCCTGGAGCAGGTCTACCCGGGCGGGCTGCTGGTCAGCGAGGGCGAGATCGCCGAGGCGGCGGGCGTCTCCCGCACTCCGGTCCGCGAGGCGCTGCTGCGCCTGGAGACCGAGGGCCTGGTCAAGCTCTACCCGAAGCGCGGGGCACTGATCCGGCCCGTCTCGGCACGTGAGATCGCCGACGTCATCGAGGCCCGCCGCCTGGTGGAGCTGCACGCCGCCGAGCGGGTCTGGCCCCGCCGCGCCGAACTCCGCCCCGAGCTGACCCGCAGGCTCGACGAGATGCGGCGGGCACACGCCGCCAGCGACGTCACCGCCCTGATGGCCGCCGACCGGGCGTTCCACGCCACCGTGGTGGAGGCGGCCGGTAACGAGATCCTCGCCGAGCTCTACCACCGGCTACGCGACCGGCAGATCCGGATGGGGGAGGCCGGCTTCCGCCTCTCGCCCGGCTGGGCCGAGGTGGTCCTCGCCGAGCACGCCGGCCAGCTCGCCGCCCTCGACGGCGACGACCCGCAGGCCTGGCTGGACGCGGTCGCCGCGCACATCGACAACGCCGCGACCGTGCTGCGGACGCTGCGGTGAGCGTCGTCGCCCGTACGGTCGCCCCGCGCCGCCCCGCCGCCCTGGTCTTCGCCGTCGCGGTCACCGCGTACGTGGCCGCCGTCTTCCACCGCAGCTCACTCGGCGTCACCGGCGTGGACGCGGCGGACCGCTTCCACATCAACGCCGCCACCCTGGCCACCTTCACCGTCGCCCAGCTCGCCGTGTACGCGGCCATGCAGGTGCCGGTCGGCGTGCTGCTGGACCGGTTCGGCTCGCGCCGGATGCTGCTGGCCGGCGGCGCGCTCATGGTCGCCGGCCAGCTCTGTTTCGCCGTCGTCACCGACGTCCGGCTCGCCGTCGGCGCCCGGGTGCTGGTCGGCCTCGGCGACGCGACGACCTTCATCAGCGTGCTGCGGATCGTGGCGTTCTGGTTCCCCGGCCGGCGCAACCCGCTGCTGGTGCAGCTCACCGGCACCATCGGGCAGCTCGGCGCGGTGCTCGGCGCCGTACCCCTGGTGGCGCTGCTGCACCACGCCGGCTGGACGCCCGCGTTCCTCACCGCCGCGGCGCTCGGCGCGAGCGTGCTGCTGCTGGTCCTCGTCGCGGTCCGCGACACCCCGCACGCCGAGCACACCGCCGGCGTCGCCGCCGACCCGGCCACCGTACGCCGGCAGCTCGCGGACGCCTGGGCCCAGCCGGGCACCCGCCTCGGGCTGTGGACCCACTTCGTCACCCAGTTCTCCGGCTCGGTCTTCGCGCTGCTCTGGGGCTACCCGTTCCTGGTGCAGGGGCAGGGCTTCTCGCCGACCGCAGCGGCGGCGCTGCTCACCCTGATGACCGTGGTGACCCTGGTCTGCGGCCCGGTGGTCGCGCACCTGTGCGCCCGGCACCCGTTCCACCGCTCGGTGGTGGTCTTCGCGATCACCGCGGGCACGGCCGCCGTCTGGGCGGTCGTGCTGGCCTGGCCGGGCCGCGCGCCGCACTGGCTGCTGGTGGCCCTCGTCGTCGTCCTCGCGGTCAACGGCCCCGGCTCGGTGATCGGCTTCGACTACGCCCGCACCTCGAACCCGGTACACCGGATCGGCAGCGCCACCGGGATCGTCAACGTCGGCGGGTTCGTCGCCTCGATCCTGCTGGTGCTGGCCGTCGGCGTGGTGCTCGACCTGGCCACCCCGGCCGGCCGCAGCACCCCGCCGCTGGACGCGTTCCGCTGGGCGTTCGCCGTGCAGTACCTGCTCTGGGGCCTCGGCGCGGTGCAGGTGCTGCGCTACCGCAACGCCACCCGCCGCCGGTACGCCGCCGAGCGCACCGCCGTCCCGGTCCCCGCTCCGGTCGGCGCCTGATCGCCCGTACCCCCGTGCCTGGTCAGCGGCGCGGTCAGTCGCAGCGACGCCGGTGGGTCAGCGAGTCCAGCATCAGGGTCAACCCGGCGCCGACCAGCCACACGTCCTTGGCGAGCCCGATGCCGGCCTGGCTGGGCTTCAGGCTGTTCCCCTCCCGCATGCCCGGCGTCTTGAGGTAGAGCTGCACCAGGCCGGCGCTGAACGCGGTCAGCGCCGCCCCGGCCAGCAGCGACGGCACGAACGGGACGAGCAGCGCCGCGCCCAGCGCAATCTCGGCCCGGGACAGCAGCTTGGCGAACCGGTCCGGCTCGAACTGTTTCAGCTGGGGGAGCGCCCCGACCGCCATGCCGTGCATTCCCGCGGCGGCCTCACCCTCCAGGGTCCGCTTGCTGAGCCCGGAATTCAGGATGAACGCGCCGATGCTGACCCGGAGCGGCGCATGCGTCAGTTTCATGATCACTCCCGTCGGGTGCCGGAGAACCGGGCCCCCGCGTACCCCGAGACGGGCGGGATAACCCGCCGCGTCGAGGTGGGCCGTCCACGGTGATCGGCGGTAGGTTCGCGGTGGATGGGACACCGACACAGGCGGGAGGCACTGTGAGTCAGGAAGTCCGGGGAGTCGTGTCGCGGCGCAAGGGCGCGCCGGTCGAGGTCACCACGATCGTGGTGCCCGACCCAGGGCCCGGCGAGGCGGTGGTCCGCGTCCAGTCCTGCGGGGTGTGCCACACCGACCTGCACTACCGCGAGGGCGGTATCACCGACGAGTACCCGTTCCTCCTCGGCCACGAGGCGGCCGGCGTGGTCGAGCAGGTGGGGGCCGGGGTCACCGACGTCGCCCCGGGCGACTTCGTGGTGCTCAACTGGCGGGCGGTCTGCGGGCAGTGCCGCGCCTGCCGCCGGGGCCGCCCCTGGTACTGCTTCAACACCCACAACGCCACCCAGAAGATGACCCTCACCGACGGCACCGAGCTCTCGCCGGCCCTGGGCATCGGCGCGTTCGCCGACAAGACCCTGGTCCACGCTGGGCAGTGCACCAAGGTCGACCCCTCCGTCCGGCCCGCGGCCGTCGGCCTGCTCGGCTGCGGCGTGATGGCCGGCCTCGGCGCGGCGATGAACACCGGCCAGGTGACCCGGGGCGACTCCGTCGCGGTGATCGGCTGCGGCGGCGTCGGCGACGCGGCGGTGGCCGGCGCGGCGCTGGCCGGGGCGACGACGATCATCGCGGTGGACACCGACTCCCGCAAGCTCGACTGGGCCCGCAAGTTCGGCGCCACGCACACCGTCAACGCCTCCGAGGACGACCCGATCGAGGCGATCCGCGCCGCCACCGGCGGCTTCGGCGCCGACGTGGTGATCGACGCGGTGGGCCGCCCGGAGACCTGGAAGCAGGCCTTCTACGCCCGGGACCTGGCGGGCACGGTCGTGCTGGTCGGAGTACCCACCCCGGAGATGACGGTCGAGCTGCCGCTGCTGGACGTCTTCGGCCGGGGCGGCGCCCTCAAGTCCAGCTGGTACGGCGACTGCCTGCCCAGCCGGGACTTCCCGATGCTCACCGAGCTCTACCAGCAGGGCCGCCTCGACCTCGACGCGTTCGTCACCGAGGAGATCGCCCTCGACCAGGTCGAGGAGGCGTTCACCCGGATGCACCACGGCGACGTGCTCCGCTCGGTGGTGGTGTTCCCGTGACCGCCCGGGTCGACCACACCGTCACCTCCGGCACGTTCTCGCTGGACGGGCAGACCTTCGACGTCGACAACAACGTCTGGATGATCGGCGACGACGCCGAGTGCGTCGTCGTCGACGCGCCGCACGACGTGGCGGCCATCCGCAAGCTCGTCGGCGGCCGCCGGCTGGTCGCCATCCTGGCCACTCACGCCCACGACGACCACGTACGGGTGGCGCCCGAGCTGTCCCGCGCCACCGGCGCCCCGGTGCTGCTGCACCCCGCCGACCGGGTGCTCTGGGACCTGGTCCACCCGTACACCCCGCCGGACGGGGAGCTGATCGAGGGCCAGACCGTCCCGGTCGGCGGCGCCAGCCTGCGGGTGCTGCACACCCCCGGCCACAGTCCGGGCGCGTGCAGCCTCTACGTCCCCGAACTCGGCGCGGTGTTCACCGGCGACACCCTCTTCGCCGGCGGACCCGGCGCCACCGGCCGCTCCTACAGCGACTTCGGCACCATCATCGAGTCGATCCGGACCCGGCTGCTCACCCTGCCGCCGGAGACCGTCGTCCACACCGGACACGGCGACGACACCACCATCGGCGCCGAGGCACCCCACCTCGACGAATGGATGTCGCGCGGTCACTGAGCCGACCGCCCCGGCCGGGTGGCCGACCCGGCCGGGTGCCGCGGGTCTCAGCGCTCGCCGTCGAGCACCGGCTTGAGGTCGAGTACGGGGGTGCCGTCCACCGCCTCCAGACCGGCCACCCGCACCCGTACGCCGTCGACCTGGCGGACCTGGACCCGGTGCAGGCCGATCGGGTTCGGCCGGTGTGGCGAGCGGGCGGCGAAGACGCCGGTCTCCGGGCGGGACCGGTCACCGCGCGGGTGCACCACCAGCACGTCCCGCTCGGCCCGGTCCAGCCAGGTCAGCACCAGCACGTCCGCGCCGGCGCGCAGGCCGTCCAGCGCCGGCGCGTACGCCTCGTCGAAGACCAGCCACGCCTCCGGCGCCCCCTCGTCGCCCTGCTTCGGGGCGGTCGCTGGATCGGTCAGCGGGGACTCCACCCGACCGACCGGACGCAGTGGGTATGCGGCGTCGTTCATCCGGCCTCCCGCAGCATGTGCAGCCGGACGGTGGTGCCGGCCGCCCCAGGTGCGGTCATGCCAGGGACCCCGTCGGTGTCCAGTTGTCCAGGAGGCCGAGCAGCCGGCTCAGTGCCGGCCGGCAGCCCACCAGCCGGATGCCGGCGGCGCTGGACCGGTCGGCCCGGACCAGCGCGCTCGCAGCGCCCACGTCGGCGAAGCTCAGCTCGGAGACGTCCAGCACCGGCGGGCGGTTCGCGGCCGCCCGGTCCTTGCCCGTCACGTCGTCCAGCACCGCCGTGAACGCCTCCCGGTTGCTCCGATCCACCTGCCCGACCAGCCGCAACCCCGGCGGGTCGGTCATCCGGTACGCCCGCAGCAGCGGCGACCAGGTCCCGCCGGTGTGCCTTCCGACCGTCCCCGCGTGGGCGGCGGCGAGGGCACGCAACCGGTCGGCGGGGAAGAGCCACCGGTCGTACAGGCACAGGCCGGCGACCCGCGCGTCCAGGAACAGTGGGTTGAGTGCCGTCTCGTACCGGTGCAGATCGTCCAGCGTGATGCGGCTGCGCAACACCCATGCCATGTCGCCGCAGAGCCGTACTCCCGGGTAGCCTTCCTGCTGCGCGCGGGTGACCTCGTCGACCACGGCGGTGACCATCGCCTCCGGCGCCAGCCGGTCGCCCGACAGGTTCGTCTCCGCCGCCGGCACGATACGCAGGTGACCGGCCGCCACGCCGGCCTCGGTCGGCGCACCGACAGCCTTGACGCGGGCCCGCACCGCCTGCGGCGTCGACGAGTCGGTCAAGCAGATGACCTTCTGACCGAGGCGGAGGCCGGCGGCGGCGAAGCGGCCGACGGCGTCGAGAGCGCGGCCCTCGTCGTCGTAGGTCCAGCAGACGTGGTCTCCCAGCTGGATCTGGTCGACCACGGAGGTACCAGTCACGGTGCTCGCCTCTCCGGTCCGCGCGTCCCTCACTGTAACGCCGATGGGAACGTCGACCTAGCCGGCAGATCACGGCTGACCTGCTTGCCCGCCCTGGTCATCGAGGGTTACCCTGCCGGTGGACCCGGATGCCGGCGCTCTGCGCCACCCGGAGTCCAAATCTCGCCGCCGCTGGCTTGCTTCCTCCCACCGACTGTTGTGCTGGTCCCTCCGCCGGTGCCACGGCTGACGGCTTCCGGTCGAGCGGCTCTCGGGTAGCCGTCTGCCCTGGCGCGGGCACCGGCCGAGAACCGGCACGGGTCCGTCAGCACCGCGTCCGCGCGACCTCAGACCGCGGCGACCCGCTCGCCCACGGGGTGGGCGGCGTCGGCGACGTGTCGGGCCGCCCGTCGGGCCCGCCGGCGTGCCGCGTAGCGATGCCGCCCCTCCGGTCTGGCCAGGCGTTCCGGCGACACCGCCCGCCTCGGCGGGGCGAACCCGCTCGCGTGACCCCCCGGCCCTCTATCGTCTCCCGCCCGCCGCACCCGCGGCCTCCACCACAGGAAAGGCACCTCGATGAACAACGACACCACCGCGCCGGCCCCGGTCGCCGGCATTCTGGACACCGTGGACGACCACGCACTGCTCCGGGTCGACGGCTATCTGCCCTCGCCCGCGGACGTCCACGTCACCGCCGCACAGCTGCGCCGGTACGGCCTGCGCCCCGGTGACCTGGTCACCGGCGCCGCCACCGCTCCCCGTCGGGGCAGGCACGCCCCGCTCGTCCGGGTCGACACCGTCAACGGGATGGAGCCTGAGGAGGCGAAGCGCCGGCCGGAGTTCTACAAGCTCACTCCGCTGTACCCGCAGGAGCGGCTGCGGCTGGAGACCGAGCCGCACATCCTGACCACCCGGGTCATCGACCTGGTCATGCCGATCGGCAAGGGCCAGCGGGCGCTGATCGTGTCGCCGCCGAAGGCCGGTAAGACGATGGTGCTGCAGGCGATCGCGAACGCGATCACCCGCAACAACCCGGAGTGCCACCTGATGGTGGTGCTGGTCGACGAGCGGCCGGAAGAGGTCACCGACATTTCTCGGTCGGTGAAGGGCGAGGTCATCGCGGCCACGTTCGACCGTCCGCCGCAGGACCACACGACGGTGGCGGAGCTGGCGATCGAGCGGGCGAAGCGTCTGGTCGAGCTGGGGCACGACGTGGTCGTGCTGCTCGACTCGCTGACCCGGCTCGGCCGCGCCTACAACCTCTCCGTCCGCTCGGCCGGCCGTACGCTCTCCGGCGGGGTGGACGTCGCGGCGCTCAACCCGCCGAAGCGGCTGCTCGCCGCGGCCCGCGCGGCCGAGGAGGGCGGCTCCCTCACCATCCTCGCCACGGCGCTGGTGGAGACCGGATCCGCCGCCGACATGCTCATCTACGAGGAATTCAAGAGCACCGGCAACGCCGAGCTGAAGCTGGACCGGGCGCTGGCCGACCGGCGTACCTATCCGGCCGTCGACGTCCGCGCCTCCGGCACTCGGCGGGAGGAACTGCTGCTGACCGACGTGGAACGGCGGCGACTGCGCGGGCTGCGTTCCGCGCTGTCCCAAGTGGACCGTCAGCCAGCCATGGAGCAGCTGCTGCGCCAGCTCGCCGCCGCCCCGGGAAACTCGCACTTCCTGGCCCGGCTCGGCACCGCCGTGCACGGCTAGGATCGGCGGTCATGACCGACCCTCGGCACGACCCGCCGCCGACCGTACGCCAGCTGCGCCTCGTCGTCGAAGCCGACGACTACGACGCGGCGGTCGCCTTCTTCCGCGACGCCCTCGGCCTGCCCGAAGAGGCGGCCTACTCGGGTGGCGACGGCGCCCGGGTGGTGATCCTGGATGCGGGCCGGGCCACGCTGGAGCTGGCCAACCCGGCGCAGAAGCGAATGATCGACGAGGTGGAGGTCGGCCGGCAGGTGGCGCCCCGGCTGCGGTTGGCGTTCGAGGTGGACGACGGCCGCGCGGTGACCGAGCGGCTCGTCGCCGCCGGCGCCACCGAGGTCGCCCCGCCGACCGTCACCCCGTGGCAGTCGCTCAACGCCCGCCTCGACGCCCCGGCAGGCCTGCACCTCACCGTCTTCCAGGAGCTGCGTACGCCGGAGGAACGCGCCGCCCTGGACGGCTTCGGCACCGACGCCTGACCGGGCAGAAAATCGGCTGCGTACCGGCACCCGGCCCCCGATACTCGGGCCCGTGCCCGACCCGACGCTGACCCCCGCTCAGGCCGCCGCCCTGCGGCACGTCCGGGACGTCGCGCTGCGCGACCGGACGGCCGCGCTGGCCGTCATCGCCCACCACCTCGCCGGCTCAGGCACCACGTACCGGTCGGAGGAGGTCGTCGCGGCGGTGGCCGCGCACGGCCAGCTCACCCTCAACTTCCACCCGGACCGGCTGCTGCGCGACGGCCGTTCGGTGGCCGAGGCGCTCGACCGGGAGGCCGTCTACCGCAGCCAGTTCGAGACGGGCATCTCCAACGGGGGCCTGACCGCCTTTCCGGGCGGTGACCGGGACCGCTGGGAGCAGACGATGTTCGGTGGGGCGTACCAGCGACCGGGTGTGCTCCCCGCCGAGCGCCCGAAGTACGGCGGCCTCAACCTGCTCGGCCATCCGGACGGCGCGTCCCCCCGATTCGGCTCCTGCCACCTGCGGCTGCGGCCCGAGGTCCTGGCCCGGTCCACCTTCAGCTTCGGCGACAGCTACGCGGAGCCGACCGAGTTCGGCACCGTCGACGTCTTCGAGCCGGTGCTCGCCGCGCTGCTGACCGCCACCGCCGGTACCGGCGTCAGCCTCGGCGTGGCCGGCATGGACACCGGCACCCTGCTGCGAACGCTGCTGTGCCGCCGGGAGCGGGAGTCCGACGCCGCCGGACGGGCCCTGGACGACTACATCGAGGCCCAGGTGCATGGCGAGCTGAGCCTCGCCCGGGACGTCGAGGCCCTCGTGGTCGATCCGTCGTTCCAGGGCACCGACACGGGACGGATCCTCGCCGGGGTCGCCCGCCGGCACGGCGTCCCGCTGCGTTGGCACGGCGGATTCGAGCTGCCGGTCGACGGCATCGACGCCGAGTTCCGCGGGCCGGCGATCCCGCCGCTGGCCGCCCGGGTGCACGTCGAGTTCGCCCGCCCCGGGGAGCCGGTCCACGCCGCGCTGATCGGCCGGGCCGCCGCCTCGGTGGTCAGAGAGCCGCACCGGTGGGCGGATCGAGGGTCGACCGAGGTCACCCTTCAGCACCTCAAGCAGCTCTGGCACGTTCTCGTCCGGTTCGGCACGCCGGCCGCCGGCTGACCCGCGCCGCGCCCTCCGGGTGGTTTCCACCCCTCCGGTACGCCCCGTTCCAGCGTGTCCGGCGTCCCGGGTGACCTGGACCGCAGCCACCGGCCGGTCCGGCATTTCCGGAATGACCGACACGTGGAGCTGGTTGTGTCCCCCGTACCGCCGGAACGCAAACCCGTACCGGCCAGTAATTCCCCCGAGGGGCGCTCACCCCGGAGCGCGTCGTGACGATCGAAAGGGCCACCTGTCGTGAAGCACCACTTCACTCGATGGCTCCCCGCCATCGCGAAGACCTCCGCCGCGAAGAACGCCATCGCGAAGATTCCGAACCGGAAGGCTGCGCTGACCCTCGCGGGCGTCGCCGCCCTGGGCGGACTGGCGTTCGGCCCCACAGCCATCGCCGCGCCGGTCACCAGTGGCCCGCACGCCGGCGCCGTCGCCGCCATTGACCTGGCCACCGGCAAGAAGCCCGGCACCGACGCGGTGACGCCCGCCCAGACCACCGGCAGTGACAAGGTCCCCACCAAGGCCAACCGGCCCAGCAAGGACAAGCTCATGCCGCACGGCGTCGAGGGCGCGCAGTCGCGCATCCCGCTCGACGACACGCAGGTCGCCAACGCCAAGGCCATCGTCAAGGCGGCGAAGGAGACCGGTGTGGGGGAGCGGGGCGCCGTCATCGGCGTCGCGACCTCGCTGCAGGAGTCGAAGCTGTACAACCTCGGCCACCTGGGCGAATACAACGACCACGACTCGGAGGGCCTGTTCCAGCAGCGCCCGTCGTCGGGTTGGGGCACGCCCGACCAGGTCACCGACCCGGACTACGCGTCGAAGGCGTTCTTCAACGCGCTGAAGAACGTGGGCGACTGGCATGACCTGCCGCTGACCGCCGCGGCGCAGACCGTGCAGGTGTCCGCCTTCCCGTATGCGTACGCGCAGTGGGAGGAGCAGGCGGCGGACATCGTTCAGCAGGTCTGGTAAGTCTGTCTCTTCGGTGTCGAGCCGGCCGGTCTCCCTGTTTGGGGGGCCGGCCGGTTTCCGTCTGTGGTTGGGGTTGGCGGGTGTGGCCTGTCGTGCCCGGCTCCGGGCGGTCGGGCTTGATCCCTGCGCCGGTCACGGCGGGCCACACCCGCGTCGTGGTCCGACGCCGCCCGGATGCGCCGCCTGTCCGGTTCACGGTCGGCGCAACTTCAGGGAAACTGTGGCCTCCACGGGTACGGAGGCGACAGTTTCCGAGAAGTTGTCCGCATCGTGTGCGGGCATGTTCGTCACGGCCGGTGCCGTGTGTAGCCGGGTGTCCGGTTTCGGGGTGTGACCGGCGGCATCCCCATGGCGGAATGGTCGACGGGTGGGGGTCGTTGAATCCCGGTGTACGGCCGAGGAAGAGCACCCTGCCTGGCGGGGTGCGGGCCCCGGAATGATGGTGGCCCGCCGGTCGTTACACATGGTCCCGGCGCCGCGAAGAGGCCCCCGCCCCGCACGCCGGACCCCCCCCCAAGACTTTCCCCCTTTGAGCGCCTGACGTGGTGCTTGCGTCTGTTGCCGACCCCCCTGTCGGCGTGGACGCCGACCCCCGAATGGAGCTTCCCGTGAACACGATGCTGCGTAAGAGCGTGCTTGGTGTTGCTGGTCTGGCGTTTGCCGGTGGTGTGTTCGCCG